>NZ_WINL01000003.1:0-350621 GCF_009827705.1 Apibacter sp. B3935
AGAATTTGTAACTTTTACGGTTATTTTTACTTTAACTTATTGATCATCACAAAGATGCTGTTGGGTTGTCTGAACAAAGTTATGGGTTGGTTTCAGGGTTACTTTAAAATTAAGTATGGGCTATCTTGTTGTAGTTTATGCAATTACGGGGATTGGAGTGTTGTTTTTATTCACCAATATGAACAATTTTCCCCATATGATTCAAACGAACTTTAACGATATTTCTAACCCCACTAGGTCTTTCCCTCCTCCAGATTATTCTTTTTAAATTTGCATCATTAAATTCAATGCCGGTTTCCAAATGATGTCTAAAATAATAGTCTTTAGAAGCTAATTTTTGGACTCTGAATAGATGTTGGGAAATTAGATTTAAGTTTTTTTCATCGTTGATATCTATATCATTCGGATTGAAATCTTCTGAAGGAAATAAAAACATCTCATTTTGTTTCATGGTAAAAAGAAATTTCCAACCCAGGTTTTCATTATAGAACTTATCAATTACGGGAAGTCCTTGATTTACTTTTTCGACCGCTTCAAAAAAACTGACTATTTTTTCCTGTAGGTTTCCTTCTGCATCTTCATAAATAGCTACATGATGATTATTTCCCGTACTCACAAAGTCCACCGGAATAGGTTTGCCGTTTAAATCTAAAAGTTCATTTCCGAAATGGTCTTTTTTAGTATGTAGCGATTCCACATTACTAACTCCGATTATAGTTGCTGTTTTAATGCAGATTCCTTTTTCTTGATTTAGCCAGATGGGTTTTTTTTCCAAATCTGAAAAGGCTTCTTTAGCATTTCCATGGGCTTCTTTTAATCGATTTCTTAGTATGTTTTGGGTAGTGGGATCCAATACTTTTTCAATAGTTTTTTCATTTTTAAAATTTTCGGGGGTAATAGCTTTTCTTATAGTATAAACTTTTTCAAACCATTGGATGGTAACTTTTTCAGGAATGGTATCGGTTGAATAAGCATTCAAAAAAATTGTTTTTTTAGTTACTGAATTTTTACCGGAAAAAGCTTTTTTAGGATCATTGAAATGATCATTCAATCGTTTTAATAAAGCATTTTTGTATATAGGATTTTGAACCATTGATACCGTCTCATAGTTACATTTTGAAGAAATCATTATTTCTTTAGTCCGCGAAATTTTTGACATCCCATAAATGGTTTCTTTATGTAAAGGGCCTCTTGGCGTAAGTTCAAGCTTGGGCGAATATCCCCCTTTTTTCTTAGGTTTATTTAAGTTTACAGTGGTTACCGTATTTTTAGTTTTGTATGAAACCAATATTTCTTTTAATTGCTTTTCGACTTCTTGTCGAAAATTTTGAGTTGGAAAAGTAAATCGAGAGGAGCTGCTTCCATTTTCATTGATTTTATCATATTTGATCTTCTTTTCAATAGCAAGAATAACTGCATGCCGTTTATGTTTTTCATCGTCCCGAGCATTCATATGATTTAAATATTGAATATGATTTCGGGATGTAAAAGCAACAAGTAAAGCATCGAGAGCTTGATGACGATGGTCATTTCCTTTGTCCCAATCGATGATCATTTCTTTTTTTTCACCTCTTGAATTTTCAACCAACTTTGTAAGTCCGGCGTTACGGAATTTTTCAACATTCAATTCTTTCATAAGATCAGATAAGTTCCAATCTTTACGTAATTTAGAAGTAATATCACTGCAAGTAGTAACCACATCGGGAGCAATTTCAAAAAGGAGTTCCTTAATTTTTCCGGCAATATATGGTGTATCTTGCAACTCTCTGTTGATAAAACTTTCACCTATTTCGGATCCTTTTTTACGTAAGTTTTTATATTTGGTTTCGGAAATAGCTCCTTTCTTATATAATTCTGAAATAACATATTGAAAGCGTTCTTCTTTCTCTTTTCCTTGATTAGATAGGTAATCGAAAGCAGTTAAATTACTTTTTTCAAGGTTTGCTTGCCTGGGAACCAGTACTTTATTGGAAAAGCTGTCATCAAATACTTTGGATTGCGGGATGATATGGTCAACGTCATAGTTGTTTGTAAAAAGATAATCTTTATTTATAGGAGTATCAGTATATAAATCGTTAAAACCGTTCGCTTCCAATTCTAAATATAATCGATAGCGAATCATATCGTTCTTTGAGGGGTTCGAAATATTAAATTCTTTTTTTAGTATTTCTGAATATTTTTGATATCGAATTTTAGCAGCATCCCTATTTTTTGAAATTTTTTCTCGCTCTTTAGCATTTTTTTTGAGCTCTTTTGCTAATTCAAGGCGTATTTCATCAAATGCACCATACTCATCCATTAATGAATTTACCAGGTTAATTAATTGGTTTATGACTTTTTCCACTACAGGGCTTCTCAAAGAATTTTTAGGTAAAATTTCGAGTCGATCTCTTAATTTGCGATTATTACTGTCCTCACGGGGCAGGGAATGTTTAGAATGTTTATATCCCGCCAATAGGCATGCCTCACTAAAAGTATTTTCTTTACAATAGGGGAAAATTTTTCGCATTGCCTTACTACTTAAATTACCATATTCTGAATCATATGAGATAGAAGCAAAGAGTTGTGCATATTCCTTTTTAAATCCGAATTTAGTAGTTAACAGTTCCAACAATTTATCATTTCCCGAGGTAGAATTGTCTCCTTCATAAGAATATACTAAATGCCAAAGCTGATATGCGCTTTGATTTTCAAATTCAGGATTCGGAAGCAACGGGTCAAAATCTAATATAGAAGTAGAAATAGAACATGTTTCAAAAACAGATTTTACTATTTCTTTGATTTCTGCGGCAGGGATTTTACTGTCTCCCGGTTTTAATTCTTCTTGGTCTTCCGGTATGTCCAAAAGTTCAAAAACATTATATCCTTCCATATCTAAAATTTTAAGATAAATTCGGTAAAGCTGTTCTTGAGTTCGATTTCCTTCCAGGATTGTAAAATTGATTTTAGTTTCTTTAGAGGGCAATTTTAATAGGGATAAAGCCTTTGGTCCGGATAGGTTTCCTTTAATATTCAGTTCTGTAAATAGTAATTCTTTTTCTTTTAACGTCAACGGACGATCGTTTCCATCCCTTTTGATGAGAACATTATTAAGGCTTTGCCATATTTTGAACTGTTGGAAAAGAGGGGAGGACTTAGGGGCAACCTTTAAACCGATTTTTTTCTTTTTCTTTTTTCCGTTTTTCTTTATTTCAATTTCTTTGTTTTCAAATTCACAAAGATTAATTAATCTTTTTTGGGAACGAAGTTTACGTTGGTAAAAGATAACGGAATCTCGAATCTTTTTTTTTAGCTCAGGAGTAAGTTGAGGGTGGAATTGCGCTTGAGTTTCCCATATTTGCTCAAACTCATCAAGATAGTCTTGTCTTAAAAATACTTGATTTTTTAATTTAGTGTGAATATTTTTTGCTACTTGGGAAAAAAGATTTTCGCCTATTGTCTGTTGATTAAAATATAGCTCTTTACTGCGATCACTAATTGCGCCTAAATATCCGCTGGAATTAGCAATATGGTTATTTATTTCAGCCAAAACATAGGCTATTTCTTCAAGAGTTATTTTTTCCGAGACTGCTTGGTCTCTCCATTTAAAGGCTTGTAACTTTTTTTCATCTCTTTTCCCTTTATTTATGGCGATTCTGATTCCATATTTTTTTAGAAATAAAGCGGCAGTTGCTCTTTGTCCTTTTCCTTCCAGTTCTTTTTTAAAATCTTCGGTCAAAATATCGGGATAATATTTTTTTTGAAAATCCCATAATGTAGACCATTCCTTTTCTAAATCGGAACGGTAAAAGTCTGGAATTTGCTTTTTCCCTTTTTTTATAAGTTGGTAAATATATTGCCCGGGAGTTAACTTTCTTTCATATAAAAGCTTAGCAATATCCATTCCGTCTATTGCTTTCCCATCCTCATTGTTTTTTGCTTTTCGACTGCTTTTATATCCTCTCTTTTTGTTTATATGCAGTAAAACCCTGGCTAATTCTTCCAGTTCTATTCTTTCTTTTGTTGCTTTTGCTCGATTTTTTAAGGTTTCGAAAGAGGTAAATTTACCTTTTTCTGTCAAGGAAGAGTTGGATGAAATAATTTGGTTTTGAAGTAGTAATGCGATTAAGTTATTTCTTCTCAGCTTAAAACGTTGAAGGTTTCTTCTAGCGCTTCTTACTGAAGATCTTTCTGCATTGGGTGTAACAGACAATCCTTTCTCAAAATTATTCTTTTCATCTTTGGTTATAGGAATTACCCGCACCCCTAATTTAGTAATAGAATTTAAATTTGGATTTTCTTCATTTTCATGGACAACAGCCCAGCCAATTGAAGATACTCCTACGTTCAGGCCAAGAATTTTCTTAAAAGACATAATGATCTATTTGGTTTTAGTAATTATTCAATAAAAGTATAAACTAATTAGAAATAAAAAAAATGTATATTTATGATGAATTAGTTTGATTTATTGATTATCTTTGAAGCAAATAAAATTTGAAAGCAATTCACAATAAGGATTATTCCGTTGTGAAAACATTAAAGGCGGGAATTATCTCGCTTTTTTTATTGGTATGTTGGTAAGTTTAAGCTGTTATAGTAGGATGGTATTTTATATGGATAATTTATATTAAATTACACTCATTTAATTTCTTTAATAAGAATAGTATAAACCGGAAAATGGTCACTATATCCTCCCGTGTAATTATTATTAGAAAAAGTACGGTAAGGGTAACCTTTATCAGGACCTTCTTGAGTAACTAAATAAAAAGGCGCAAACACGTTCATTCTATAAAAGTGATAACCTTCTTTATCTGTAACAAGGGTAGGAGACATAATTTGTTGATCGAAAAAATTAAATGAATCTTGATAAGCAATAGTCCCCAATCCTTTTTTGAATAAGTTCTCTGCGGGATTATAATAAGAACCGGTTGTTACGTTTTCTTTTTTAGATACCGTATTTAACCCTTTTTTAATACTGGGGCTGGTACAATCATCATTAAAATCACCCATAGCTATTATTTTTGCCTTTGGGTTGATGCTTATAAGGCTGTCCATTGCTTGTTTTAAGACTTTTGCAGCTGCCATCCTTTTGGGTAGGCTTCTTTGTTCACCTCCTCGTCGGGAAGGCCAATGGTTGACCAAGAAATACATTTTTTCACCCTCTAACAGACCTTCTACCAGTAGTATATCGCGTGTGTAATTTTTATAACCTTCTTGTCTGGGTAAATTTATGAAAAGCTTTTGTTTATTTAGGGGGATAAACCTTGTTTTGTTATATAATAAGCCAACGTCTATGCCTCTTTCATCGAAAGAATTGAGATGAATAAATTCATAATTTCCTCCTCTTTTATTGATGGCTTCGCATAGATCCTTCAATACATGCTCATTTTCAATTTCACATAAACCAATGATTACCGGCATAGATTGAGTTTCGGCCTTTCCGGTTTCGGATATAACTCGGCTGATGTTATTGATTTTTTCTTTATATTTTTTTGTATTCCAGCGTTTTGGTCCTTTATAATGGAATTCATCGGTTAAAATATGCTTTCTGACTACTTTTTTTCCTTTTAGTTTATTGAAGGATAGTTCATCTCGGTACACCTCATATCCGGATTGTAAAGCTTCATCTTCGGATACGCTTATTTGATACTTTGGATCGTTAGGATCCAGAGTGCCGTTAATAAGATCAGCAGATGGAATGGTGTCATAGAGATTTTCTACGTTATAAAACATGACGGTTGCTGATTTATATCGTATTTGTGCTTCAATGGGGGTATTATCAAGTAATAAAAAAATAAAAACAAATATATTTTTTAATAATATACGCATAGATCCGTTTTTTTTATATTAACAAAACTAAAAATAAATAATTATATTTGCTTCAATAGGCTTCTTGAAATTACTGAAAGATGATGAAATTTAAGTTATTGTATTGGATACTTTTTGTAAATCAGGTAATATTTGCGCAAACTATGATCTATGGTTATCTCAAAGGAGATCAAGATAAACCTTTAGATCAGGCTGTCGTTAGCTTAGGTGAAGATCGTTTGATACAATCCAAATCCGATAGGGTAGGATATTTTCAATTTAAAGATGTAGCTGTAGGAACTTATCTAATCATCATTAATAAAGTAGGCTATGTGCCCTTAACTCTAACGGTAAAAGTTTTTCCTAAAGAAACAAGGAAAGATTTAGGAGTAATAAAATTAGAATATAATCCTTCTCAAGAGGATGAAGGTTTATTGACTTTGATGGAAGATGATTTTTCGTCGGATGAAGAGAGTTCTCAATCAATGACAGGAATTGGGTTATTACAATCTTCTAAAGATGTATTTTCTAAAACCGCCTCTTTTGAATTAGGATCTTACTGGTTCAAAGTAAGGGGAATTGATAACAGTTATGCAAATATTATGTTTAATGGTATTCCAATGTCTAAAAATCATACAGGAAAACCTGATTTTGGTAATTGGGGTGGTTTAAATAATGTTGTTAAATATCCTTACGAATTAGCGGAAAATAATACCATCTCTGATTATTCTTTCAGCAATTTGGGAGGAACAACTTATTACGATACACGTTCTTCTTCTTACAGGAAAGGATTTCAGCTAACCTATTCTTTTTCAAATCGTACGTATCAACATAGAATCATGACAACGTATTCCTCGGGAATGCTTCCGTCGGGATGGGCTTTCACTTTTTCAGGTTCCAGAAGATGGATGGAAGAAGGAGTAATTGATGGGACCTATAATAATTCCTATGCGTACTTCGCATCTCTTGAGAAAAAAATTAATGATAACCACAGACTAAATCTTACTGCATTCGGTACTCCAACAAGAAAAACAGGAATGAGTCCTAATACACAAGAAGTATATGACCTAAGAGGTAAGAATTATAATTCATATTGGGGCTGGCAAGATGGAGATAAAAGAAATGAAAGGGTTAAAAGAATTTTTGAGCCGATATTTATGTTAACTCATTACTGGAATTTAAGCGATAAATCAAAGATAACAACTACAGCCTCATATCAATTTGGATATAATAAAAGTTCCCGTCTAAATAGGTATGAAGCCGATAACCCAACTCCAACTTATTATAAAAATTTACCTAGTTACTGGCTTAGTCAGGAAAATATGACGGAATATGAAAATTTTCTTCATGCTTGGAAGACTAATGATCTCAACGTGACTCAACTCGATTGGGGATATTTATATAATACAAATTATCATGCTCCAACATATCAAGATCCCTACAGCGGGCAAATAGGCAGAAGAGCTTCCTATTTCCTGGTGGATGATGTTTATAAAGATAAAACCTTTAATGCTGCCATTCATTTGCAGACTTTTTTGAGCGATAATTGGAAATTTTTTCTCAATTTAAATTATCAAAATTTAGTTTCAGATAATTATAGAGAGGTAAATGATTTATTGGGAGCAGATTTTGTCGTAAATAAAAGTTCATTTATAAAGGGTGATGGTTCCGGTTCATCTACCGATGATTATAACAGCTTAAAACCCGGTAGTGTAGCAAGAAAAGGCGAGAAAACAGAATATGATTACCGAATGTTCAGGCAGGAAATAACGGGAAATGCTACCTCAAGAGTAACGTTTAACCATTGGGAGATGGCAGTATCATTAGTATTCGGTTGGAGTGAAGCCTATAGAGACGGAAAATTTAAACACGGATTATATCCGAATAATTCGTACGGAAAATCTAATAAAGCCAATTTTACGGAATTGGGTCTTAGAACAGGAATAACTTATAAGATTAATGGAAGAAATTTCATTATACTAAACTCCGCCTATTTTGAGTCTTCACCAACTTTAAATGAAATTTTTGTGAATTCCCGATTAAATAATGACATAACACCTCATATATCCAATCAAAGAATAAATACTAATGATTTAACATATATTTTAAGGTCTCCTTCTGTGAAAGCCAGGATTACCGGATACTATACAAAGATAAAAGATGCGGTAGAAATAACTCGTTATTATGCTAAAGGAGTTAGTTTAGATGAAAGTGAAGACGCGTTTGTTTCAGAAGTTTTAGCAGGTGTTGAAAAAGAATATTTAGGGTCCGAAATAGGGTTGGAATGGAAATTAACACCATCTTTAACCCTCTCCGGTATAGCATCTATGGGACAATATACGTATAAAAATAATCCTAATTTGTACATACTTAGTGATAATTCACCGGGTGTACATGATTACGGGTCTTCTTTCATTAAAAATTATAAGATTACCGGAACACCACAAAAAGCATATGTTGTTGGAATTAAATATGATTCGCCTAACTATTGGTGGGTAGGAGTTAGTGGTAATTTTTTACAAGATAATTATTCGAATATATCTTCTCTATCAAGAACCAAAAACTTTGTTATGAAAGATGATGCTTTTCCATATGAGGGAGCTACTCAAGAAAATGTTAAATCAATTATAAAACAGAAGCAATTTCAAGATGTTTTTATGTTAAATGCTTCTTTGGGTAAATCTCTTAAAATGGGTAAGTATTCCTTGAGTTTAAGTGCTTCGATAAATAATATTTTAAATGAAAGAGGTTATGTTACCGGATCATTTGAGCAAGGAAGATATTCCAATTATGAACAATTGGAAAAAGATAAATCGTTGGCCTATCCGCTTTTTGGTAATAAGCTTTTTTACGATAGAGGCAGATCGTATTTCATAAACGTTTCTTTTAGATTTTAAATTAATGCTGAAATAAACGATAAATTTTAAAATTGAAAAAATGATTAAAAATAGTGTACTATTTATATTTATATCTTGGTTTCTATTGGCCTGTGTACATGATGATGATTATAAAAATCCCTCAGTAAATCAAGGTCGGCTAATGCAAGCGACTGTATACATTTCTGATCTTTTAAAAACAGCTCCTGTTTTTACCGGAAAAAATGGTATAGAGGCAAAAGCTTTTACAAATGGCGAAATTTTAGAGGGCTATGTTATTTCAACAGATCATGCCGGAAATTTTTATAAAAATTTATTTTTAGTTACTGAAGATGGAACTCAAGGGATTGTACTCAGCATTAATAAATCCAGCTTATATACTTATTATCCGCTTGGATCTAAACTATATATTAAATTAGATGATCTCTATTATGGAAAGCAAAACGGTATGGTTCAGATTGGTATGCTTCCCACTCAGCCGGAAAAATATATCGTCGATCAAATAACTCCTTCAGTTATGAAATCGAATATTATCTTGGGTAAAGATCAAAAAAATGAAGAAGAATTGGTTATTAAAAGAAATTCAGCCGGTAAATTGTTAACTGCAAGAGAGGTCAATAATAATGAAAAATATTTGTGTACTTTGGTTGAAATTAGTGGAGTAGAATTTAATGAACCGGGAAAAACATTTGTTAGAAACAATTCTAGCACAGACAATCAGGTAAATACTATAAATCTCAATTATTTTGCTGTACCTATAAGTAATTATGCTTCTTTTGCGGGATATAAAATTCCCTATGGAGAGGGTAAATTGAGAGGAATTATGACCCGATATGATGGAAAGTATAAAACCTATAGGTTGAACCTGAGAACTATAGAAGATGTCAAAGATTTTCCACTTACTCAACCTTTTTTTATTGAAACTTTTAATAAGGTTTCAAATGTATCCGTAAGACCTAAAATAAATAATGCAAACGGTTTTGATAATTCTCAATCGGTCGCCTATAGTGATCCTTATGGAAAAGCAGATATTAGAACTTCAGGAACTTCATTTCCTTCCCCTTTGGTATGGTTTCCGGCAAATACTAATGCTTCATTAATTATAGACCATATCAATACATCCGGTCATAAACAAATGGTTTTATCGTTTAAACTCAATGTAGGCATTTTTAATTCATTGGATATTGGCTTTGTGGATGATTTAATAGTGAAATGTAATGATGTTGAAGTGGAGCTGCCCCATATTACTTTAGATATAAGCAACAATAAAAATACATTTTATACTGTGCGAATTCCTATTCCGGATGGTACTCAAAAAATTGAATTTTTTGGATCAGCAAGTAAAAATAAAAAAGGAATTAGGATTGATACAATACATTTGGAAGATTAATTATTGAAATGATGAAATTAAAATACACATATTCACTTATAATAATTGGATTAGTGGTTAAGGGGTTTCTTATCTCCTGTGTTGATAATGATGACTACTCAACGCCACCGATTCCTCCAAGCGGATTTTTTAAAGAAACTTTTAATAAGGTAACTAAAGTCAAGGGAGGAATAATTATTTCAAGTCCATGGCCTAAAGTATCTGCGGTTACTAATTTTGATGGAGAGGCTGAAGGAGCAGTTTATTCGGATCCATTTAGGTTGGCTGATATTAGAAAATTAAACGGATCCAGTGAAATTGCCAAGAAAGAATTTTTTATATGGTTTCCGGCAAACAAAGAATCATCTTTAATCATAAGTAATATCTCATTAGGAAACCGAAAAAATATAGCCTTGAGATATAATTTCAATGCAAATATTTATAATTCAGATGAAATTTCTAATACAAACAAGCTAAGAATTAGATTTAATGAGAAAGAGCTGACATTACCCGATATTGAACTCAATGCATTCAACAATAGAAACAAATACAAAGGCATAATGATCAGAATTCCGGATGAAATTTTAAAAGAAATTTCAACCTTAGAATTGATTAGTGAAGCGTCAAGTAATGATAGAGGTTTTAGAGTTGATGATATTGAATTGGTTGAGAATTTTCCGAATTTTGAATAAAGGTAAATAATAAACAAACTGTTTTTTATAAGCTATTTTAATTGGAATAATTTTGTATATTTAGTAAGTTAATTCTTTAAAAATAGTATATGCAAAAAACAGCTTTAATTACCGGGGCTACTTCAGGTATAGGCCAAGCTACGGCGAAAATTTTCGCTGAAAAAGGAATCAACCTTATACTCTGTGGAAGAAGAAAAAGTAGATTGGAAGATATAAAAAAAGAATTGGAAGATAAAGTGAAAATAACCACTCTTTCATTTGATGTTGGAAATAGAGAAGCGGTATTTTCTGCAATAGAAAGTTTGTCGGATCAAAACAAGAAAGATATAAATATATTAGTAAATTGTGCAGGAAATGCCCATGGATTAGACACATTTTTGGATTCTTCAATTGATGATTTTGATTCGATGATCGATTCGAATGTTAAAGGACTTCTGTATGTATCTAAAGCCGTTGTGCCTATTTTAGTTGCCAATAAAGGAGGGCATATAATAAACATAAGTTCTATTGCAGGAAAGGAAACTTATCCAAAAGGAACGGTATATTGTGCTACCAAACATGCCGTGGAAGCAATCAGTAAAGGAATGAGAATGGATTTGTTAACTCAAGGGATAAAGGTTACCAATATTGCTCCGGGTGCTGTTGAAACAGAATTTTCCTTAGTTCGATTTAAAGGAGACCAAAAAAGAGCAGACTCTGTTTATCAGGGTTTTGAGCCTTTAGTTGCAGAAGATATAGCGGATGCTATCTATTATGCCGTTTCAAGACCCGACCATGTACAAATTGCGGACATGACCATATTTCCGAAAGCTCAAGCTTCAGGAACGTTATTTGACAGAAAATAATTTTTTTGTTACTTATTTTCATACCAAATATTCCAGGCATGATCAGCTTGTAAATGGAGCATTTCCAATCCATTTTTAGTTTGTGAACCTGCTTTTTTTCCCAGTTGTAACAATTTAGTTTCTTGCGGATTGTATATCAAATCATAAATTAAATGTTGAGGGGTAAAAAAATGAGCGGGTATGGGGGGACAATCATCTATATTAGGATAAGTTCCTACCGGTGTTGTATTTATAATTAAATTGTGAGATGAAATTATTTCTTGGGTTAATGAGCTATAGGTATTTATTCCGTTTCGGGATATGATTGTATAAGGTATGGAAAGATGGTGTAAAATATAAGTAACCGCTTGGGAAGCTCCACCGTTACCGAGAATTAAAGCCGATTGATGATGGGGTTTTAATAAAGGAACTAATGAGTTTTTAAAACCAATAGCATCGGTATTATAACCTATTCTTTTTTTACCTTTAATTTTAACCGTATTAACAGCTCCAATTTTTTCAGCCTCAGGACTTAATTCATCTAGAAAATCTAGTATATCTTTTTTATAAGGAATGGTAACATTAAAACCGATTAAATCTGGCGTGTTAAAGAGTTTTGAAATATCATTTTTGGAAGGAATATCAAATATTTTATAAGAAAAATCTTTTAATCCCAGTAATTTAAATTTTTCCGTGAAATAATTTTTGGAAAAAGAATAAGAAATATTTTTCCCTAATAAACCTAAAATCATATTTAATCAACTTGAAGTTACTAACAAATATATAAAAACCCAAGTTTATATTATACAAATTAAATAAAGATATGTATTTTTGTAGCGTTTAATCCTAATTGGATGTTTGTCGAACCAAGTAATCGAATATGAAAAAAATAATTATTGTTATAATAATTTTGTTTTTATTATTTTCGTTGGGATTAATTATAGTAGGCGTTCCTTATTACAAAAAATATTACAGCTCTAATGTTATTCAGGAAAAGCTTATATATATTCCAACTCGAGCTAGTTACCATCAGGTAAAAAAAATGCTTGCTCCATATCTTAAAGACATCGAATCTTTTGACAAAGTAGCTTATGCTGAAAAATATCCGGATAAAATAAAAGCAGGAAGGTATAAATTAAATGTAGGCGAAAATAATAAAGATTTAATCAGGCGATTACTATTAGGCAAGCAAGATGAAGTTCATTTAAGAATTAAATCATATGATGACATTTATGAATTAGCTTCCGATTTAGGCAAGAATTTAGAAGATGATTCTTTACATTTTATAAATTATTTTAAAAAACAAGCATCGTTAAAAGGATATAATGATGTGGAAGAACTGAAAATATATTTCACTCCTGAAACCTATTATATGGACTGGAATACTTCGCCTGAAAAATTATTTTCAAGATTTGAAACTATTCATAACCGTTTTTGGAATGAAAAAAGAAAAGCAGAAGCCGATAAATTAGGGTTGTCTGTTCTAGAGGTTTATACCTTAGCTTCCATAGTTCAAAGGGAATATGTAAAAAAAGACGAACTGCCTATCATCGCCAGCTTATATCTTAATCGTCTAAAAAATGATATGAAATTACAATCGGATCCTACCGTTCAGTATGCTGAAAGAAAAGTATATGGCTTTAAGGTTCAAGTTAAGAGAGTAAAAAATGTATCTATTGATTCTCCGTACAATACCTATAAGTATAAAGGTTTACCTCCTCTACCTATTTGTATTCCTAATGATTTCGTAGTTGATGCCGTATTAAATCCGGCTAAAACTGATTATTTGTATATGTGTGCCATAAGAAATACCGGCAGACATGCCTTCACCTCCAATCCGGCAGAGCATATGAAAAATGCCAGAGACTACATTGATTGGTTAAATTCGCTCAAAATAAACTAAAATAAATATTATGAAATTAAATTTACTTAGTAAATACAGAACCTTATTGATGGGTTTTGCCATTTTATGGGTTATGTTTTACCATTCTCACGTGTATGTAGGTACATCAAAATTTTTAGAATTCTTTAAACGGATAGGCTATGGTGGGGTGGATATTTTTATATTAGTATCCGGTTTTGGTGTCTATTTTTCTATACATAATGATGATTCAATTAGACATTTTTATAAAAAAAGAGCATTACGTATATTACCTTATTATTATCCAGTTGTTTTAATAGTTACTATCATAGCGATAAAATTAGGGATTTGGAATACAGATTCATTATTTTATAATTTAACTACTTTAGGCTATTGGAGAAATGTGGGTTTAGGAAAAATATATGATTGGTATATTCCTGCACTTTTGTTTTTATACCTTGTAACACCTTTATATTACAAGTTTTTTAAAATAAATAAGACTGCAACTACACTATGTGCCATAGCAGCAGCTTATATTTTTAGCTATTCAACCTATAATACGTACGAATATCTTTATAATTTAACATTTAGAATACCTCATTACGTTATAGGTTTTTGGCTAGCCGATTTCTTAATTAGAAATAAGGAATATGAATTTAATAAATTTACAATAGTTTTGTTTGCATTAAGTCTAATAGTAGGAGTAAGTCTTCTTTATTATTTTTATTATTATACTCCCTATTTTGAAGAGTATGGAATTTATGTAGCCCCTTTCATTCTTATTACCTTGCCATTGTGTATGTTCTTATGTTATTTATTTTCTTTATTTAAGTCGTATAAATTTCCGATTCTTACATTTTTAGGAATACATAGCCTTACCTTATTTATATTTCATGAGAAAATCCTCTATTTATTTCATCTGTTTTTGCCTTCCAATATTGAAAATATATGTGCATTCATTTTAACATTTATTTTAGCGTATGTATGGCAAAAATTAATTGACAATATTGTAAATAAGATAACTATAAAGAAAAAAAAAACTTTCCAATAGGAAAGTTATAATAACAAATATTTAAAGCATTTTTAAAGTATTAACTTCGAGGTCTGTGAGAATTCTCCAGTAACCTCGTTTTAATGCTTTTTTTGTTAATCCGGCAAACATTACCCGATCGAGCTTTTCTACCTCATAGCCTAACCTTTCAAACATTCTTCGAATTATACGGTTCCACCCGATATGGATTTCAACTCCTACTTCGTTTTTTGGAGCTCCTTCAATATAGGATATCTTGTCAACCTTAGCTATTCCCTCTTCAAATCGTAAACCTTCCAGCAATTTGCCAAAATCTTCAACCGATACTTTTTTATTTAGTGTGACATGATAAATCTTTTTAACTTCATGGGAAGGATGGGTTAATTTTTTAGTAAGATCTCCATCATTAGTTAAAAGAAGTACACCGGTGGTTTGCCTATCCAATCGTCCAACAGGATATAAACGATAAGGAGAAGCATTGGCGACTAAATCCAATACGGTCTTTCTGGCCTTTTCATCCTTAGTAGTTGAAATATAACCTTTGGGTTTATTCAAAAGTACGTATACATTTTTTTCAGGACGAATATATCTCCCGTCAAAAAATACTTCATCGCCCGGTTGTACTTTATACCCAAATTCTGTAATAATTTTTCCGTTAACTTCAACAACTCCATTTTGAATAAATATATCCGCTTCTCTTCTGCTGCAAACGCCTGAATTTGCTATATATTTATTGAGTCTTGTTCCGTCATTTTCTTTAGGAGTTTTAGGTAATCTTTTTCTAAATGGAGTAGTTGTTGCAAATTGTTTTTTATCCTCGAATTTATTTTTTTTACCGGGTTTATTTTCCTTTTTATCATTGGCTTTGAAATATTCTTTTTTATGAGACTTTTCATTTCTTCCAGAGCCTCTTCTGTCGTATGATTTATTATTTTTCATCTGTTACAAATCTATGTTAATATACCTTAATGATATATGTGAATATAAATGGGTAGAAAGCTGTTTTTAAACAAACTTCTTTAAAAGTGCAAAGTTAAGGGATTCCCATCAATAAATACTAGAGAAATAGTGCCTAAAAAAATCCAAAATTTGATCATAAATATTAATATCTGAATATATTGAGGTTTACTTAACCAGATAACCACAATCGAACAAACGCATAATAGTATGGTTAGTAAATAATAAAGTCTTATTTCATAGAGATGAGGTTCACAGCTTAATTGAAAGGAAATACATAATAATAAACAAAATAATATGTTTAATATAATTTTGGTAGGTATAATTCCCAAAGTATTAGGCAAAGTATGGTAATTAAAAAGATGATCATATTTATAGGAGAGAAGATCTTTACAAATATCTTTGATGAAGATGATTAAGAATAAAAATCCAGAAAGATATAAAATGTAAGAAGAAAAATTTTCATAAAATAAAAACAGTGCTAAAAAAGGAAAAAGCATGATAGCAGAATTAGTCAAATTATTGATAAAAACTATTCGACTGAGTTTATGGCTGTAAAACCAAATGATAAATTGATAAATTAGAAAAAAAATAAAAATACGATAAGATAACACTATGGCAATAGTTAAAGATATGATATTGAAAAAAATGTAAAATCGTAAAGCTATTCCATTACTGATAAATCGTTGCAATATAGAAGTTATCGGTTTATATATCATATCTTTTTCCTGATCGTAAAAAAAATTTATAATATAACCAGCCATGGCACTTAGTGACGAGGATAAGATAATACCATGAAGCTTTATATTTTTTAAATTCTCAACAATATTTTTTTCATCACCAAATAAATAAATTGCAGAAATATACATGGCTAGAATTAGCATAATTACATTAAAAATTCTAACCCTAACCAAAAAAGAAAGATTAATTAAAAATATTTTTTTTCCTGAAGAGTACATCCAATAAGGATATTAATCAGGTAAAAATACAAAAAAAATTAAGGGGTTTATAATTAAAAACGGTATACGACTTCTTTTTTGTAATTTTTTAACATTTTTTCAGTAGCTACATAATCCTGGGTAAAGCCTAATATATATCCGCCACCTCCGGATCCGCAAAGTTTCAAATAATAAGTATTAGTATCTATACCCTTTTTCCAAATTTTTAAAAATTTTCGAGGGATCATAGGGGTAAAATGATCTAAGGCCCACAGAGAAAGATGTTTCAAGTTTTGAAAAAAGGATCCCATATCCCTATTGAGAAAAGAATCTATACAATTGTTGTTATATTTTATAAATTCTTCTTTTAATGTTTTTCTAAAACCTTCATTTTTAAGTTTTTCAAAAAAAATTTGAACCATAGGTTCTGTTTCACCGGGCATACCGGAATTAATTAAAAAAACAGCTCCTTTTCCGTCTTTGCTCTCTGTTAATCCTATTTTGTCAACATCTGCATTAGGCTGAATTAACAACGGGATATTCATATAACAGATAAGAGGGTCAATACCTGAACTTTTTCCGTGAAAAAAAGATTCCATTTGTCCTAAAACGTTTTTTAAATCTTTTAAATCAGTTTTTAGAATCTTATCAGATGAAATTTTATTTACAGAATATTTATCAAAGATAGCAGCTACCAGAGCACCGGAGCTACCAACCCCATATCCTTGAGGAATATTAGAATCAAAGAACATTCCTTTTTCAATATCTTTTTCAAGCTGAGAAATATTAATCGAAAATTTTTCAGGTAATGATAAAGTTTTCAAATAATTTGCAAATTTATGCAATGATTTATTTGATTTTGATTCAATTTCATTAAGTTTTGAAGAAAACTGTAAAGTTCCTTTATAGGCATTGTAGGGTAGAGTTAAACCTCTTGAATTTTCAATAATTCCATATTCTCCAAAGAGTAAAATTTTTGCATAAAATAAAGGATGCTTCATATTTTAATATTCTTCAAAAAACATTACAAATTTACACATTATATTAATTTTGTAATTAAAATTTAACTAATATTTTTATAAACCTTTGAAAGTTTCTAATTTTAAAAATTATCTAAATCCAGTGGATATAAAAACAAAATATTCATTCTGATAATGAAAAAGTTGACATAAATTTTTCAGTAATTAACAGATTAACTTAATTGTATACAAATTTTGGGATATTGCATACGTATCAGTAATTTTTTTAGGTTTAGATATAATTGCTATTATTCATCTAATTAGCGAGTTACCTTGTTATAGATGGTTTTTTAAATAAAGAAGTTAAGTAACTGTAATGTATGGGGGAAAATAAATTCAACAAATAACGGTATAAGTATAAAATAAAGAATATTCTAAAAATCAATTGAATAATTTAAAATAAAATAAAAAAATCCCGGAATTCCGAGATTTTTTTATTTTTATAAAGAAAAAATGTGATTGTTACATCATTCCCGGCATTCCTCCACCCATTGGTGGCATTGCAGGTTCATCTTTTTTAATATCAGTAATTACACATTCAGTAGTTAATAACATTCCGGCAACAGAAGCCGCATTTTCTAATGCAACACGAGTTACTTTAGTAGGGTCAATAATTCCGGCACTGAACATATTTTCGTATTGTTCAGATTTGGCATTGTAACCGAAATCATCTTTTCCTTCTTTAACTTTATTAACTACAACAGAACCTTCACCACCGGCATTAGCTACAATTTGACGAAGTGGTTCTTCAATAGCTCTTCTAACGATTTTGATACCGGTTTCTTCATCTTGATTAATACCTTTAAGTGATTCAATTCCGTTAATTGCGCGAACTAAAGCGACACCACCTCCGGCAACAAAACCTTCTTCAACAGCAGCACGAGTTGCATGTAATGCATCATCTACTCGGTCTTTTTTCTCTTTCATTTCAACTTCTGAAGCAGCACCTACATATAAAACAGCAACTCCTCCCGCTAATTTAGCAAGTCTCTCTTGAAGTTTTTCTTTATCGTAATCAGAAGTAGTATTTTCAATTTGAGCTTTAATTTGAGCTACTCTTTGTTTGATGTTTTCATCACTTCCAGCACCGTTAACGATGGTCGTGTTATCTTTATCAATAGATACTTTTTCAGCAGTACCTAACATTTCTAATGTTGCTCCTTCAAGAGTTAATCCTGCTTCTTCAGAAATAACGGTTCCTCCTGTTAAAATTGCGATATCTTCTAACATTGCTTTTCTTCTGTCTCCAAATCCCGGAGCTTTAACAGCAGCAATTTTTAAAGACCCTCTTAACTTATTTACTACTAAAGTAGCCAATGCTTCACCATCTACTTCTTCAGAAATAATAAGTAAAGATTTACCATGTTGTGCAACCGGTTCTAATACAGGAAGTAAATCTTTCATGCTGGATATTTTTTTATCGCATAATAAAATATATGGATTTTCCAGCTCAGTGATCATTTTATCTGTATTAGTCACAAAGTAAGGAGATTGGTATCCTCTGTCAAATTGCATACCTTCTACTACGTCTACGTAAGTATCTGTACCTTTTGCTTCTTCCACAGTGATAACACCTTCTTTTCCTACTTTACCGAAAGCTTCAGCAATAAGTGAACCGATAGTATCATCGTTATTTGCAGAAATTGATGCAACTTGTTTGATCTTTTCTGAATCAGAACCAACTTCTTGAGATTGTTTTTTTAATTCTTCAACAACAGCAGCTACTGCTTTATCAATCCCTCTTTTTAAATCCATTGGATTTGCACCCGCAGCCACATTTTTTAATCCTTCTCTTACAATAGCTTGTGCCAATACAGTTGCTGTAGTTGTTCCATCACCGGCAACATCATTGGTTTTAGATGCAACTTCTTTAACCATTTGAGCTCCTAAATTTTCAATAGGCTCTTCTAATTCAATTTCTTTTGCAACAGTAACACCGTCTTTAGTTACATGAGGAGCTCCGAAAGATTTTTGTATAACTACATTTCTTCCTTTGGGTCCTAAAGTAACTTTAACAGCGTCAGCTAAAGCGTCTACCCCTTTTTTAAGGGCATCTCTAGATTCAATATTAAATTTTATATCTTTTGCCATTTTAATTTTTTTAAGATTTGAGTATTTGGTTTAATTAAACAATTGCTAAAATATCAGACTCTCTCATTATAAGATAATCCTTTCCATTAAGTTTTAGTTCAGTTCCGGAATATTTTCCATATAAAACTTTATCACCAACTTTAACAGTTAACGGTTCGTCTTTTTTTCCGGCTCCTACTGCAACTATAACCCCTTCTTGTGGTTTTTCTTTAGCACTATCAGGGATAATGATTCCTGAAGCTGTTTTTGTTTCAGCAGCTGCCGGCTCTACTACTACACGGTCAGCCAATGGTTTAATTGATAGTTCTGACATATCTATTATTTTTAATTTTTATATTATTTTTTTAAACTAATTGGTAATACCCTTTTCTTTTTTCTAAAAATATGCCAAATAAAAGTTTTATGACAAAAAGAAAGTAAACGCGTCAAGGTGTCAGATGACTTATATATACTGTTTAAGTGGGGTATTTATTTTTGTAAATAAGTATTTGTAATACAGTGCTATGAGTTTAAAATACGCTTAAAAATTTATGTATAAATGAAAAAACCTTTGATAAAATAAAAATATCAAAGGTCTATAATGAAATATAGATAATTTAAAATTAAACTATATTATTTTTTATTTTTTTAACACTAAAAGATAAACTGATGTAATAAATGCCTAAAAACAACATAGATATGCTAACCCATATTAGCAAAGCGGCTAATCCGATTGGAGGGAATACCACTATTACAAATGAAAGGATAACTTCCAGTATGCCTAAAGTTAATAACCATCCCCAATTACTTAACCCCATGTTCTTAATATCAAACGAGTGGCCAATTAAACTTACCCCTTTAAATAACAGCCAGAAGCCAATAAAGAAAGATAAGATTCCCATTTGAGTAAATATATTGGAGGATATTAATATAATCCCTACCAATAAATCTAAAATACCACCGGCCAAATACCATCCCCAATTGCTAGTATGAGTATTACTTAATGAAAAAACAATTTCGAAAATACCAAAAACCAGAAAAGAGACAGAAAAAAATGTTGTTAAGAAAATTAGTGATGGAGTAGGAGACACCATTACTATAATACCTGCTAAAATGAACAATATGCCTAAAAGGAGCATAATCCACCAATTTTTTATAAAAGATTTCATATAAATTTTATGTAATTATTAGGATAAGATAATTTCAAAAATAATGCCATGAAATTGTTATATACAAATGAAATAAAGGTTATTAAGTGCTCATATAATAAGTGTAACTATTAAATTTTTATTTTTTTAATTAGGTATTATTATTGTAGATTGTCAACTAAAAAAGAGAATAATTTCAAATTGAAAAATAAATTAGATCTATTACAGCTAATCGAAGAAGCAAAAAATTCCAGGCAACAGGCTCAAAGTAAAATAGTAAATTTATTTTGGAGTGATATTAAGTCCTATATTTTTTCTTTAGTGAAAGATGAAAATTATTCAGAAGAGCTCACTGTTGAAACCTTTACAAAAGTTTTAAGTAAGTTAAATTTATACAATTCTGATTTTGATTTTAGAACGTGGGTTACTTCCATTGCGCATAATTCAGCCATAGATTTTTTAAGAAAAAAAAATAAGGATAAAAATAAATTTTTAGACGATGACTATCAACAGCCAAGAGATTGGGAACCATCGCCTGAGCAGTTGTTTATTGATAAACAAAATTTAGAAGCATTTGAAAAAAGATTAAATAATCTTCCTGAAAATTATCGAAAATTAATTTATTCTCGATATGTAGAAGGTAAAAAGCTTAAAGATATAGTTGAAGAAACCGGTTTATCTTTAGCTAATGTAAAAGTAAGCTTGATGAGAGCACGTAAGCTTTTATCTTAAAAAAGATTTACTTTAATTACCTGACAAATACTAAACTTTTTTCTGTAGATAATTGATCTGAATATTCATATCCGTCCTCATTATACGTTTTGATATCCTCCCAATGGGATATAGAGTTTTCAGCGCACCATCGAGTCATCTTTCCACGGGCATTTTTAAAATACATCATAATGCTTTTTAAAGAGCCATTTTTATAATCTTTAAATTCAATATCCATAACTTGACCTTTCAACTTTTTTAGGTCAATTACTTTAAAATATTCTTTACTCGCAAGGTTTAGTATAGGTTCATCATTTTCAAGTAAGTTATTCAAATAAGTATTCAATATATCTTTCCAAAACCCATATAAATCGTTGGCTTGTTCGGTTTTAAGTTTTTTTCCCATTTCCAATCGATATAACATAATATCATCTGAAGGATGAAGCAAACCGTAAAGGCCTGAAAGAATTAATAAATTTTTTTGTAAATAATCTAAGGCGGATTTAGATAAGGATTCGGCATCTAGCCCTCTGTAAACTTCTCCTTTAAATGCAAAAATTGCCTGTACACACTCCTTTTTTAAAGGATTGGGAGTCCATTTCTGAATTCGTTCCCAATTTTCTTCTGACAATTTTGATGAAATATTCAATAGATTTTCTAATTCAGATGGAGAATATTCCTTTAAAACAAATTGTAATTTTTTACTATAATCAATGAATTCGGGTTGAGTGTGTTGATTCCAGCTTGAATTGGTTTCCAAACTCATAATTTTTGCCGGAGAAAGAAGTATTTTCATTTAAAATTTATTAGCGATGAAGCTAAGTTATTAAAAAAGATTGAAGTTTAAACTTTGAATTTAACTTATTTAAATACGAAAGGTTAGGAATTAATCCTAACCTTTGAAAAAATTATATATATTTTTTATATTTCAAAATCAGAATTTACATCTAATTTTTGAGCAATAATCTTGTTTATTTTATTTTTCAAATAAGGAATGTAAACAGATTCCATTACATCCGCACAGAATGCGAACATAAGTAAAGCTTTAGCTTCTTTCTCATGTATTCCCCTTTGTTTCATATAAAACAAGGCATCATCATCAAGTTGCCCTACAGTACACCCATGGGAACATTTCACGTCGTCTGCAAAAATTTCTAACTGAGGTTTCGTATCGATGCTCGAGTTTTCAGATAGCAAAATATTATTATTTTGCTGGAAAGCATTCGTTTTTTGAGCTATTTTATTTACTTTGATTTTTCCGTTAAATATGCCATGTGCAGAATCTTGATATATCCCTCTATAAAGTTCATGGCTTTCACAATTAGGTTGGTTATGTTTAACAAGTGTATGATTTCCCACTTCTTGTCCATCTCCTATAAGGGTAACCCCTTTTAATGTAGAATTGATATTTTCTCCTTTGTGATCAAAAGATAATTCATTGCGAACCGTTTTGCCGCCTAATGAAAAAGTATGCACAAAGGCGTTGCTGTCTTTTTCTTGTTCAATATAGGTAGAGTCTATTAAACAAGAGGAATGTTTATCATCCTGAATTTTATAAAGGCTGAAATTCGTATTTTTTCCAACAAAAATTTCTGTAACTATATTATGGAAGAAGTCCAATTCAGAAAGCGTATGAATTCTTTCAGAAATTTGAATTTGAGACTGATCTTCAATGACAAATAAATTACGAAGGTTGCTAATGGCCTTATATTCTTGTTTTGAGCTTATATAGATTAATTCAATTAACTGATTCTCTATTGTATGTTTAGGTACATAAATAAAAGTTCCTTCTTGATATGATGCCGTATTTAATACGTTAAAATAATTCTCATTATTAGAAATGGAATTTAGCTTAGAGAGAATAATTGTTTGATATGTTTCATTTTTTAAAGCTTCAGAAAAAGGAAACACTTTCCATGAATCCTGTGGGTAATTGGAATACATTGGTGAAATGATTCCATCAATCAAAACTATTTTAAAAGAATTCGATTCATTACCTAAAATACTCTCTATAATCTCTTTAGAAACAGGATTATTTTTTGCAGCTTTATAAGTTTCCGGATTAAAATCTGCTATTTTTGAAAATTTCCAATCTTCATTTTTTGAGGTTGGAAGACTGCTATTCTCTAATGTTTGTTGAGCTTGTTTTATAATTTTTACTAATTCTGTATGTTGTGGAATGTTCATTTTACTAATTTTAGTTAAGAGGATGACTGATTGGCGTATTCGAAAATTATAACCAATCGTAACCTTTTTCTTCTAATTCCAATGCTAATTCTTTAGTTCCCGATTTTATAATTTTTCCGTTCATTAAAACATGTACGAAGTCAGGAACGATATAATCCAATAAGCGTTGGTAATGAGTAATAACTAAAACGGCATTATCTTTATTTTTTAATTTATTAACCCCATTAGAAACAATACGTAATGCATCAATATCAAGCCCTGAATCCGTTTCATCCAAAATGGATAATTTAGGTTCTAACATAGCCATTTGGAAAATTTCATTTCTTTTCTTTTCACCACCTGAAAATCCTTCATTAAGAGATCGGGAAAGAAAATCTTTTCTTATTTCAAGCATTTCAGATTTTTCTTTAACTTTTTGTAAAAATTCCTGTGCCGAAATATCTTCCTGTCCACGAGCTTTGCGATTAGCATTTATGGCTGCCTTTAAAAAGTTGGAAACGCTAACACCCGGAATTTCCACGGGATATTGAAAAGACATAAATATACCGGCATTGGCTCTTTCTTCAGGAGCAAGGTCTAACAAATTTTTTCCATCTAAAAGAATAGAACCTTCGGTAACTTCATAATCTTCTCTTCCGGTAATTACATTGGAAAGCGTACTTTTTCCCCCTCCATTAGGACCCATAATCGCATGTACTTCTCCTTTATTGATTTCAAGATTTATTCCTTTAAGTATTTCTTTTTCTCCAATTCTTGCGTGCAAATTTTTTATTGATAGCATTTTTATCGTATATTATCTTAAACTTATTCAAAAACAAATATACTACCTTTATAACTGCTGTAAAAAATAGGTTATAAATTTTATTGATTTCTAAATTGATTAACATTATTTAAATAAATATTTTTCAAAGACTTACTAATGCAAAGGTTTCCTATTAAATGGAATATTTCACAGAAAATCTCTCATTTTTAAATACTTCTTATTTAAAAAGTATGTTATAATAAATTCAATGAATTCAATTGATGTTGATTTTCTTTAAATTAAGGGTCTTTATCGTCAATATCCAGTTTTTTACTTATAATTTTCTTTAAAGCCGATGGAATCCACTTTAAAAGTTGTTCAATGCCATCTAAAATTTCTCCCGTATATGCACCGGTAAGCATACATAATACGTATATAGTATTGTGGGATACATCGGTAAATTCTTGCATCAGTATCCTCATGGAAATTCCTATTATTATGGAAATGGGTGTTTTAATAAGAAGTCTGCATACCGAAGTTCCTTTATATAAGGAACGAGCGATCATACTGATCACAGTAACAAGGATCACACCTTTGTTTTGGATAAAAAAATCAAATAGTGTTTCGTTAATTTCTTTATAATATGGTATCATATGGGCTTTTTAAAGGTTGTTATTTAAGGTTTTAATATGAAATACACTTTAATTATATCATATAAAATATTAATTTTTAGGGTGTCTAGTTTCGATAACAAAAATTATTAGCTTATTACTTCTTGAAAATTAAGGGATAAGAAAAGCTAATAATAAAGAAGCTTTCAATAAAAAAGAATAAAAAAAGAAAATTCTTACAAAATGAAATCGATAACATATCAATAGATAAATCATAAAAAAAGAATATTTTCTTTCATTTTATTTGTATTCTCGTAATATGGTTGCTTTCTCTTTCAAAATGAAACTCAGGTCGTTTCCATCTTTTTCGACGTATTTCATCTAATTTATCTTCAATTTTATCAATGAGATCGACGGGTATTTCTAAAGGGTAAGACCACTCTAAAATTTTAATTTGATTATGATGGATGATACATCTTTCCTTTAAACTAAGAAATTTTCGAACTTCAGAATCATAGCTTAAACAGGTTCTTAAATCATGGATGTTTAATTTTCTTTTTCTCATGGTATGGTGTATTAATTGGTGAATTGCTTCTCTTTAAATGCTAATTGAGACTAAGCTAAATCGGTTTATAATTGAATATTAATAATTGGATCATTCTAAATTCGCGCACTATATTTAACTAAACCGTTATAATTCGTGGAATCAATCTTAAAAATGGTATTTTGTTCTTTATATTCATATAATCATTTATTAGTTCCTATTTAGTTAACATCTTTCTTGTTTGTTTGTAAATCGAAATAAAAGTTTCGATATCTAATAAATTAATTTTCTGGTAATTATATGGGTTTTTAAAAAATTAATGTATATTTACGTTATAATACAAAGCAAACATACAAACATATTTGCAAAAAATAAATAAAATATGAAAAATAACACAAATTTCTTTGAAAGAATAGCTGAGATCATTAAATATAAAGGATTTAGAAGTGTTCATGATTTTGCAATTAATGGGTTGGGATATAGTTCTTCGGAAAAATTAAACCGATTAAAAAGGGAAGGAACTAAACCTTCTTATGATATATTAGAAGATATTGCCAATAAGTTTGATGAAATAAATGTAAATTGGCTTCTTACCGGAAGGGAATCCATGTTAAAAAGAGGATCAGGATTTCCGAGAGGAAAAGAAATTATTACTGTTCCGATAAATGTGCACCGTAAAACGGCGGATCCTGTTAGAGAAATACAAGATGTTCCATTATATGATTTAGAAGCTACGGCCGGTTTGGTTGAGCTTTTTAAGGGGACTTCCAGTGAAGCGGTTCTGGATCGAATTCGTATACCGGGTATAGCTAATTGCGATGGAGGAGTATATGTGAAAGGAGATTCCATGTATCCATTACTGAAAAGTGGTGATATAGTATTATATAAAGAAATAACTTTAGATAAAATTTTTTGGGGAGAAATGTATTTACTATCTATAAAAATTGATGATTGGAGTGAATATATTACCGTTAAGTTTGTCCAAAAATCCGAATTAGGAGACAATTATATAAAGCTGGTTTCACAGAATCAACATCATCAGCCTAAAGATATGTTAATGGAGAATATAAATGCTATTGCATTAATACGAGCAAGTATACGGTTGCATAATTAAATTACTATATTTAATACGTTTGAGATTTTATACGGTTAAGTAAAATTTATCTGAAAACTTCATAAAGTAACTTTTTTACCTTAACCGTTTTTTTTAAATCTGTAGATATTATAAATTTTTTATAAATAAATAATATTGTGATCAATAGTAATTAAAGGCTCATTAGTTTAAAATTATATAAGAATATAGATGAGATCCTCAAATATAATAGGAAGTAATATTTTAATCCCTGTAATAAATGCGCTTTACTCTGGGCGAAATAGAGGTTAAGACTTCATAAGGAATTGTTTGATACCAGTCAGCATATTCTTTCAAACTAGGATTTTCACCAATTATAATGACTGGATCTCCTTCCTTACAAGCAATGCCCGTTACATCAATCATCATCATATCCATACAAATATTTCCAATGATAGGAGCTTTCATTCCATGTATCGTTACATATCCTTTACCATTTCCTATGATTCTACGAATACCGTCTGCATAGCCAATAGGTAAAGTTGCAATAGAAGAATTTTTTTCAACAACATAATGTCGGCCATATCCAACCGTTTCTCCGGGTTTAAGATTGTGAATATTAGAGATAACAGTTTTTAAAGTAATTACATTTTCCAGCATTTTTAAAGCCTTTTCGTTATCAATATATCCATACATACCAATACCTAAACGAACGGCGTCAAATTGATATTCAGGATAATTAAGAATACCGTTTGAATTTGCTATATGAAGAAGAGGTCGATAACCTAATATTTTAACTAATAGATCAAATGAATATTTCAGTCTCGTCGCTTGTAATCTGGTAAATTCTTCTTGCTCTAACACATCGGACACTGCAAAATGACTGAAAACCGATTTTACCTTTACATAAATATTATCTTTTAATAAGACACCTAATTTTTGAGCTTCATCGGGTTGGAAGCCTAAACGATGCATTCCGGTATCTATTTTAATATGAATAGGATAATCCGATACGCTTTTTTCTTTTAATTTTTGTGTAAATAAATCAAGTTCCCTAAAACTGTATATTTCCGGCTCCAAGTTATATTCAATGACACGATCATAACTGCTGATTTCAGGATTCATAACCATAATGGGTAAATAAATCCCCCGGTCTCTTAATTTAATACCTTCATCCGCATAAGCTACGGCCAGATAATCTATATGATAATATTGTAAAACTTCTGCAATTTCAAAATTTCCCAAACCGTAAGAAAAAGCCTTAACCATGGCAATAATTTTAGTTTTCGGTTTTAATTGACTTTTGAAATAATTTACGTTATTCAAAAGTGAATTCAGATTAACTTCCAATATGGTATCATGAGATTGAACTTGCAATAATTGAGCAACTTTTTCCAATTCAAACACGCGGGCCCCTTTAATTAATAGGGCAGCATCTTTTATAGATCGATTTTCTAAAAACTTAATAACTTCTGCCGTGGACAAAAAGCTTTTTAACATAGCATTAAATAAGCTTTGATATTGGTGCATTTTTTCTCCAACTAAAAGGACATGATGTAAAGGAAAAGAATTAACTAAATCAGCAATTTTTTTATACAATGCAGCTTCAGGAAGACGAGATTGGAAAATATCCGATAATACCAATACTTTTTTAGGTTTATTTTGCTGAAAAAGGAACTGTAAGGCTATTTCCAAAGATTGGTAATCCGAGTTGAAGGTGTCGTTTATGATAGTACAATTATTAATTCCCGATACTTGTTCTAAACGCATCGATACCGGTTGCAAATGAAAAATTTTTTCTTGTATGATATCGTATTTACAACCCAATTCAGAAAGTACGGCTACTAAACATAATACATTTTGAATAGAGGCATTGTCAGTAAAAGGGATAGTATATTTTCTCTTCTCCCCCCAAATGGAAACGTTCAATTCTGTTGTATTACCGGTAAGAGAAATATCTAATAATTGGATGTCTGAATTTTCCTTTCCGAAAGAAATTAATTTTTTATTGGGATACGTTTTTTGAATTATTTTTGAAATAATCGGATCACTTGGATAAATAATTACCCTTGAGTTTTTAAAAAGTTTAATTTTTTCTATAACTTGCTCTTCCCGATCTTTAAAATATTCGGAATGAGCTGCCAATACATTTGTGAGGACTCCAATTGAAGGGTGCAAAACATCTTCCTGTTTATCCATTTCACCGGGTTTGGAAATTCCGACTTCAAAAATTCCTAAATTGTGTTTAGATGTAATTTGTAATAGAGATAAGGGAAGTCCAATTTGAGAATTAAAACTCTTAGGACTTTTTATAATTGAAAATTCATCCCATAAACATTGGTCAAGCCATTCTTTTAGTATAGTTTTACCATTACTTCCGGTAATGCCTATGGTTAGAAGATTAGGAAAAGAAGTTGCGTGATGACGAGCCCATTTTTGCAATGCAGAAACCGTATCATCTACTATCAAATATGTAGCATCGGGATGCATTGAGGGAATATGTGACGCTATAAAAATTCGAACCGATTTATTATAAGCATCTTCCATATAAGTATGTCCGTCTCGAACTCCTTTAAATGCAATAAAAGTACCATCTGCAGGAGATACTATATTTCGGCTGTCATAGAATACATGTTTAATTATTCTATCAGGATTGCCGATGAGTTGGGCATCGATAATTCGAGCCAGTTGAGATACGGAATATTTCATCGTAGAATCTCTAATTAAATTTCATCCTTTTTCTGTACTTTTTCCTTATTCATTATCTCCCAAAAAGCTTGCCTGCTTAGAGGTTCATATTTGTCCTTTTCTCCTAATTCCACCAAGTTCTCACCGGATGAAATTCGATGGGAATAATTAGCTAAATTTCCGGTTTTTACGCAAACAGCATGTACTTTTGTTACGTATTCGGCGGTAGCCATTAAAAAGGGCATCGGTCCAAAAGGTCTGCCTTTAAAATCCATATCCAAACCTGCAACTATAACTCGTTTTCCTTGATTGGCAAGTAGATTGCAAACTTCCACTATAGTATCGCTAAAAAACTGAGCTTCATCGATTCCTACAACATCGCAATCGGCTGCCAAAAGAGGAATTTCTAAAGGATTATCAATAGGAGTGCTGGGATAAGAAGTTTGGTCATGGGAAACCACCAATGTTTCATCATATCTTACATCCATGGCAGGTTTGAAAATTTCAACCTTTTGTTTTGCAAATTCTGCACGTTTAAGTCTGCGTATAAGTTCTTCAGTTTTACCGGAAAACATGGAACCGCAAATTACTTCAATCCAGCCAGTTTGTTGAGTGCTATTTGTTGTATTTTCAAGAAACATTTGTAAATTTCGGGTCTTTAATAAAAATTTTTACAAAAGTAGAAATTAACGAACATATTAAAAAGCAAATTATGAATGCTAAAGAAATATTTCAAAAGGAAGTTCTAGAGGAAATAAAATCCATTGCCGGAGAAATTAGCCGTGTGCAAAGCTTTTCAGGTCTTTTGTCGCATCAGCAGAAAATTCAAAATTTATACGAAAAATTTATTTTTTTAAAACAATTATCTACTTCTAAATATCAGCAGATTCTTGAAAATTTAGAAAGTAATGGAAAAGTTCAGGAAAAAAAAGTAGAGGTTAGAGATTTTTATGAAACGGACAAAGAGGCGGCAAGTGAAGTATCTGATCCTATAGACTCAACAAAAAATGATAAGGTTGAAAACAATGTAATCACAGAAGAACAAAAAGTTGAGGATCCTTTTGTAGAAGCAGTTGATACAACTGAAGAGATGAGAAAATCAGAGGAAGAAAATTTAAAAAAAATGAATTCTCTGAATATCCAAATTGCAGAAATAAAACCTCAAGAAAAGAATAGAATTGTACGACCAATTAATTTAGATTTTAATGATTCCATAGCATTTATCAGTCAATTGTTTAATGGCAGCAAATCAGATATGGATGCTGAATTTGCTCAGTTAAACCAAACCCGAACGATAGAAGAAGCAAAAAGATGGATGGAAAAAATGTTCGTAAAATACAATTGGAAAAACAAAGAAGAATATGTGGAACGTCTATCCGGTTTAATAGTTCACAGGTTTGATTCTTAAAAGTTTATAAAGTATATGAGTGGAAAGCTATATTTAATTCCAACTCCTATTGGAAATCTGGAAGATATAACCCTGCGGGCTTTACGTCTTTTGAAGGAAGTAGACTTAATTTTGGCTGAAGATACTCGTACTTCCGGTAAGCTTTTAAAGCATTACGATATCCAAACGCCTATGCAATCATATCATATGTTTAATGAACATCAAAAAACAGAGGGATATACTCAGCAAATTTCTGAAGGACGTGTCATTGCTTTAATCACCGATGCCGGAACGCCGGGAATCTCGGACCCCGGATATATGCTTGTAAAATCGTGTATCGAAAAAAATATATCGGTAGAATGCCTCCCGGGAGCAACGGCTTTTGTTCCTGCCCTGGCTATCTCAGGTCTTCCTTCTCATGAATTTATTTTTGTAGGCTTTTTACCGGCCAAAAAAGGAAGGCAAACCAAACTTAAAGAGCTATCTCAAGAGAGCAGAACTATTATTTTATATGAAAGCCCCCATAAAATAAATACTACTTTGGAACAAATCTCTGAAATCTTCGGAGAAGATCGAAGAGTTAGCATAAGCAGGGAACTTACCAAAATGTATGAAGAAACGTTGCGTGGCAGGGTAGGCGAAATAGTAAAAATATGCAAAGAAAAGCCTTTGAAAGGCGAAATAGTTTTACTAATTGAAGGAAAATAAGTATCTTTAGATTTATGATTTCCAACCGGTGTAAATACGCTTTAAAAGCTTTAATTTATATAGCAAGACAAGATAAGGATAAAAGTATATTATCGACAGAAATCTCTAATGATGAAAATATTCCCAAAAAGTTTTTGGAGAATATTTTAAGAGACCTTAAGAATGCACAATTTTTAACTAGTAGAAGAGGAGCAAAAGGAGGGTATCGATTGAATAAAGATCCCGAAAAAGTAACCTTGATAGAAGTGATTCGATTAATGGATGGCCCGATCGCATTATTGCCTTGTGTGTCGATTATGTATCATCAACCGTGTGATACTTGTACAACAGAAGATACTTGTACCATACGAGATGTATTTATAGAAGTTCGAGATGCTACCTTAGAAATATATAGAAAAACAACCTTAGCAAGTTTGGCAAAAAAGAAAAATAAGTTATCTTTGTGATCGAAAATTCGGGGCTGTAGCTCAGCTGGCTAGAGTGTTAGACTGGCAGTCTAAAGGTCGTGGGTTCGAGCCCCATCAGCTCCACAAGATTAAAATTCAAATATCTGATACACCGAATTATAATATTTGGTGTTTTTTATTTTTAGGCAATATCTATAAAGCCGGTTTGATTTTTATTTTCAATAAATAAATATTATTTTACTTATTAAACAGTTTCTCTATTAAATCATTTTTTCATAAAGTGCTTATTTTATAATATAGAATTCTACTATTTTTTCAATAGGATAAATAGCATATTTATAATGAACAGCGTAACTGAATGATTCATCTTGACATATATTTATTATAATTAATACCCTTTTCTTTATAAATCTTAATGGATTCAATAAGAAAATGTAGAGCAGAAGCATTTTTATCTAGAATCTTATCATTTATTTACTCCTTTTTCTCAAGTTTAGATACCGTTTGTTAAGAAAGTTTCAACTTATTTACCTATTCTTCAGGTTAAACTCCTAATAATTCGAGAAGATATTACATTTCTTCCATGATGCATATTTGGATCTAGCTCGAGAATAAGTTTTCCCTAACATTTTTTATTATAAACAATTTTCCCATCATTGTTTTTATATTCAATTAATTATAGATACATGAAACAAATAATGGTTTATAAAATTGATTTGTTTTTGTTTAGTGTCAAAGTATTAAGTAATATAAGTCTTTTACTTTTTGTTGTTTTATTTTATATTAATATATATATTTATCCTTTAATTTTGACGTTATGTTGATATACAATGGTATTAGAAGAAATATGGAAAATCGATAAACAAGCTCTTAATAAAAACCAAAAGGAAGCTATTTTAAATACAGAAGGCCCCCTGCTAATAATTGCGGGTCCAGGAGCAGGTAAAACAAAAACCCTTGTGGAACGTGTAGTTTACCTTATATCAAAAGGTGTTAATGCAGAGACTATACTTGTTGCTACATTCACTGAGAAAGCAGCAAAAGAACTTGTCACAAGAATTTCAAATCGATTATTACAACTTGGGATAGATATTAATCTCAATGAAATGTATATTGGTACACTACATTCTATTTTTCTTAGAATATTGGAAGAATATAGAGAGTTTACGAGTCTTAAACGAAACTATAATATTCTTGATCAATTTGACCAACGATATCTTATATTTAGAAATATCAATAGATTCACAGCAGTTGAAAATAGTGACTTCATTTGGAAGATAAATTTATCCAATTGGATTAAAGCTGATATCGTTGTAAAATATGTATCTAAAATAGCAGAAGAATATATCGACCCTGATGAGCTATACAATTCTGATGAGCCTGATTTACAAGTGATTGGTGATTTCTACAAAGAATATCAAAAACTGCTGAAAGAAGAAAATGTTATTGATTTTGCTACTATACAGAGTAAAGCTCTTGGGTTATTAGAGTACAATCCTGATATATTAGCAGAATTGCAGAATAAGATTAAATATATTATGATTGATGAATATCAAGATACCAATACTATTCAAGAACGTCTTATTCTATTACTAGCTGATAAACACAAAAATATTTGTGTTGTTGGAGATGATGATCAAAGTTTATATCGTTTTCGAGGAGCTTCTATACGCAATATTTTAGAGTTTTCTACACACTTTGAAAAAGGGACTTGTAAAAAGGTTACATTAGATACCAATTATCGTTCACACCCTGATATTATCAATTTCTATAACAGGTTTATGAACAGACATAATTGGAATCATAATGGTAAAACTTTCAGATACGAAAAGACTATCAAACCAAATGATGGTGAATATCCAAACATTCCTGCTGTAATCAAAGTATCTAAACATAATGATAAAGAAGCTTATCATCAAGAAGTTTATAATTTCATCAAAGATTTAAAAGATAAGGGTGTACTGACTGATTACAATCAAATAGCATTTCTATTCAAATCTGTTCAAAGTGACCAAGCCATTGGATTAGCTGAATTTTTAGAAGATAAGGGCATACCTGTTTTCTCACCACGTTCCAAGATGTTTTTTGAACGTGAAGAAATACGTTTGCTGATTGGTGCATTTGTTACCATATTTCCTAACCTATTTCAACGTCTGAAATGGAATGATACAGCAGAATTGGATATATGGTATTATTATAGAGGTTGTCAAGTAGAATTTATGAATGAGTTTACGAAAGACTCACAAACTCACAAAACACTTTATAAGTGGACTTTGAGTAAGATGAAAGCTCATACTAACTTTTCTCAAAGTACCAACTATGCATTTGCTGCCCTTTTGTATCAACTTCTTGAATTTCCAATGTTTTCAAAATATTTGGATGTCAACCTACAAGAAAAGAAAACAGACCTGAGAGCAACATATAATATCGCTATGTTCTCCAAACTATTATTTAAGTTTGAACATACCTATAATATCACTGTTTTTACAGAAAAGAATATTGACAGAACCTTAAAAGAATTGTTTAATAAATTCTTACGATTTTTGAAGGAAGGTGGTCTTGAAGAATATGAAGACTTTGAAGAATACGCTCCCTCAGGTTGTATTTCATTTATGACTATTCACCAATCCAAAGGGCTTGAATTCCCTATTGTTATTGTTGGTTCATTAAACGCATCACCACGAGAACAATATGATGATATTGACTTGAAACTTCAATCAGACTACTATCACAAGCCACCCTTCGAACCTATTAAAAAAACTAAGTATTATGACTTTTACAGGTTGTTTTATACTGCTTTTTCAAGACCTCAGAACCTATTGGTATTATCAGCTTGTACAAGAGAGGGACAAGGACGCACACCATCCAAACATTTTGCGGATACTTTTAATAAATTGCCATCTTGGACAGATGAACGTTTTAAACCCGAATTGCTTGAATTAGAAAACCTAAAACCCATCAATATAAAGCATGAATATGCTTTTACATCCGATATCTTATTATATGAAAACTGTCCTTTACAATATAAATTCTATAAAGAATTAGGATTTGTTGAAGTTCGTACAGGGGGCGTTTTAGGGGGTAGTTTATTACATCAAACGATTGAAGATATTCATCGTGCAGTATTGAAGAAAGAAGAAAATAAGCTCACTAATGAAAATATAACCGATTGGTTTAATCGTAATTATCAACTATTATCCAAACAGCAAAGAAGTTATCTACACCAAGGACAGCTTAACGCATTGTTGAAACAGGTGTTAAGGTATCGTGACCGCAATCAGAGTCGTTGGAATTTGATATTAGAAACCGAAGTTGATGTGTCTTTGGTAAAAGAAGATTATATTCTGAAAGGAACTATAGACCTTATACAGGGTGATAATGAAACAGTAGAATTGGTAGACTTTAAGTCAGGAGATAAACCTGATGTAAACTCAACAGACCCTAAAGTGCGAAAATTGTTGAACCAATACCAACGTCAATTGGAAGTTTATGCACATATTATCGAAAAAAACAAAGGTGTAAAAATAAGTAAACTGCATTTGTACTACCCAAAAGAAGATGATGGTATTCCATACATTACTTTTAAAGCAAATATAGATAACATAAACGCTACGATTGATATATTTTCTGAGGTAGTAAACAGAATAGAATCAAAAGATTACGATATGAGTCGTACACCTAAAGGTGAAAAGCAATGCGGAGAATGTGATATGCGATATTATTGTAATCCACATATGTTTAGTGAATAAAAGAAAGAATTAATTACTATGGAAGATAATAGATTAAATCTGAATGCAGAACGAAAAATAGATTCGGTTGAAGAATTTAAATTTGAACCTATCAAGGGTTATCCCATGTTGAGATGGAAGGGTAAACGTCCTTTTACAAGTACGCAATATTACCCTGCACAATTGAAGGAACAACATGGTGAAGAAACCGATGGTTGGATGAATAAAATCTTTTGGGGTGATAACTTACAAGTGATGTCTCATCTTTTGAAAAAATATCGTGGACATGTAGATTTAATTTATATTGACCCTCCGTTTGATAGTAAAGCAGATTATAAGAAAAGGATATCACTAAAAGGGCAAAATGTAGAAAATGATAATTCTGCATTTGAAGAAAAACAATATACAGATATTTGGTCAAATGATGAATATCTCCAATTCATGTATGAACGATTTGTTCTTCTTCGTGAGTTACTATCTGATACAGGTACTATCTATATTCATTGTGATTGGCATAAATCGCATTATCTAAGATGTATAATGGATGAAATATTTGGTCAATCAAATTTTTTCAATGAGGTTATATGGCAACGTTCGACAACTGTTGGAAGTAGTAAAGCAATTGCAAACAAATTCCCTATACTTTCTGACACATTATTAGTATATACGAAAGACATATCTAACTATACTTTTAACAAATTGTATACGCCACCATCAGAAGAGTATAAAGCTCGTTTTAAAGAAAAGGATAAAAATGGATACTATTATTGGAATACATTAGCATCTTATTCACAAGAAACTTTTGACCGACTTCAAGAGGAAGATAAGGTAAGATGGACTGATGGGGCTAAATACCCTCAGTACAAAACTTATTTACATGAGTTAAAAGGAAATGTTATTTCAAATGTTTGGTCTGATATAAATATGTTGAATCCAATGTCTGAGGAGAGACAAAGTGTTCAATATCCAACACAAAAACCTGAGACATTATTAGAACGTATCATTAAATCATCATCCAATAAAGGCGACCTTATTTTTGACTGTTTTATGGGTAGCGGAACTACCCAAAAGGTAGCAATGAAACTTGGTAGGCGTTTTATTGGTGCAGATATCAATTTAGGAGCAGTTCAAACAACTACAAAACGTTTGATAAAGGTAGCTAATGAGTTGAATAGTCAACAAAATAAGATCGGCTTTGATGATGAAAATAAGATTGAAAATTACTATACAGGATTTCAAGTTTATAATGTCAACAATTACGATGTGTTTCGTAATCCTATCGAAGCAAAAGATTTGTTGTTAAAAGCATTGGAAGTACAACCCATGCCAAACAGTATGCTGTATGATGGTGAAAAAGATGGACGTTTTGTAAAAGTGATGCCTGTAAATCGTATTGCTACACGTGCCGACCTCAATGAGCTGATAGTCAACTTTGACTACAAGACCTTCGAAAAACGCCACAATGAAAGCCCCAACAAACCTGTCGAATCCATTCATTTGGTGTGTATGGGACACGAACCCGACTTGGCAGCACATTTGAAAGAACAAGTACCCTTTCCATTAGATGTGAAAATAGTAGATGTTTTGAGAGATAAATCGAACTTAGAATTCAAACATGACAGCGATGCTGAAATCAGTATCGAGGGTAATCGTTTGTTAGTTCGGGAATTCTATCCAATGAATTTACTCCAAAAACTTTCCATCCAAAAAGAAAATGTAGAGAATTGGAAAGAAATGACAGAAAGTATAATGATAGACTTCAATTATGATGGTTCTATTTTCGAACCTCAGATTGTTGATATACCGGAGAAAAACGAATTGGTAAAGGGAGTCTATGATATACCAAAAGATTCGGGTACAATCCATATCAAAATAACAGACCTTTTGAGTGAAACTTTTGAAAAGACTATTAAATAATGGCAAAGAAAAAATCATCACATATTGATTTTCCCTTTTATTGGTATTTGAACTTATTCATTTCACAAGAAAGGAAACGGATATATAAAGAATTTAAAGGAATAACTAAGAAATATTTAATTTTTAATAATCCTGAAGAAAATGTTGAAGCCTATCTTCGCAAACCACAATTTGAAGCCTTGGAAATGTATGTTTTCCTAAAAGAATTTTGTGAAAACAAGCATTTGAACGAAATATTTGTAGAATGGGTTTATAAAAAAAATGTATTTAAAGACAGAGAAACCACGGGATTAAGTTCTAAAGGACAGATAGATTTATTTGAAAACGAATTTAACTTCGATGAAAATAAGGATCTTTATCAAGCAGTCTTTAATCAAATAGAAGAGTTCAAACAAGAGTATCCCAACTATATCTTTTCTCTCACAATGGGGCTAGGGAAGACTGTTCTGATGGCTACATCGATCTTTTATGAATTCCTATTAGCAAATAAATTTCCCAAAGACCCGAAATATTGTCACAATGCTTTGGTATTTGCACCCGACAAGACTGTTTTACAATCACTAAAAGAGATTCAAACTTTTGACAAATCAAAAGTTGTACCTCCTGAATATGTCAATTTTATAGAAAATATAAAATTCCATTTTTTGGATGATACAGGACTTACATTGAATCTGCTCGAAGGTTCAAGATTTAATATTATCATATCCAATACTCAAAAAATAATTTTGAGAAGGCAACAAAAAGAGCAAACTCAAATTCAACAATTATTCAGTGATCGAACCCATGCATTTTTGAAAATGGGAAAAGACTTGTATGGTGAAGAACTAAATGAACACAATCTCCTTACAAATCAACGTTTTGAATCCTTAAGGCGTATTTCTCAACTAGGAATTTATGTTGATGAAGCTCACCATGTATTTGGTAGTACCTTAAAGAAAGATTTTGATCCCAACAAGGCTACAAGTTTACGAAACACTATCAATAAGTTAGCAGAAAGTTTGAATTACGCAGGAACTCACATTGTAGGCTGTTACAATTATACAGGAACTCCATACGTTGGTAAACGTTTATTACCTGAGGTAGTTTATTATTACGGTTTGAAAGATGCGATTGATAACAAGTATTTGAAAAAAGTCAAAGTAGAAGAATTTGAAAATATAAGAAGTCAAACACAAGCATTTGTAAGATATTCAATTACTAAATTTTGGGATGCTTATGATGGGAAACGCTTTGAAGGGATGTTACCTAAAATAGCATTCTTTGCAAGTTCAATAGATGAACTTCAAAATGAATTACGTCCTGCAGTTGAGCAGGTATTAATAGAATTGAATATACCAATTTCAAAAATTCTTGTAAATGTAGGTGATGCAACTATCACAAATAATGATGATTTAAGAGAGTTTATTAATTTGGACACCATAAGCTCAGAGAAACAATTCGTTCTTCTTGTAAACAAAGGAAAAGAGGGTTGGAACTGTCGTTCATTATTTGGTGTGGGTATGCATCGATGCCCTAAGTCAAAGATATTTGTACTTCAGGCGACAATGCGTTGTTTGCGTAAAATCACAGAGTATCAAGAAACAGCCATGGTATTCCTATCCAAAGAAAACGTTGATATTTTGAATGCTGAATTGGAAGAAAATTTCAGACTAACGATTGATGATTTAAAAGGAGAAAACGATGACAAAGAATTAGTTGAGGTTCGTTTCGTTCCACCACCAGTAGAATTGAAATTAAAACAGGTTAAGAAATTATACAAACTGAAAGAACGAAAACTTAATGAGGGTATAGACTTTGAATTTGAAAAGGTTGATATTGAAAGGTATAGGATTATTCAAACAGAAAGATCAATTACCGATTTATCAAAAAAAAGATATTCTAAAGATATTACTTATATAAAAGAGAAATTTAAATATTCAACATTATTATTAATCGGTGAAATATCACGATATTTGAATCTCAAACCAACACTTATAAAACAGATATTACAAGAATCCATACAAAGGCTTGATGAAGTTTTAAAATGGGTAAATGACTATAATGAATTGTTATACGATTGGGTTATACCCAAACTATTCAATTATTATTGGGATATACAGGAATTTACCTCTACGGATGAAATAAAAGTTGAATTAGTCAAAGCACCAAAAGAAGGATTTTACCAAATGAAGGTTAAGCCTGAACTCTTAGCAAGTTTAGAAGACAATAAATACAAACCTTTCAAAAACAAATCGTTCCATCTTGACAATTATTGTTTTGATAGTGTTCCAGAAAAAACATTATTCCAAACATTGCTTAATGAAAACAAGGTAGACAAAGTATGGTTTACAGGCATGTTAGCAAATGGCCAATCTGATTTTGTAATACATTACATAGATAATGTTTCGCATACATTACGCAGTTATTATCCTGACTTTCTAGTATTGCTCAAAGATGGTTCATATGTTATATTAGAAGTGAAAGCTGATTATATGATTGATGATGAAGTGGTAAAAGCTAAAAGTGAGTACGCTAAACAATTGGCAGATGCAAACAAAATGAGATATGAAATTATACAATCAAGTAATCCAACAATTAAATTTTAAAGTTATTTCATAAAAACATTTATCTTAACAAATAAGACAATGCTGGTTTACATTTATCGTATTTTATTATGTCTTTTTTAAAATATTTAGAATATTATGAGTCTAAAATTAAGTTTGAAGAAACTTTAGAGTTAATTGTTGAAAAATTCAACCTTAACTATAAAAGACTTTTTTAGTATGATATAATATTAATCAAAAAGATGGATAAAAAATATTTAAATAAGGTGTTAGACTTAGTGTTGAATATATAAACAGTAAAAGTGGGCTGGAGATGGACACCGGATTAGTATTTAATTAGCTCTTTATTTTGCTATTTAAAATAGAAATTAAACTTGAGCATAATATCTAAGCACCAAATTATTTTTTCGGTGCTTTTATTTTTTTAATAACTCTAATTTCTACACCTATAAGTACCTCCTCTCTTTTGAAAATCAATCTATTTAAAAATCAGTTATATTGGTTGAAATAAAGGTAATCAGTATACAAATTAAGATGATTTAAAATCAGAAATTTACATTAGCTCTATCAATGTTAATAAACAAGATTATTATTAAAATAATTTAAAAACAGTTTAAAGAATACCATCGGTGTCTTTGTCAACGATTTAAAAATTTATAAAGGTATAATCATTGCAATTAGAGTATGGGTAGAGATGAAATAATTAATTTTTAAAAGATCCATGTTAACAACTGCATGTATTTAAAGGATGAAAATAATATATCATAAAACCATACTGTTTTTATTTATTGTCATTGGTATGGTTAGCCATCTTAAATCACAATATAACAATAAAATACAGGATACTCTTTTGAATTCCAGGCAGCAGAGTATAATAATTATATCGAGCTATACAGCTAAGGGAGACTTATCTCAACTTAAAAAAGCGTTAAATAATGGGCTTAACTCCGGTTTAACAGTAAATGAAATCAAAGAGATCTTGGTACATTTATATGCCTATTGTGGATTTCCGCGAAGTATTCGGGGATTACAAACCTTTATGGAAGTGATTGAGGATCGTAAAAATCAAGGCATAAAAGATATAGATGGAAAAGATATTTCTCACTTTAAGAGGAACGAAAACAAATATGAAAGAGGAAAAAAGATACTGGAAGAATTGACTAAAACCCAACAACCAGAAAAACTTAGTGGTTATTCAGCATTTGCTCCGATAATTGATACCTTTTTGAAAGAACATTTATTTGCCGATATTTTTGAAAGAGATATTCTTACTTATGCTGAAAGGGAATTAGTAACCATTTCAGTTATTAGTGCAATAGGAAAAGCAGAACCTATGCTTCGTTCCCATTTAAATATCTGTCTTAATATAGGATGGTCTCCCCGACAACTTCAACAATTTACATCTATAATAAAAACAACTTTAAAAAGAAAAGAAGCAACCTCTGTGCGAAAAATTGTAAATGAAATAGTTAAACAGCAAGAAAAAAATACATAACATTTTAATCATGAATAAATTAACCTCAATATTAGCTATTGCAACATCATTAGTAGGGGCTGATGCAATGCAAGCACAATCGTCTCATAAAAACGATCAACAAAATCCGTTTACCTTAGTTTATGAAGGTGCGATCCAAAAAAATGAACCGGGAAAAGTAAATATACATCCGGTTAACTATAAATTACATGGAATTGAAATAGCGGTTAATGTTTATACCCCGGCCCATTACGAGTCTTCAAAAAAATATCCGGCTGTAGTTGTAGCCCATCCTAACGGGGGAGTAAAAGAACAAACTGCCGGACTTTATGCGCAAAAACTGGCAGAAGCAGGTTATATTACCATAGCTGCCGATGCTGCCTTTCAAGGAGCAAGTGGGGGAGAGCCTCGTCATACGGATAATCCTGCCTATCGCACCGAAGATATTCATGGAATGGCAGACTACATTTCTCAATACCCCGGAGTTGATGCCAATCGTATCGGAGCTCTGGGAATTTGCGGGGGTGGTGGATATACACTTAAGGCGGCTCAAACAGATAAAAGATTAAAAGCTATAGCCACTCTTAGTATGTTTAATTCGGGAGAAGTACGACGCAATGGATTCCAAAATTCACAAGTCAGTACGATTCAAGAACGTTTAAAACAAGCATCCGAGGCTCGAGCCCAAGAAGCATCCGGAGGAGAAATTTTGTATTCGGGAGTAGCTAGTGTTACAGATGAAGAGATTAATAAAACTCCTACGGATTTATATCGTGAAGGATTTGTATATTATTACAGAACTCATGCGCATCCCAATTCAACTTTTCTTTATACTACTAGTAGCCTTATATATTTAATGGCGTGGGATGCGACCGATCAAATAGAATTACTTAATCAGCCATTAGTAATGATTGCGGGAAGTAAAGCAGATACCAAATACATGACCGAAGAAGCTTTTTCTAAGGCTATTAATGCAAAAAATAAGGAGTTATTCCAAATTGAAGGGGCAACTCATATACAAACCTATTGGAAACCTGAATATGTATCTCAAGCAGTAAATAAATTAGTTGAATTTTATAAGAAAAACCTTTAAAAAGTAGTGGATAAATCATCAAGTTTTTTTAAAATTTAATAAACCATGAATCAAATTAGGGGCTCATTTTTTCAAGGAATACTTTTATGTAGTTTATTATTAATTGCGTGTAGGAGTACCCAACAAAGTAATAGATTGGATACACGGGAAGTGTCGGCGATTTTTCCTAAAGGAACTAAGGTTTCCAATGAGCATTTTACAGGAAACGTATGGTTAACTTATTTAGCTCCATCCGATAGCGTTTATAATGTTGTAATTGGTTCTGTAAGGTTCGAGCCGGGATCAAGAACTCATTGGCATTATCACTCTGGAGGCCAAATATTATTGATAACTGAAGGGGAAGGATGGTATCAAGAAAAAGGGAAGCCCGTTGAAATTATTAAAAAAGGAGACGTAATAAAATGTCCGCCTGATATTGAGCATTGGCATGGAGCTTCAAAAGATCAGTCCATGACACATATTGCCATTGGAACTAATAGCAATTTAGGCGGGGCTGTGTGGCTTCATCGGGTTACCGATAAAGAATATTTTAGCGGGGATAAATAAATACAAGGATAAACTTTTTGAATTTTTAACAACTAAATCTTATATATCAATAGAATATTCTCTATTGGAAAAATTTGTAAAATTTCAAGATTAGGTAAATATAAATCCACAATTTGTTTGATTAAAATACACATATCTGAAACGGTATAATTAATAAAGATAATGACCAACAATATTCTAAAACTTATATGGGGTTTATCTAATAGGAAGTTAATTGCCTGTATTGCAACTGTAAAGAGGAATTCATAAAATTTAGAATATTAATTACTTTATGAATTTGAATAATAAAGTAGTTGTTGATAATTAAGAAATTAGTCGATCATTTTTATAATGTAAAAATAATATAAAATTGTTAAAAATATAAAATATAGTTATTGATTTAATTGTAAATTTTATAAAATAGGAATTAATTGAATAAAAAAAAAGTTAAAAATAAAATCTAAAAAATAATAAATTTTATAATTAAAATTATATAATTAGGTAGAATCAGAATTCTTATAAAATAAGAGTAATCTATTAAGTTAATTTAGTAAAAAATGAATTGTCAATATTGACTATAGAGTATAAAAAAAATAACACTAATGAAAATATGTAAAAATGTAATGATGATTAAAAAGTATAAATAATGTTTATATAAAACAAAATGTTTACTTTTTTGTGTATTATTTATTATGATAATTTTTGTTTTTTTAATTATAAATATAATATCAAAATAATTACTAAATTTGCTTAAAATTTTATTTTACTAATAATAAAAATTATTTTATATGAATATTTCTGCCAAATATGATTTATTTTATGGATTATTTTTTTATCTAATCAAAAAAAATGAAAAATTTTATTTTGATAAATTCAGAGAAAAAGAAAGCTATGAAAGTTCGTTCTTGCTTTCAAGTTTGCCTCAATTTATTAATAGAAAGGAAAATTTCATCAATTTTCAATTAAATTTAAATAATAAGATAAATATTAATAATCATCGTAAATTTTACAATAATTATGATATCAATTTTCATAAAATAAGTTGTAAGTCTTCTTATGAGAAAAAAAATATTGATTTAACATTTATAAATCAAAATAAAATTTTCGTTTCTACTCAATCAAAGTATCTTATTTATTATTTTTTTCACAAAAGCTACTATTTAGAGAAAAATTTCATTTTTAAGTTATATTGCAATTAATCTTCCTCTTATTCAGAAAGAAAAAGATTTTAATGTTTATAATTCTTTATCATAATTTTTTATTAAAAATTAAATTATAACTTATTAATTACGAATATTTAAAAGTTGTATTAATAAATAAATTTAGTTATTTTAAACTAATTAGATTTTTAAGATGCAACGACATTAATTGTTTCTTAAAACTGATCTTATACGTTGTAAAAAGAATAAAATTGTTTTATACTTAAAAGTTTGGTTAAGCTAAAGAAATAATATCGATATAATTATCTTATTGATAATGCCTCTATATAGGCTAAAATCTTAGTATTAATAAATGATACTTATAAATTTTTGGGTTTCCAATATTAAATATTGGATTTAAAAATATTAGGAGAAATATTAAGGTATAATCATGCTTTATTTCTTTGACATGTTTCTTTTGTTAATATTATTTTAAATATCATAATAAGTATATTTATTATAAATAAGAAGATGTAAAGGTTAAATTTAATTTATGATAATTATTTACTAAGGGTAAAACTCTTAACAAAAGCTATGAAAATAAACTTAATTATTGCTATTCTTATCATATTCCTATATAATTGTAATGAAGATAAAATTATTTATTCTAAAAAGAATAAAACACAAGAAAAGAGTATGGAGGAAGAAAGAAAAGGAGCAAAAGAAAATAGAAAAATTAGAAATATAAAAGAAATTCCTGATCTTTTAAATACTTTAAGAAATCAAGTTAAAATTGGGGCTAATACAAAATTTTTCAGTAATTTTTATTCTAAAAAAGATTTTGATGTTTTAGTATCAATAGAAGAAATAATACTAAAAAGTAGTGGATTTGAATTTCCAAATCAAGAAATATTTGATGAAAAAATTAAATCAATTTTTGGTAAAGTTATAGATTCACAATCAGAAAATTCATATTTAAAAATTAGTAGTCTTAAAGAAAATGATAAGTCATCTAAATACCAATATGATTATTCAAATATTAACAGTAATGTATATATAGTTGATAAAAAAAATTTTATAACATCATTTTTACCATTACCATACATTTTAGATTATCAGAATATATATCGCGATATTCCATTTGAAGAGCCCCCATATATAATTGATTCTACGGGTGAAATTACGATGACATTAAGATGGAAAGATATTGAGGAATTGCCTCAACAGGTAAACATAAATCAAAAAGTATTAATTTCTCGTAATAAGTATTTATTTAATGATGATTCAAGTCAATTTTCTTGGTTAATTAAACATGATTCACGCTTCATGAGAAGCTTAGTGATTGATTTAGGGTATACGGAAGATAAAAAATTATTGAAATGGGTAATAGAGAATACTAAATTGCCAAATTTTTATAAGCATGCTAATGATAATGATCTTGAGGAATTAGGTAAATTATTATGGACTAAAGATTATGATGGGAACGTACATATCAATCAGAATACGTTGGACGTATTCAAAGAGCTGTCAACTCCTAATAAAAATTTATATATCATGTATATTGCAGAATATCTTGCCAATAAATTAGAACATGAAAAAGAATTGAACATTTCATTAAAGGCAAAAATTGCTGCTTATCTTCTATACTGGGGAGAATCATTTAAATACGATAAATGTTACAACTATAATCAGATGTTTATGGGGCACTTTTATCGTTATAAAGATGATGGTAGATATGAAAAAGAATTTAAAAAAAATAATTATTACGGATTGCATAAATTTAAAGAATGGTATGAAGCTTCTAAACGAGAAAAAAATATATTTAATCATTATGATTATTATTTAGAAGGTGTTCCGCAACCGATAGATTATTATTTGTATAGTAAGAATAATAAATATGTAATTTAAAATTTAATTAAGTAATAGATTAATAGGAAAATATTTCATAAAGATTGAAGATTTAGTTTCTTATACTTTAAGCAATTAATGATTCATAAGAATTATTAAAATATATGCTTATAATTTTATTATGAAGATTTAAATTTTAAATAATAAGAGTTTTAGCATATTATAAAATCAATATTTACAATAAAATTGTTAATTTAAAAATATTAAATTCAGCTTAATCGTTTCAACAGTGATGTAAATATTTTAAAATTTAAGAAAAAATATATTTTTGTCATTAATTAAAAGCATTAATATTAAATATTATAATAATATATAATTATAATGTTTATTTGTATGTTAATATTATATAAATATACTAAATATAAAAATTGTAATTTTAGATTCTTCAAAATGTAATATATTTTTATTTATTTATAGTATTTAGTATATATCTTAGATTATTAGGTAATTTTTTTTTAATATGATTTTTTTCATATTTCGATTAAATTTATATTTAAAATTAAAATTATAAAATAAATTTATAATGAATTATATTATACGTGAATAAGCTATAATAAAGAAGATTTATTGTATAATGAAATTTTTTTTAATTAAAAAACTATATTTTGATAAAAAAAAATCAATAAAAAAAATAATTATTACGGGATTCCTCAATTTAATATAGTAATAATAGAATATCTTTGCTAAGTACAAATTTTAAATATTTAAGCACCTATTGTTATAGCCAAAACAACTAATTAGTGTAGTTTAAGCTCTCTTTTTTTTAAAAAAAAGAGAGCTTTTAATTGAAAACTCAAATAAAATTTAATCGATTAAATAAAATTATTTTTTGTTTGTTTAATGCTTTAAATTTATAGGCAAATAAATCCGTTTGTAACACTAGAATAATTTAAATATATGTTAATAACTTCCTCTTTTTTTTAATTATAGATAGTTTTACAGTAATTTTAATTAGTCATATTTAAATATTAATAAATGTGTATAAATTGAATAAAAAAAATAAATTCTTATATCAAATAAATTTATATATAAAAAGCTTTATTTAATATAATGCATGTAAAATATCTTAAAATTATTTAGAATCTTTATAAATATCTGTCAAAAAATTAAAACATCGTATATATTGATTTTAAAATTGTATATTTAAAAACCTAGCAAATAAATTTTCCTTTAAAAATACTTGTATTATTAAAAGGCTGTCATTAAACAGCAATAGTTAAGTAAAATTTAAATGTTACATTAAATAAACAAAGTAAAAAATAAATTTACTATATGATTTTTGATTTAGATATGATAAAAGCGGTATATAATCGCTTTCAGTTAAAGGTTGGAATGGCGCGAAAAGTAGTGGGGAGGCCTCTGACATATTCTGAAAAAATATTATATTCACATTTGTTTGATGAAAATCCATCTGAAGCATATAAAAGAGGAGAATCTTATGTAGATTTTGCACCGGATAGAGTAGCTATGCAGGATGCTACTGCACAAATGGCCTTATTACAATTTATGCAAGCCGGTAAGAAAAAGGTAGCGGTGCCGTCTACCGTTCATGCCGATCATTTAATTCAGGCCAGAGTTGGAGCCGATAAAGACTTGCAAGAGGCAATCAATAAAAATAACGAAGTATATAATTTTCTATCATCGGTTTCCAACAAATACAATATAGGATTTTGGAAACCCGGAGCGGGAATTATACATCAGGTAATTCTTGAAAATTATGCATTTCCGGGAGGAATGATGATAGGAACTGATTCTCATACGCCGAATGCAGGTGGTTTAGGGATGGTTGCCATTGGAGTTGGAGGAGCTGATGCGGTCGACGTTATGGCGGGTATGTCTTGGGAATTAAAATTTCCAAAATTAATTGGAATTCATCTTAAAGGTAAATTCAATGGCTGGACTGCACCTAAAGATATCATATTGGAAGTAACAGGTCTTTTGACCGTAAAAGGAGGTACGGGATGTATCATAGAATACTTCGGAGAAGGAGCAGAATCATTATCGGCTACTGGAAAAGGAACTATTTGTAACATGGGAGCGGAAGTAGGAGCAACTACTTCAATATTTGCTTATGACGAAAATATGTCAAAGTATCTAAAAGCTACCGGACGTACAGAGGTTGCAGACATGGCAGATAAAATTAAAGAGGAACTTCGTTCCGATAAAGAAGTTTATGAAAACCCGGAAAAATATTATGACCAGGTTGTTGAAATAGATTTAACTTCTTTAGAGCCTCATCTCAATGGTCCATTTTCTCCGGATATAGCAACACCTATATCTCGAATTAAAGAAGTAGCTGAAAAAAATGGATGGCCTTTAAAAGTAGATGTCGGATTAATAGGTTCTTGTACCAATTCTTCTTATGAAGATATTTCAAGAGCAGCCTCGATAGCGAAACAAGCAGCAGATAAAAAGATTAGTCCTAAAGCAGAATATATCATTACACCGGGGTCGGAATTGGTACGTTATACCGTAGAAAGAGACGGATATTTAGCTGTTTTCGATAAAATTGGAGGCAAAGTCTTTGCAAATGCATGTGGACCATGTATTGGACAATGGGCTAGAGAAGGGGCAGAAAAACAACAAAAGAATACTATAGTGCATTCTTTCAATAGAAATTTTGCTAAAAGAGCAGATGGAAATCCTAATACATATGCTTTTGTAGCATCTCCGGAATTAGTTACTGCATTGGCTATTGCAGGAGATCTAAGTTTTGATCCTAGAAAAGATAAATTGATAAACGATCTAGGAGAAGAGGTTATGTTGGACGAACCTCAAGGATTTGAGCTTCCACCGAGAGGATTTGAAGTAGATGATCCGGGATATCAAAAACCTGCCGAAGATGGTTCCGGAATACAGGTTCAAGTTTCACCTACTTCAGAAAGATTACAGTTGTTAGAAAGCTTCCCTGCATGGGACGGCAAAAATATTACCGGAATGAGATTGCTGATTAAAGCTTATGGAAAATGTACTACAGACCATATTTCTATGGCCGGACCTTGGTTAAAATACAGAGGGCATTTAGACAATATTTCAAATAATACTTTGATTGGTGCTGTAAATGCTTTTAACATGGAAACAAATAAAGTTAAGAATGAAGATACGGGGGAATATATGGCTGTTCCTGATTCGGCAAGAAAATATAAAGCAGATGGAGTTCCTACTATTGTTGTAGGAGATTATAATTATGGAGAAGGATCATCAAGAGAACATGCAGCTATGCAGCCACGTCATTTAGGAGTAAGAGCTGTTTTGGTTAAATCCTTTGCAAGAATACATGAAACAAACTTAAAAAAACAGGGGATGTTAGCTTTAACTTTTGGTAATCCCGAAGATTACGATAAAATTCAGGAAGATGATCTATTTAATTTTTTAGATTTAGATCAATTTGCTCCCGGAAATCCTATTACTATTGAATTAGTTCATTCTGATGGAACTAGAGAAAATATCATAGCCAATCATACTTATAATAATGGACAAATCGAATGGTTTAAGGCAGGCTCAGCATTAAATTTAATTAAGAAAAATGAGGGTAAGATCTAAAATAAAAAACAATCATAACAAAACACCGGTTCATTCCGGTGTTTTTTCTTTTAATAATATAATGATTGACCACTGAAATTTTGTCATTTTTAAATAAACATTTAAACGTGTAAACAGAGTGTACGTATCATTATTCGTTAAACTTTTCTTTTAAAAATTGTCCGGTATAAGATTCTTTACATTTAATAATTTCTTCAGGAGTGCCTTGAAAGACAATATTTCCTCCATTAATTCCGGCATCCGGCCCGATATCAACCAGATAATCTGCACATTTGATGATATCCGGATGATGTTCAATAACCATTACACTGTGGCCTTTCTCAATTAATGCATTAAATGATTTTAGTAATTTATTTATGTCATCAAAATGCAAACCGGTACTTGGTTCATCAAAAATAAATAAGGTATTTTCGGAAGAATTACCTTTTACCAAAAATGAAGCTAATTTAATTCGTTGAGCTTCTCCTCCGGATAGTGTACCGGATGATTGTCCTAATTCCAAATAACCTAAGCCCACATCTTGTAAAGGTTGCAATTTGGTTGCAATTTTATCCTGATTGTGTTCGTTGAAAAAGGCTATGGCCTCATCAATGGTCATTTCTAAGACATCAGCAATATTTTTACCTTCATATTTTACTTCCAAAACATCTTGCTTAAATCTTTTGCCATGACAGGTTTCGCATTCTAATTCAATATCTGCCATAAACTGCATTTCAACAGTTATAAATCCTTCTCCTAAACAAGTTTCACAACGTCCGCCCTCTACATTGAATGAAAAATGTTTCGGTTTGAAATTGTTAAGCTTACTTAGTTTTTGCTTGGAAAATAAATCGCGTATATCGTCAAAAGCCTTAACATAGGTAGCAGGATTAGATCGAGAAGATTTTCCGATTGGATTTTGGTCAATCAGTTCTAGATGTTTAATTTCCTTCCAATTTCCCTTTAATTCAGAAAAATTACCGGGTTTATCACCGTTTATTCCCAATTTTCTTTGTAATGCAGGAGTTAAGATATTTTTCATTAAGGTACTTTTACCTGAACCGCTTACTCCGGTTATAACCGTTAAACAGTGTAAGGGTAATTTAACATCAATGCCTTTTAAATTGTTTTGTCTGGCTCCCGTTATTTCAATAAATTCTTTAGTTTTTCTTCGAGTTTTAGGTATTTCAATTTTCTTTTCACCATTTAAATATTCGGCGGTTAATGTATGGGTTTGCATCATTTCCGAATAAGTGCCCGAAAATACGACATTCCCTCCCAGACTACCTGCTTTTGGTCCAATATCAACCAAATAATCGGCAGCTTTCATAATATCCTCATCATGTTCAACTACAACCACGGTATTTCCCAGATCTCTTAATTTTTCCAGAACAGTAATTAAGCGGTTGGTATCTCTTCCATGTAGTCCGATACTAGGTTCATCTAAAATATAGATAGATCCTACTAAACTACTTCCTAATGACGTTGCTAAATTAATTCGTTGAGATTCTCCCCCTGAGAGGGTATTAGAAGCTCGATTTAAAGTTAAATATCCTAAGCCAACGTCTAAAAGAAATTCAATTCTGCTATTAATTTCAAAAAGTAATCGTTTGGCAATTTTTTGTTGATATTCATTAAGCGTTAAATTTTTTATTATACCGTGTAACTGGTCTATAGGTAAATCAATCCAATCGTTAATCGAATATCCATTGATTTTAACGTAATTGGTTTCAGGTCGTAAACGTTTTCCTTTGCATTCTGGGCAAATAGTTTTGCCTCTATATCTGGAAAGCATTACTCTGTATTGAATTTTATATGTATTTTCTTCAACCATTTTGAAGAAATGGTTCAGGCTGGGAAAACTATGATCCCCTGTACCTTTCCATAAAATATCTTTTTGTTTATCTGTTAATTCGAAATACGGTTTATGAATGGGAAAGTTGAGTTTAGATGATTTTTTAATAAAATCATCTTTCCATTTACTCATTTTTTCTCCTCTCCAAGCAACAACAGCATCTTCATAGATGGATAAATTTTTGTTAGGAATTACCAGGTCTTCATCAATACCTAAAATTTTTCCATATCCTTCACAAACCGGACAAGCTCCATAAGGATTATTAAAGCTAAAAAAATGTATGGTAGGCTCCAAAAACTTAATTCCGTCCAGTTCAAAAGCATTAGAAAAGGTTTTAATTTCTTGGGTGTCAACATTTTTAATGGAACAAGAGCCTTTGCCTTCGTAAAAAGCTATTTGAACACTATCAGCAAATCTTTGTAAGAATTCCTCATTATGTTCAACGGAAAAACGTTCAATAACTAAATTTATAGGGGTATTGCTATCCGGTACAAATCCAAAACTTTCCAAATCCTCAATAGTAGCAATATTTCCACCAACTTCCAACCTGACATATCCTTGGCCTTTCAAAGTATTTAAAAATACTTTAAAATCTTTATCTATCGTAGTAATCGGAGCAGATAAGATGTATTTACCACCTTCCGCTAAAGAGAGTATATAATCGATAACATCTGTAACCTCATCTTTTTTTACTTCTTGTCCCGATATGGGCGAATAGGTTTTACCAACACGAGAAAACAATAGTCTTAAATAATCATAAATTTCAGTAGAAGTTCCTACGGTTGATCTAGGGTTTCCTGAAATGACTTTTTGTTGAATGGCAATTGCCGGAGCAAGTCCCTTAATGTCATCTACTTGAGGTTTCTCTAATTTTCCTAAAAATTGCCGCGCATAGGAGCTTAGGCTTTCCACATATCGTCTTTGACCTTCTGCATATAAGGTATCAAAAGCCAGGGTAGATTTTCCACTTCCGGATACCCCTGTTATTATGGTTAATTTATTTTTGGGAATGGAAACATCTATATTTCTAAGATTATGAAGATGTGCATTTTTTATGAAAACCACATCTTGATCTGGATGTGTTTTAATTTTATTATTTGTTTTCAAAAGTTTGTATTTGATTAGCTAAATTGAAAAGTAATGCTATTTTACTATAAATATAGTATATACAAAGGTAGGGAAATAAATAATTTTTTAAAAATGTAATTAGTATCGTATTAATTATAAAAAAAAACCATCCACTGGATGGTTTTTTCATTTTTTGATAACAATTTATGGAATCTATTATTTTGACAAGTCAACTGTTTCGGATACAGGTGCAGTTTTCATTACTGTTCTTATACCGTTTTTAGCATCGGTTTCAGAATCAAAATAAGAACTGGTCCCTACTAATTGTCCGTTTCCGGATTTTAAACTAAACATCCATTTTTTATTGGAAGCTTGTTTCACTTCAAAACGATCTTCATTTTTGGAATTTCTTTTTACTGAACTGATTCCTTTTTGACAATTTGTTTTTTGTGTATATCCATCACTTTCAAGAATAATTTGACCATTTTTTTCTTTTAATCTAAAGAAAAAAGCTCCTTCTTTGTCTTTGAAAATTTCAAACATATTGTTATACTATTTAGTGTTAATATGGCATAAGGTAGGAAAAAATCATGCCATTATTTTATAAACAAAACTATTCTGTATTTTTTAACAATAGATAAAAAATATGATAATATCATAGGATAGGCTAAAATAAAGGATTGTAGCTTATTTTGAATAAAATTTATAATTTAAATTTTAACATTTTTTAAGATAATTTTTACAACGGTGTACACAAAATTGTATACTGACATTTTTGCATTTTTCACTAGTTGCATGCAATTTTATATGATTTTAGTTTATCTTATATATACTTTATGGTTATATTTTTTCTTTGTAACCTTTATGTGTACAAAAATATTGTATTTTAAGCATTATGTTATACTGTTAAAAAATTAATATAATTTATGTTATTAAATTCATTAAAAATATGTGTAATTAAATTTTAATAAAAGAATTTTGTTTATAATTTGCTTTATAGAAGACGTTTTATATAATAGGGTGTAAATATTAGTAAGATTAAATGTCCTAATTATTAGTTAGATATAATACCATTTAATGGTAACGATTTTTTAGAAACGAATTATATTTGTAAAGAATAATATAAAATAATGGAGATAACCCCTTTACTTGAAGATTATATTGAAAAAAACAGTACAGAAGAACCGACTTTATTAAAAGAATTAAGGAGAGAAACGTATTTAAAAACGACACAACCACATATGTTGTCCGGTTTGTTGCAAGGAAGGCTACTAAGTATGATTTCGAAATTAATTTCTCCCCATTTAATAGTTGAAATAGGAACTTTTACCGGATATTCAACATTATGTTTAGCTGAAGGACTTTCAGAGTCCGGTAAAATAATTACAGTAGATAATAATCGCGAAACGGCATATATACCTAAAAAATACTTTTTAAAATCTGAATACTCCCACAAAATTAATTTTATTTTGGATGATGCTATAAATGTTTTACAAGAAATCAATCAGGAAATTGATATGGTTTTTCTGGATGCCGATAAAAAGAATTATAGTAAGTATGTTGAGATAGTTAAGCCAAAGTTGCGTTCAGGGGGAATAATAATAGCAGATAATATTTTATGGAAGGGAAAGGTTGTCGAAGATTTTAAAGATAAAAAAACGGAAAGTATAAGGGAATTCAATTCTTTTATGAGATCAGATTCATCACTAGAAGTGCTAATTTTACCTATCAGAGATGGTATAAGTATTGTTAGAAAAAAATAAATTTGCATTTATGAGTAAATCTATTTGCCAGGTAAGTGTTGCCCCAGTACGAAAAGAACCGTCTGATTCTTCAGAAATGGTTACTCAATTGTTGTTTGGAGAGCTATGTGAGATTTTAGAAGTGAAACAACAATGGGTTAAAATTAAAATTTATTTTGATGGCTATGAAGGATGGGTAGATTATAAACAGGTTTCCATTCTCAGTGAAATAGAATTTGCTAATTTTTCTCAAGATCATTCATATATATCTGAGCCTTTCAGCTTATTAATTTTAAATAATCAACCTTTTCCGGTTACCATTGGGGCAGAGGTTCACGGTGCTATTGATAATAGTGTTTTTAAATTAGCTCCCGATAAACATTTTTTTATTGATGAGACTTTATTAAAAGGAAAACAAAAAAAAGATCAAATTTTAGAATTGGCTTTTAAATACATAAACACTCCCTATTTGTGGGGGGGGAAAACAACCTATGGCATTGATTGCAGTGGCTTGGTTCAAATGGTTTATAAATTAGCCGGGTATAAATTACCAAGAGATGCCGGTCAACAAGCATTAGAAGGGCAAGTATTAAGTTTTATAGAAGAAGCAGAACCGGGAGATCTTGCTTTTTTTGAAAATCAGGATGGAAAAATTATACACGTGGGGTTTATACTTCCTGATCGGAAAATTTTACATGCCCACGGAAAAGTGCGCATTGACAATTTAGATTATACAGGGATATTTAATTCAGACCTTAATAAATATACGCATCAGTTGCGTTTTATCAGAAGAATATTCTAAATGAAATTAAAATATTCAAAATATAAATTTGAAGTTGCACTGGATGAAGTAGGAAGAGGTTGTTTGGCAGGTCCTGTAGTTGCAGCAGCAGTCGTGCTTCCTGAAGACTTTTTTAATGAAGAAATCAATGATTCCAAACAGCTAAGTGAAAGGAAAAGAAAAGAATTAGATAGTATTATTAGACAAAATGCAATTGATTATGCTATTGCAGAAGTTTCTCCACAAAAAATTGATGAAATTAATATTTTAAATGCCAGCTTTTTAGCTATGCATTTAGCTGTAGATAAATTAAAAGTTCAACCCGAATTTTTATTAGTTGATGGAAATAGATTCCATAAATATAAAGAAATACCGCATTTTTGTGCGATAAAGGGTGATGCTAATTATATGAATATAGCTGCTGCATCCATCTTGGCTAAAAATCACAGAGATTTTTTAATGGATAAATTCCATGAAGAATTTCCTGATTATTTATGGAAAAAGAACAAGGGGTACCCAACGATTGCTCATAGGCAAGCAATAAAAAAATATGGAATTACTTACCTTCATAGAAAGACTTTTAAACTGTTAGACAATCAATTATTCTTAAATTTATAAATTATAGCTTTTAAAGCTCATTGTATAAAGATATAATTGACATAAATTTTTTATCTTTACAACTTATATATTCAAGAACATAAAATAAAAGTGGATTATTTAAGGTTAATAAGGATCAAGCAATGGTTAAAAAATCTTTTTGTATTTCTTCCTATATTTTTTGCAGGTAAGATTTTGGATTTGCATTTATTGTTAAATTCAATAGTCGCTTTTTTTTCGTTTTCATTTATAGCCAGTTCAATTTATATAATTAACGATTATATAGATATTGAAAAAGATAAAATGCATCCTGAAAAAAAAAATAGACCTCTGGCCGCCGGGAAGATACGAATTAATCATGCAATTATTGTTTTTCTATTTCTAGTTCTTGCATCCTATTTTATGGGGTATCTTATTCATTCTTGGGGAGTAATTTTAATAATTTCGGTTTACTTTGTAATGAATTTAGCTTATAGCTTTAAATTAAAGCAAATTGCTATTATAGATGTAGTGATTATTGCCTTAGGATTTTTACTAAGGATTTATATGGGAGGATTTGCAACAAATTTACCCATTACTGTATGGGCGATATTAGTTACCTTTTTTTTAGCACTAGTTATGGCTTTAGGGAAAAGAAGGGGAGAATTAATAAACGTTCAATTAACCGGCGAAACTAGAAAAGCATTAGACGGATATAATCTTCAATTTATAGATATTGCAATTACGATGGTTTCTACCTGTTTTGTCGTTTGCTATATTATGTATACCTTAGATCCTGTAATAAAAATGAACTTCCATTATTATATTGTATATACTTCTTTGTTTGCGTTAATTGGTATACTAAGGTATTTACAATTAACTTTTGTATATAATAAAACAGAATCTCCTACCAAGGTGCTTTACAGAGACTTATTTCTCCAAATAGACTTGGCAATTTGGGTTGTGATGATTTTTATACTAAAATATTTAAATTAAAAAGATGAGTGAAATTGAAAATAAAATAAATATAACTAATTGGGGGAAATATCCGGTAGTTAAAACTAATTTTCATATAACATCTGACGTAAAAGAAATAGTAAAAATAATAAAAAATAGTACTTCAATTATTGCAAGGGGAAACGGAAGGTCATATGGCGATAATTCGTTAAACAGCGATCATATTTTATCTACTCTGCGATTAAATAAATTTTTATCCTTTGATAGAGAAAAAGGTATTTTTGAATGTGAATCCGGAGTTATTTTGTCTGATATTCTTGATGTAATTGTTCCCGAAGGTTATTTTTTACCTGTAACACCGGGTACTAAATTAATTACGGTTGGAGGAGCTATAGGATCTGATGTTCATGGAAAAAATAATCATTCAGAAGGTTGTTTTGGAGATTATTTGATTGATTTCAAAATAATCACCCAAGATGGAGAAATAAAAAAATGCTCCCGTGAGGAAAATTCCGATTTATTTTGGAATACCATTGGAGGTATGGGATTAACCGGTATCATCATTTCTGCAAAATTTACTTTAAAAAGAATACAGACGGCTTATATTAAACAAAAAGTTTTAAAGGCTGAAAACCTTGAGGAAATTTTTAAATTTTTCGAGGAATGTGAAAACTGGACGTATAGTGTAGCATGGATTGATTGCCTACAAAAAGGCAACCAAATGGGGAGATCAATATTAATGGTGGGTGAACATGCAAAGTTGTCGGAATTACCCACTCAATGGAAAGAAAATCCATTACAAACTAAGAAAAAATTAAAATTAAATGTTCCTTTTGATTTTCCGTCATTTGTGTTGAATACATGGTCTGTTAAGGCTTTTAATTTTTTATATTATTTGAAACAAAGAAAAAAAATCATAAGTAATGTAGTAGACTATGATACCTTTTTCTACCCTTTAGATGCGATCAACAATTGGAACAGAATTTATGGTAAAAATGGGTTTATACAATATCAATTTATAATACCCAAAAAGGTAGGTAAAGAGGGAATGACAGAGATTTTAAAAACTATAGCAAAAAGCGGCCAAGGTTCATTCCTTGCAGTTTTAAAATTATATAAAAAAGGTAATATAAATGCTCATAATTCGTTTCCTATTGACGGATACAGTTTAGCATTGGATTTTAAAATCAATAAAAAATTACCATTTCTAGTTAAGGAATTAGATGAAATAGTTGAACATTATGGAGGAAGGATTTATTTAGCCAAAGATTCCATGTCTAAAAAATCACTTATAGACTATGTCAAAGTTCCTGAAACGGGTAAATTTGATTCTTTACAAAGAAAAAGAATTACCAATTATTTATCTTGATAATGGCGGGTTATAAGATAGTTAAATATTGGATTCTCATCATAATTACATTATTAAGTATTACTTTATTACCTTTGTTTTTGCCGTTTGGTGGTATTACACCTGATTCATTATCTTATTTTAAGATTGCAAAGGAAATACCGAATGGTAAAAGTAATTTGTTTCCTATCGGATATCCAATAGTTTTAAGAATTGGATATTTTTTTACAAATGAGTTTTATTTTGGTTCTCGAATTATTAGTTGCTTAAGTTTTACTCTTATAATTGGCATCTCATATTTTAAAAAATTTTATTTTAAGGAGACGGCTTTACTGGTTACTTTAAAATTTATTATATCTCTTTATATTCTTTCTATTTCTGAAAGTATTTTCTTGACACTTTTTTATATTTTAATCTTTTATTTAAATAAATTATTGACAGAAAACAAATTAAAATTTAAAATTATTTATCCGGCAGTTATCTTAACTGTATTTTTAACTTTAGTACGATATACAGGCTTATATATTTTTATAGCAATAACAATATACTTTATATGTTATACAATTAAATATAAGCTCTTCAATAAACTTATTTATAAAAATTATTTTTATTATTTGTTATTTTCATCTTTAGGAATCAGTATATATTTAATATATAATTACCTGGAATTTGGAAGTTTTTTTGGCGAGCATATAAGATCAGCTCCCTCATTGGATAGCCTATGGAAACATACCTTAGATAATTTGTTAGGTGTACTAAATGTTGTTAATCCTATATTTTCAATTAAAATACTGGAACCAACGTCGGCAGTAATTTTTATAATGATAGGTATATTGATAATAGATTTATTCTTTTTACTAACCTATATATGGTTTTATAAAAGGCCTTTTAAAGGTAAAGTTACCACATTTCATCAATTATTACTGACTATAGGATGTATATATCTCATTTTAATGTTTATTTCAGAATTTACACAGGGAATAGAATCATTAAACACAAGAATGTTGGCTCCGGCATCTTTCTGTTTTTGTTTTTCATTTTTAATATTATTTTTTAAAACTTATCCCAACAAATTGCATTATATTTTTATGTTAAGTATTTTATCGTTAGCAATAAATATAATATATCAACTGAAATCGCCGGTAAATTACCTTTCTTATAGAGTAAAAGTGATAAAAATTTTAAAAGAAAGAAAAAATCTAAAATATTTTTTAAATGATACGGGTAACGATCATGTTTCGATATATAAAATTCCATTACTTAATAAAAAATTTGAATACTTTCATCCTTATTTACAATCAGGTTATATAAATTCTAATATTGTAAGATCAATTAATCCTGACATCCAAACCATTCAAAAAGACAATTCAATTACAAATAAAAGTTTAATATTATACAATTCCGAAATAAAATGATAATTCTAGGAGCAACTTCAGACATCTCTCAAGCATTTATTAATAAATTATTATCTGAAAATATAAACAGGTATCCCAAAATATATTTAATAACGTCAAACCCGGAAGAAACCCAACGATTATCAAAGCATATTTTAATTAAGTTTAAACAAGATTCCGAAATTATAAATTTTGATTTAACTAAAGATGTTGATTATTCTGTATTTGATTTTATTGATTCGGATTTATTGTTTTGTGCGACAGGTTTTTTAGGGAAAAATACAGAAGCGGGATTATATGATGAATATAATACACAAAGGATTCTTGAAATAAATTATTCTAAACTTGTACCATTAGTAAATTATTTTGCTCAAAAATTTGAAAATAAAAAATCAGGAACTATCATCGGATTATCATCTGTTGCCGGACTTCGGGGTAGGCAAAGTAATTTTATTTACGGGAGTTCTAAAGCCGGATTTATGGTTTATTTAGATGGTTTGCGTAATTATCTTTATCATAAAAATGTTCATGTTATGACCGTTCTTCCCGGATTTATGGATACCAAAATGACTTTGGGAATGGCATTACCCAAACTCCTAACCGCTTCACCGCAACAAGCCGCAGACATTATTTATAAAGCATATAAGAAGAAAAAAAATAAAATTTATATAACGGGCATCTGGAGATATATAATGCTAATTGTAAGGAATATTCCGGAATTTATATTTAAAAAATTAAAGATGTAAATTATGATCATTTAAATTAATGAAAAAAATTTTATCATATTTTTCCTTAAAAGAAATTGATATATATTTAATTGGCTTTTTATGTATATCAACCTTATTTTTTAATTTTTTACTTATAAATTTATTTTTAAATCTCAAGATAGAATCTAACTTATTTGTTTTTCCTTTAGCTATAATTCTGTCCTATTTTTTAGCATTATTTAAATTTCCAACAAGCAAGGTAAATGGAACCATGTTTTATTTTACTGCTTTTGTATTAATTACAATAGTCATTAATAGCTTTATCATTGATTTTAGTCAGGATGGCATGTTATATCATAAAGGTATTATCTTGGAAATTAGTAAAAAATGGAATCCTATATACGAAGAGATGACAAAAGATATTCCTTTTCAATATGTATATAATCATTATGTAAAAGGAATTGAATTTTCGCAATATTCTGTTTACTGTTTAACTCGTAATATTGAATCTTCCAAGGTTATCAATTTTTTATTTTTATTATCATCTTTATGTTTTACATATCTTAGTATCAAGAAAATATTTAATAAAAAAATATTTTCAGTAGTATTTACTTTGTTTTTAAATGCTAATCCTATTGTAATTAATCAACTATTTACCTTTTACGTAGATGGAATAATTTATTTATCATTATTAATAAGTTTGTCACTATTACTCTTAAAATCCTTTAATGAGAAATGGCCTTATTTAGACTTGCTATTATTAATGATCGTTGTTTTATTTGTTAATATAAAGTTGACATCATTTGTATTAGTACTTTGTCTGTTCTTTTTTTACTTTATTTACTTATTAAATAAAAAAAGGATAAAAGAAATTATATATAATTTAAAATTATTAATACTTTCAGGAATAATAATAGGAATTGTTTCCTGGTATCCTTTTGGGCAAAATTTACTTAAAAAGGGGAATCCCATATATCCTGTTGTTGGAAAAAATAAAATTGATATTATTGAACATCAAAGGCCGCCATCATTAAAAGATGATTTATCAATTATTGCTGCTTTTAAATCTCTATTTTATAGAGTTAACCATGCTCCACATTCTTGGTCAAATGGTACTATAAATGAAAATATCGAAGAATTTAAAATACCTTTTACCTTTAAATTTTATGAGATTAAATATTCATCAATAGCATGTGCTAGAATTTCAGGATTCGGTTTCTGGTTTAGTGGAATTTTTATACTAGCAATTGTATTGTTTATAGCACTATGCTTTTATCTAAAAAAAGATCAAAGAAATTTAATGTTATTCTTTGTGATGTTTATTTTTACTAGCATCTTACCTTATATACAAGGGGCATGGTGGGCTCGTTTTATACCACAATTATGGATTTTTCCGATCTTAATTTTTTTTCTAACTTATTATTTCGGCAACACAATATTAAAAGTTGTTAGCCAAATTAGTTTAGTTTTAGTTGCTATTATGATATTTATTATAGGAGGATACAACTATAGTAAAACTATATATAATAGTTATGAAAAAAGAAAATGTCTGTCTATGTTAAAAAAGTGTTTTGGCGATAAAACTATTAAAATAAAAGTCGATTATGATAGTGAAGAATTCTATTTTAAAGAATATGGGGTAAACGCCCAAGTTGTTTCGATAAAAGATTTCGAAAAAGATAAAAAGAATTATTATTTATTTAAAAAATATTATTATATTAAAAAAGATGGAGAATAATTGTTTATATATATTTGACTTTGATGGAACGTTAACAAACAAAGATACTTTATTTGATTTTTTACAATTTTCTTTTCCTCATAAATACAAAAAAGTCTTTATTAAATTTATTCCTTTATTTATATTGGTAAGATTTAAAATATTCGATGCAGGAAAAATTAAGCAAAAATTTATCTCTCAATTTTTAAAAGGTAAAACACGTTTAGAATTAGAAGAATTAGCTCAATATTATTTTGAAAGTAGGAAAAATACTATTATCAGGTCCAAGGCATTGGAATACATAAGAGCGTTATCAAGAGAACCCAATAAATATATCGTCACAGCTTCCTTAGATCTATGGGTTAAGCCTTTCGCAAAATATTTAGGATTACGTTTGATTTCTACAGAAGCAGAATATATTGATGGAGTATTTAACGGTAAATTTGCTACACCCAATTGTAATTATAAGCAGAAAGTAGTTAGAATAATTAGTGAAATACAATTAGCCCATTATTCCAAAATATACGCATTTGGAGATAGTAAAGGAGATAAAAATATGTTAGAACTTGCGACAGATCCTTTTTATCGTCATTTTGAATAAAAATGTAGTAAGTTCAGAAAAAAAACTACTAGTAAAATTCCTGATTTAATCCGATATTCTGTATATTTATTTTTATAAGTTTATAATAACTCCAATAGAACCATGGCTGCCAAGCTCTGCAAATGCACCAAATTTATCATCGAAGAAATAACGATACCCAATATGTGCACCTATACCAAAACCGCCATTTCTTCCTCCTATATTTATTCCGGGATATAAGTCCATAGTATGAGGAAGATCTAAGAGATCATTTAAATGAAAATTAGCCCGTCCATAAATAAAAAAATTATCATCATCGGCACTCCAGTAAAAATCGGTACCACCACCAATGGAAAGCCAATCCATTACTCCGTAATCATAACTAGCAGTAATTCCGGTTCCATACCCAAAAGCATTAATTCCTAACTGTACTTTTTGGTCTCCAATACCTCTAAAACTCTGAGCATGGGTAAAGGAAATCAGCCCTAAAAAATAAAAAAGTACTAATAATTTTTTCATTATATTATGGTTCAGGTTAATCGTCTATTTCTAAGATATCGTTGATGAATGAGCAAGATACTTTAAATCGTAAGGGTTCTTCTTGAGTAATAAAATCTTCACAATAGCCTTGCCATATAAGTTTTAAATTACCCTGTTCATCTTTACCGAATTTCAATTCATTATTGTCTGTTTCCAAATCCTCCTCATCATTTAAATTCAGATTTGTATAATATAATTCTTCTACTTCGCCATTTTCATTTTCTTTTTCATCATATGAAGGTATTTGAAATGATTTTCCGCAAAGTTGCTGTATAGTTTTTACTGGAATTTCGAAATCTTCAATGGAAAAAGACACTTGCGGGTATTCATTTTGATATGAGTCTTCTTCTACGTGATCTAAATCATCATCTGATTCTATTTCAACTACTAATGTATTTTTCTTGTTAAGAAAAACAACCTTACAAAAACATTTCCTGATGTGATACACTAAGGTTTCATCAGGATGATAAAACTTAATAAGCCCTTTCATCTATTTGTTATATAACGTGTTGCAAAAATATATATTGTGTTATTTTATAAAATTTATTTACTTAAAATAAAAACTATTTTATTCAATTCCTTTAAGGATAAAATATGATTTTTTTCCTCTTTGAAGTAAAACGTATTTTCCTTGAATTAAATTTGATTCATTAATAATAAAATCATCGCTAATTTTTTCTTGATTAACAGAAATTGATTTTTCCTTTAGAGCTCTTTTAGCTTCATTTTTTGAAGATAAAAAACCGGTTATTTCTGATAATGCATCAAGAATTGAAATTCCGTTTTTAAGAATATTTAAAGAAACTTCTTTTTGCGGAACCCCTTCGAATAAAGATAAAAAAGTAGTTTCATCTAAAGATAGGAAATCTTCCTTAGTTGATTTTCCAAACAAAATAGAGGAAGCTTTAATGGCCTTATCCGTTTCTTCCTTACCATGAACCCAACGGGTGACTTCTTCAGCTAATTTTTTTTGTAAAATCCTAAGGGATGGATTTTCATTATGATTTCTAATTAATGATTCAATTTCTTCCTTGGAGAGGAATGTATATATTTTTATATATTTTTCAGCATCAATATCTGTTATATTTAACCAGAATTGATAAAATTTAAAAACGGAAGTTCTATTTACATCTAACCAAACATTTTCACCGCCCTCACTTTTACCGAATTTAGTACCATTAGCCTTTGTTGTTAATGGACAAGTTAAAGCAAAAGCTTCTTCACCGATTTTTTTTCTAATAAGTTCCGTTCCTGTGGTCAAATTTCCCCATTGGTCGGAACCACCCATTTGAAGTTTAACTCCTTTATCTTTGTACAAATGATAAAAATCAAAACCTTGTAAAAGTTGATATGTAAATTCTGTAAAAGACATACCCTCTTGATATTCACCGTTTAATCTTTTTTTGACGGAATCTTTAGCCATCATATAATTAACGGTTATATGCTTTCCAATATCACGGGCAAAGTCTAAAAAAGTAACATCCTTCATCCAGTCATAATTATTAACCAGTATGGCAGCATTTGACTTGTTACTGTCAAAGTCTAAAAATCGTTCTAATTGAGATTTTATTCCTAAAATGTGCTTTTGTAAAGTTTCACTGTCCAGTAAATTGCGCTCTGTGCTTTTTCCGGATGGATCACCGATCATACCTGTGGAACCACCCACTAAAGCAACAGGCTTATGACCATGTCTTTGAAAATGAACTAAAAGTAAGATAGGCACCAGGCTTCCTACATGAAGAGAATCTGCAGTCGGATCAAAACCAATATAACCCAGCGTCATTTCCTTATTTAATTGTTCTTCTGTTCCCGGGATTATATTATGAATTAATCCCCTCCAAGTTAACTCTTCAATAAAAGAATTCATATGTTAGATTTTTCAACAGGCAAATTTATAATTTTTCGATGAATATGTTCCATTTATAAGCATAAATTATACTTTTTTTACGGTTTTAACTAAACAAATTAAATATATATTATAATATTTAATATCACATTGGTTTACTTATAATGAATACCCATGAGCCGCTGTATATTCAGTAAAGAAGCCGTAAAAACTATTTATTGTATTTTTGATCCAAAAAAATGAGAATGTTATTTGTAGATAATAAAAACAATTACAATCCCGAAATTAATTTAGCTATTGAAGAGTATCTTGTAATGAACTTGCCAATTGAGGAAGATTCATATCTTCTTTTCTATATAAATGATCCTTCCATAATCATAGGAAAACACCAAAACACTATAGAAGAAATCAATACAGAATATGTAGAAGAAAAAAACATAAAAGTCGTTAGGAGGTTATCGGGAGGAGGAGCTGTGTATCACGATAGAGGTAATTTAAATTTTAGTTTTATTACCAAAAACGATGGTAATAGTTTTTCAAATTACCAAAAATATTTACATCCTGTACTAGAAGCGTTGCAGCAAATGGGAGTCAATGCAGAAATTAAGGGAAGGAATGACATAGTAGTAGAAGGAAAGAAAATAAGCGGAAATGCTCAATTTGCCACAAACAAAAGAATGTTTACCCATGGAACACTATTATTCAATAGCAACATGGATGAAGTTGTTAACTCTTTAAAGGTAAGAAAAGATAAAATTGAATCGAAAGGAATTAAATCAATCAGAAGCAGAGTTTGCAATATATCTGATTTTGTCACAACAGATTTAACTATAGAAGAATTTAGAGATAAATTACTACTTTCAATTTTTAATGTAGATAAAACAGAAGATGTCAATAAATATGAATTGACGGAAGCAGATTGGGAAGAAATAAATAAAATTTCACATCAAAGGTATTCAAATTGGGATTGGAATTATGGACGTTCTCCTAAATTTTATATGGAAAGAAGTCAACGATTTCCAATAGGTTCCATTGATTTAAAATTAAATGTAGAAGAAGGAAACATTACTGCAATTAAGATATACGGAGATTTTTTCGGAGTGGGAAACCTTGAAGATATAGAGAACAGATTAATAGGAAAAAAATACACAAAAGCTTCCGTTGCCGATTCATTAAAAGATATTGATCTATCAACATATTTTGGGAAAATCACACTTGATGAATTTCTTACCTTAATATATTGATAAGTCGGTAATCTTAGAGTAATTAATAATTCTATATATTTTGACGCAATTATTTATCCAATTCAGGATGCGTTTAATCTATCATATAATTAGTGTATTTTTGTAAAAAGTTAAAAAATAGAAGAAAAACAGATGAAAAATTGGATTGAGGCCGCTAGATTAAGAACGTTACCGCTTTCATTAAGTGGAATCATTTTAGGAGGATTACTTGCCAAATGGAAAGGAAATTTTGATGGAATTATTTTTGGGCTTTCTTGTCTTACAACCATATTATTTCAAATTTTGTCCAATTTTGCCAATGATTATGGCGATGGAACCAAAGGAACCGATAATGAGTTACGAGTTGGTCCGGTTCGTGCTATTCAATCGGGGGCTATTACGCAACAATCCATGTTTCGTGCAATTTTAATTACTGTATTTCTATCCCTACTTTCTTCGGTAGTTCTGCTTTGGTATGCTTTTATCCCCAATTATAAAAGTGAATTTTTTATATTCATTGGTTTGGGAATTGCTTGTGTATTAGCAGCTATATTTTATACAATGGGAAAAAAGCCTTACGGATATATGGGATTAGGGGATTTTTTTGTTTTTATTTTTTTTGGATGGGTTTCTGTTTTAGGAAGTGAATTTCTTTATACAAAGTCTTTTACTTGGGATAATTTGCTTCCCGCCTCTGCAATTGGCTTATTTAGTGTAGCCGTTTTGAATCTAAATAATATGAGAGACATTGAATCGGATAGAATCAGTCATAAAAAAACGCTGGCATTACGATTAGGATTTCAAAATGCTAAGTATTATCAAATGGTACTAATGAATCTTCCTTTTATACTTTGTCTCATTTTCCTGTTAATACATCAGAAAGAATTTGTTATAAAACTCGATAGTTGGTCATCATTAAAACCATTTTTATTCTTTATACTATTTATTCCGAATACTATAGTACGCAGAAAAATTCTTTACACCCAAAACCCCAAAGATTTAGATTTATACTTAAAACCTACAGCATTGTTAGCCTTATGTTTTTCCGTTTTCTTTGGAATGGGATTAAGTCTTTAAAAAAAACTATACATGAAAAATAACATAAAACACATATTCTTTGATCTTGATAATACGCTTTGGGATACGGATAAAAATTCAAAGTTAACTCTTAAAAATATTTATGAAAATTTAAAAATTGAAGAAAAGTATCAATTACAATTTTCAGATTTTTATATAAGTTATTACAACAGGAATGAAAATCTATGGTCTTTATATAGGCAAGATAAGGTAAGCAAAGCAGATATATTGGAGAAAAGATTCAAAGATACGTTTTTGGAATTTCATATAAATGACCCTGAAATTTGGAATTATTTTAATGCCAATTTTTTAACTCAGATCATGGAAAACAATAATTTAATCGAGTATGCAGATGAAATTTTGAAATATCTAAATACAAAAGGTTATCAATTACATGTTGTTTCCAATGGCTTTATACAACAAACCGAACAAAAAGTTCAAGAAACTTGTATTAAAGATTATATAACCACCCTAACCAGCGGAGAAGAAATAAATAAAAGAAAGCCGGCTAAAGAAGTGTTTGAATTAGGCCTTAAAAAAGCCCATGCATTAGTGAATGAATCCGCATTTATCGGAGATGATTGGGAGGCAGATGTATTAGGTTCTCAAAGAATAGGGATGTATCCGGTCTATTTTAATTACAAAAAAGAAGATCATTATAAAAATGCAGAAATTCCGATAATTAAAAATTTGTTAGAATTAAAAAATATCTTTTAAATAGATTAAATAGATATTATGATTGAGGTTTATACAGACGGAGCTTCTTCTGGAAATCCGGGAAAAGGAGGGTATGGCATAATAATGAAGCTGAAAGGAACTTCATATGAAAAAAACTTTTCAGAAGGATTTCGCTTGACTACCAACAATAGAATGGAATTATTGGCCGTGATTATTGCTTTGGAAAAAATTAATAAACCCGATCAAGAAGTTGAAATATATTCTGATTCAAAATATGTAGTCGATGCCGTTAATAATAAATGGATTTATGGTTGGGAGAAAAAAAGATTTGAAAAAGTTAAAAATCCGGATCTATGGATTCGATTTATTAGAATTTACAAAAAACATAAAGTAACCTTTCACTGGGTAAAGGGTCATCATGGGCATTTTTATAATGAAAAGGCGGATCAGTTAGCAACTGCTGCAGCTAAAGGAGAAAATCTGTCCATTGATATGGGATATGAAAATCTTATATCAGACAATAAAAATATTTTTTAATTAAATAGTCTAAACCGTTAGAAAAATAATTTGTTAATAAATTAGTAAATAACGTGTTAAAAAAATGTTCATAATTTTATAAATTAGCACAAAGATTATTAAAAAATAAGATATATGAAAAGTAAAATGGTAATCTATGTGTTCGGATTGATGTTTTTTTCATTTATTACATCTTGTGTATCTTACGAGGCAACTTCTTCATATAAAAAATCAAAACATCCTCATTCGAAAAGATATACTTATAATTCCAATAAAACAAATAAACATATTTCAAAATCAAAACCATCGCATAAATCACCCCATATTTCAAAACCGATAAAGAAAGATTCGAATTTAGAATCAAAAAAATACGGAGTTCATAAAAATATAAAATCTACGGATGTTATTTTGGTTTTGAAAGAAGCAGAAAAATATAAAGGGACTCCTTATAAATATGGAGGAAATACTTTCAGTGGCATAGATTGTTCCGGTTTAGTTTGCAATGCTTACCAAAGAATAGATGTAAAATTACCAAGACGTTCCATAGATATGTCTAATGCTGGAAAAGATGTAAGTATCTCTCGAATAAAAGAAGGCGATTTATTGTTTTTTAATACAGGGGGGAGTTCAATAAATCATGTAGGTATAGTCTATAACATATCCGGTTCAGGCGAAATAACATTCATACATGCCTCAACATCTAAAGGGGTTATAATTAGTTCTCTCGAAGAAACTTATTGGAAAAATAAATTTAAAAAAGCACAAAGGATTCTTTAAGTTAAAGTAAAAATATTGTTTAGAATAACACGCTTGCCAGCCGGATAATTCGAAGTTTATTATATAAAAAAACCTTTTAATCATCTTAAAGATTAAAAGGTTTTATAGTATTATCATTTTGGTGAAATAAAAATCTTTACGATTTAAATTTCGCCCAATAATTTCTTAGCTATAATATTGCGCTTTAAGTTCTTTAACTTTTGCGTCAGATAAATACTCATCGTAGCTCATATAGCGGTCAATGATACCTTTAGGGGTTAATTCAATGATTCTGTTACAAACAGTAGATAATAATTCATGGTCATGAGAAGAAAGTAAAATAGTACCCTTAAAATTGGTTAACGAGTTGTTAAGAGCCGTAATACTTTCCAAGTCTAAATGGTTGGTAGGCTCATCAAGAAGTAAAACATTAGCTTTAAATAACATCATTCTTGAAAACATACAACGCATTTTTTCACCTCCCGAAAGAACTTTGCAAGATTTTAAAGCTTCATCACCGCTAAATAGCATTTTACCTAAAAATCCTCGGATATATTCTTCATGTCTCTCCTCATCTGTATTCACATACTGACGAAGCCAATCTACAAGGTTATCGTCCGATTGAAAATATTTAGTATTATCTAAAGGAAGGTAACTTTGCTTAGTAGTTATACCCCAAGAATAACTCCCTTTATCAGGTTCTGACTCTCCGGATAATATTTGAAAAAATTCAGTAATAGCCAAAGAATTTCTGGATAGAACGGCAACTTTATCCCCCTTTTTTAGGTTCAAGTCAATATTGCTGAATAACAATTCACCATCTTTAGTTTTTTCCAATCCTTTAACGTCCAATATTTGATCCCCGGCTTCACGTTCTTGTTCAAAAATAATAGCCGGATATCTTCTAGAGGACGGCTTAATATCTTCAATATTTAATTTTTCGATCATTTTTTTACGAGCCGTGGCTTGTTTTGCTTTAGCAACATTAGAACTAAACCTGGAAATAAACTCTTGAAGTTCTTTCTTTTTTTCCTCAGCCTTTTTGTTTTGTTGAGCTCTTTGACGGGCAGCTAATTGACTGGCCTCATACCAAAATGAATAGTTACCGGTATATAAATTTAATTTTCCGAAATCCAAATCGCAGGTATGAGTACAAACTGCATCCAAAAAGTGACGGTCGTGCGAAACAACAATTACAGTATTTTCATATCCCGCCAAGAAATCTTCTAACCAAGATATGGTTTCAATGTCTAAATCATTCGTAGGCTCATCAAGAATAAGAACATCAGGATTCCCGAATAAAGCTTGAGCAAGTAATACTCTTACTTTGTCAGCATTTTCCAATTCAGACATCATTTTATAATGTGCATCGTCTTTTATTCCAAGATTAGATAATAAAGTTCCTGCATCAGACTCAGCATTCCAACCTCCCATTTCTTCATAAATAATACCTAATTCTCCCGCTTTAACTCCATCTTCATCAGAAAAATCAGGTTTGGCATATAAAGCATCCATTTCCTCCTTTATGTGGAAAAGTTTCTGATTCCCTTTAATAACCGTTTCCAGTACAGGATATGCATCATAAGCAAAGTGATTTTGTTCCAATACAGACATCCTTTTATCTGTTTCAAGGCTTACACTTCCTGTAGTCGGTTCAACATCGCCGGATAGAATTTTCAAAAATGTAGATTTTCCTGCTCCATTAGCTCCAATAATTCCATAACAGTTTCCTTTCGTAAATTTTACATTAACCTCATCAAAGAGTACTCTTTTTCCAAATTGTAAAGATAAATTTGATACTGTAAGCATATACTTTAATAAATTTGTACAAAAGTAGTAAGAAAAACTTTGATTATGAAATTTGAAAATAAAGTAAATATACTGAATAGAAAAGCAAGATTTAACTATGAATTATTGGATAAATATGAGGCAGGAATAGTTTTACATGGTACTGAGATAAAATCTATTAGATTAGGGAAAGCAAGTATTGCAGAGAGTTTTTGTCAGATTATTAATGGCGAATTATATGTAATAAATATGACCATTGACGAATATTATTACGGAACTCGTTATAATCATACAATAAAAAGGGAAAGAAAACTGTTATTACATAAAAAGGAAATTAACAAACTGTTAAGAAAAACTAAAGAAACAGGATTAACGATTGTTCCTACAAAATTGTATATCAATGAAAAAGGAATCGCGAAGATCCAAGTATATCTTGCGAAGGGGAAAAAATTATATGACAAAAGAGAAGCGATAAAAGAAAGAGAATCCAAACGAAATATTAACAGAATGGTAAAGAAATATTAATTTTTTCTTGGGAGTTAGATAATAAAAATGTTACTTTGCAACCTAAAAATTAGATTTTTATATATGAAAAAGTTCAATTTGTTACTTACAGGATTGGCTACAACGTTAGCAACTACTGTATTTGCTCAAAACATTTCGGATAAGTGGTATATCGGGATTGGAGCTCATGCGGTAGACTATACTTCTGTTCGTGGTATCTTTGACGGATATTTTGATACCGATGATTATAGTATTGTACCACCGTTGTCTAAATTAACAGTAGCTAGAAGCATAGCTAAAAACTTTGCAGTTGACTTGCAAGCTTCAATTGGAGAAATAGACAATAAAAGATTAAAAATTAAAGATGAATTCTTTGTTTTAGCAGGATTAGGTATTAGATATACCCCATTAAGTGAATCCAAATCTTTAAAATGGTTAGATCCATACGTTAGAGTAGGGGCAAATTACCACAAATATTCTTATAAAGGAATTAGAATCGTTGAAAACGATCCAACCACTCACTTAGACGCTTACGATGATGATTATAATCCTAAGAAAAATTATAAACTGGGAGGTAAATTTACAGGTCATGATAATAATTTCATATTAAATGGTGGAGTAGGTATTAACTTCTGGTTTACAAAAAACTTTGGTATAAATCTAGAATCTCAATATAACTGGGCAACAGCATATTCTAAAGATTATATAAATTTCTTCCAACATTCAGCATCGATTATATTTAAATTCGGAGCTAAGAAAGAAGAACCACTTCCGCCACCTCCACCGGTAGAAGCACCAAGTGATAGAGATGGCGATGGTATTCCAGACGATCAAGACAGATGTCCTGATACACCGGGATTGCCACAATTCCAAGGATGTCCTGATACAGACGGAGACGGTATTCCGGACGACCAAGACAGATGTCCGAATGCAGCAGGACCTGCACAATTCCAAGGATGTCCTGACACAGATGGCGATGGTATCCCTGATGTAGACGATGGTTGTCCAACCGTAAAAGGACCAATTGAAAACAACGGTTGTCCTTGGGAAACTAAAGACGTTACTTTCAGATTAAAAAATATCAACTTTGAATTTAACAGCTCTAAATTAACAGCAGAATCTTTACCATTAGTAAAAGATGCAGCTAAATTATTAAAAGACGAAAGTTTTGATGGTAAAAAATTCTTTGTAGACGGACATACCGACAGAGTAGGATCTGTGGCCGTAAACAATAGAATATCAAAACAAAGAGCACAATCTGTAGTTAACGAATTAGTTAATGAAGGTGTAGAAAAAGATAGATTGATAGCTAGAGGCTTTGGAAAAACAGAATTATTATGTAAACAAGCAGATATCAATACTAAAAAAGACGAAGAAGGAAATATATTATATCCTGACCAAGAATCTTGTGATAGATCTAATCGAAGAGTGGTAGTTTTAGATCAGGCAGGAGATAAAGTTTCCGTAACAAAAGAAGTGAAAATTAAGAAATAATTGATCTACAAATAAAAAAACCATCCTTATTAGGATGGTTTTTTTATATATTGGAATAGAATTTGTTTAGTAGAATAAAATAAATCATAGTAGTAAGAAATTAATATGAAAAAATTTAAATTATTGATTACAATAGGAGCTGTTATAATGGCCATTGTAACTAAAGCTCAAAATACTACAGAAAAGTGGTATGTGGGGATAGGGATGCATGCAACTGACCATACGTCAGTGCGTGGTATCTTTGACGGATATTTTGATACCGATGATTATAGTTTTTCTTTTCCATTATCAAAATTAACTGTAGCAAGAAGTATTGGTAAAAACTTTGCAGTTGATTTACAAGCTTCAATAAGTGATATGGATAACAAAAGATTAAAAATAAAAGACGAATTTTTTGTTTTAGCAGGTTTAGGTCTTAGATTTACACCACTTAGTGAGTCAAAATCATTAAGATGGCTGGACCCATATGTGAGAGTAGGTGCAAACTATCACAAATATTCTTATAAAGGAATTAAAATTGTTGAGGATGATCCTTCTACTCACTTAGATGCTTATGATGATGATTATAACTCAGATAAAAATTATAAGTTAGGAGGAAAATTTACAGGAAAAAATGATATGTTCGTAGTAAACGGGGGTGTAGGTATTAACTTTTGGTTTACCAGAAACTTTGGTTTAAACATAGAATCTCAATATAACTGGGTAACTAATCAATCAAAAGATTATTCTGACTTCTTTCAACACTCAGCATCCTTAATATTTAAATTTGGAGCTAAGAAAGAACAACCATTACCACCACCACCGGTAGCACCAAGCGATAGAGATGGCGACGGTATTCCAGATGATCAAGACAGATGTCCGGATACACCGGGATTACCACAATTCCAAGGATGTCCTGATACAGATGGAGACGGTATCCCTGACGATCAAGACAGATGTCCGAATGCAGCAGGACCTGCACAATTCCAAGGATGTCCTGACACAGATGGAGACGGTATTCCTGATATTGATGATAATTGTCCAACAGTAAAAGGACCAATTGATAATAATGGTTGTCCTTGGGAAACTAAAGACGTTACATTCAAATTAAAAAATATTAATTTTGAATTTAATAGTTCTAAATTAACAGCAGAGTCTTTACCATTAGTTAATGATGCTGCAAAAATGTTAAATGACGGAAGTTTTGATGGTAAAAAATTCTTTGTAGACGGACATACTGACAGAGTAGGATCTGTAGCTGTAAACAATAGAATATCAAAACAAAGAGCACAATCTGTAGTCAACGAATTAGTTAAAAACGGAGTAAGTAAAGATAGATTGATAGCAAGAGGATTCGGTAAATCAGAATTGTTATGTAAACAACAAGATATCAATGCTAAGAAAGACGATAAAGGAAATATTCTTTATCCGGATCAAGAAACTTGTGATAGAGAAAATAGAAGAGTTGTGATCTTAGATCAAACCGGTTCAAAAGTATCAATCACAGAAGAAGTTAAAGTAAAAACTCCTAGTCAAAGAAGAAGATAATTTACTAAACAAACTTTTCTAATAAAAAAGTCATCCAAATTTTGGATGACTTTTTTTATTCATTATTTATAAAAGCATAATAAAATAATACAATTATTAACTAATGATTTATAAAAAAATAATAGCTGTTAAAGAAATTTTAAAGATAAAAAATAAGCACATTTAAAATGTTTTTTTAATAAGGATAATACCGGTTAACAAAAGCTATTTTAGTTAACTTTGTAATTAAATTATAAATAACGTGAAAATAATAGCAGTTATTCCTGCAAGATATGCAGCCTCTCGTTTCCCTGCTAAGCTGATGGGTATGTTAGGGGAAAAAACAGTCATACGGTCAACCTATGAAAATGCAATCAAAACCCGGCTTTTTTCAGATGTATTTGTGGTAACTGATTCCGAAATAATTCATAATGAAATTACCAGAAACGGAGGTAAAGCCATTATGAGTAAAAAGGAACATGAGACAGGAAGTGATCGAATTGCAGAAGCTGTTGAAAATTTAGAATGCGATATCATCATAAACATACAAGGAGATGAACCTTTTGTAAAAACCGAACCGTTAGCAAGGCTAATTGAAGTATTTAAGAAAGATCAAGATAATAAAATTGATGTTGCTACTTTGATTCGTAAAATGGACGATTGGAATTTAATTGAAGATTCAAATTATGTAAAAGTAGTTAAAGACCAAAATGACTTTGCACTATATTTTTCACGTTCAGTTATACCTTATCCTCGTGAAAAATCATTTCAAGCGGATTACTATGAGCATGTAGGTGTATATGCTTTCCGTAAACAAGCCTTACTAGATTTTGCAAAATTACCGATGTTACAAAACGAACAAGCAGAAAAGGTGGAGTGCATACGATATTTAGAGTATGGCATGAAAATTAAGGTAATAGAGACTGATTTTGTAGGAGTTGAAATAGACACGCCGGAGGATTTAGAAAAAGCAAATGAAATATTAAAAAAACAGATAAACGAGAAAAAATAAAAATATGAAATTCAGAAATTTTCCAATGGTTCCCCGTGTAATTTATGGACGTGGAAGCTTTGATCAAACTTCAGAAATTATTGAAGAAAAAAGAAATAAAGATTATCCATTTATTTTTTTAGTAGATAAAGTGTTTGAAGGAAAAGAATTAGAAAAAAGAATTCCCTTAAAAGGAAAAGATAAAATTATATTTATAGATACTACTGATGAACCCAAAACCAAAGGAATTGATGCGATCAGAGATTCATTAAAAGAGGAATATGGAACTGTTTCCGGAGTTATTGGAATAGGAGGAGGAAGTGTAATGGATTCGGCAAAAGCTGTTGCAATCATGATGAATAGTGAAGGTTCTTCTTCTCAATATCAAGGATGGGATTTAGTGAAGAATCCGGCTGTTTATCATGTAGGTATACCAACAATTAGTGGTACAGGAGCAGAAGTTTCCAGAACTTGTATATTAACCGGGCCGGAAAGAAAATTAGGTATTAATTCAGATTTTACCCCTTTTGATCAAGTTATTTTGGATCCATCTTTAGTAAAAGGAGTAGAAAAGAATCAAGCATTTTTTACCGGTATGGATTGTTATATTCATTGCATAGAGTCTTTAACAGGAACATATCTTAATGCTTTCAGTAAAAGTTACGGAGAAAAAGCATTAGAACTTTGCCAAAAAGTATATGTTCATAAATCTGAATGGGATGATGAGTCTGATGAAGATTTAATGATGGCATCTTGGCATGGAGGAATGAGCATCGCTTATTCACAAGTAGGAATTGCTCATGCGGTGAGTTACGGACTTTCTTATTTACTAGGAACTCATCATGGAGTAGGTAATTGTATTGTTTTTGACCGATTAGAAGAGTATTATCCGGAAGGAGTTAAGGAATTTAAATATATGGTTGAAAAAAATCAGATTGAAATTCCGCAAGGTGTATGCAAAGGATTGTCTGATGAACAATTCAATACTATGATAAATGTTTCTTATGGAATGGCACCGCTTTGGGAAAATGCATTAGGTAAAGATTGGCAGAAAATAATGACTAAAGAAAAATTAAGAGCACTTTACGAAGAAATGTAAATACTATTATTCGAAAAATAATAGTTCAATTAATGTAAAGATATAAATTGAAGAAAAATGATAATTCCGGGAGAACTTTAAAGTTGCCTGGAATTTTTTTACAGTCAACCCATTTTAATCTTATATGAAGAAACTTTTTTTTGCTTTTCTGATATTCCTTTTGAACATATGTTATTCTCAGACGGTAGAAGAAATAATTAAAAAGCATTTGGAAGTTACCGGAGGAACAGATCATTGGAAAGAATTGAATTCAATAATAATTAAAGGAGATATAATTTTAGGATTAAATGAGTCATATCCTATAGAAATTTATCAGCAGAGGCCTAATCTTAATAAAACTTGTATTGAAATACAGGGAAAAAAAATTATTTTAAATGCTTACAACGGAAAGAAAGCTATACAATATAACTTTCAAACGAATTCTCTTGAAGAAAATAATAATTACGTTCCTGAAGCATTTGAATCGGATTTAATTGATTATTCTGCAAAAGGGTTTCTTCCGATATTTCTCGGAGAAGAACGTATTGATAACAAGAATTGTTATAAAATTAAGCTAACTAACAACAGAGAATCAGAAATTTATTATTTTGATAAAACCAGCTATCAATTAGTTAGAGAAGATACTTCAAATGAAAGTAAATTGTATTCAGACTTTAAATTAGTCTCCGGACTAATCTTTCCTTATCGTTTGGTCGTCAAAAACAAGGAGGATGACTCTGAATTTAATCTTGTATTTAAATCGCTTGAAATTAACAAGATCATTCCTGAAAAAGAATTTAAATTTTAAAAATAAAGAAAAATTTAAAGCACTCTCATAAAACATAAAAGAGTGCTTTATTTATTTTAGCTTAAAGGATTACTTCTTAATTACATTTTTGGATATAGAATTACCATTCCCCGTAATATTTATGGTATATATACCCGCAGGATAATTAGTAAGATCTATAGAAAAAAGCTTATTTTTTTCAACTTTTGAAAATAATAAGCTACCGGCCAAATTATAAACTTTAACGTGGCTTGTATTCCCTCTAAATTGAATAGCACCTAAATCGATAGTAAAAACTCCTTCAGAAGGATTAGGGTAAACTTTAAATGTTGGGGTTTCTGAAAAATTTTCATCGGTTTGGAGTTGCTTATAATTCAAACTGCATAAATTCAAAGAAAAAGATTTTAAAGTACCCGTATTTTTAGGATAATGATCTGCTACCCCTAATAGCCATTGCCCGCTATAATTTTTCTTAAATAAAGAATGAAGTGGATTATAAGGTTTTATTGTACCTATAGTTGGAGAGGAACAATTCATTGTAATTCCAACATCATCAAAGGTTGCATTTAAACCTGAATTATTTGGGCACGAATGATTCCACAAAACCGCAGATTTATAATCATTTTGACCTGGAGTTTGTAATACAATAAATAAATCTTCAATATTTGGATGATCTACATCAACAGTAGCTTGTAGTTTAATCAGTTTATCATAATTCTCATTATCAGGAACAGTAACTGCCATAACAGCATACTTCGAATTTGAATGATCACCATTCCCGTCAGGTATAGCAATAGGAGTAAAGGTTGAATTATATTTTTTACAGATTACTTCTGATTCATATCCTATTGAAAAATATTCGGTTAAGGCAAAATAGATATTATTACTGGCCTCAATCATTATTTTTGCTTTTTTAGCGATAAGATCAGCAGGTAAATTCACGGTTGCATTTCCTGAATTCGGAATTTGATCAGCCAAAGGAGTTATAGTTTGCCCCTCATCTGTAACTAATGAAATATTTACATACTGTGTATTAAATGGCTGTGCTGTTGTATTAGCAACATTCCATAATACGTTGATTGAACTTCCTTTCTTAGCTATATAATCAGCTGTAGGAAATGTTGCGATAAATGGTCCCCCACTATCAGAAACCATAACTTCTTTAGTTTCAATCTTAGTTTGAGGTTTATTAGGATTATTATCTCGCACGGTTACAGTAAAATTCAGGGCTCTTTTGACGTTGGAAACAGTCTCCCATGTATTTGGAGAGTAAATACCGGTAGTTAAAGCGGGAAAATATCTCCTTGTAGAAGTTGTCGGTAGAAAAGATCTGAATATAGGACCGTATGTTTGTGAAGAATCGACACGAATAACATCCTTACGAGCATTATCAATTTGTTCCCAACAAAAAGTCAGCTTATCCCCATCAGGATCTGTTGTACCTTCTGCATCCAAATAAAACCGTGTCCCCATAGGAATGGTCACGCTAGAGGGGCCTACATTTACTACAGGCGGATGATTAGGAATTTGATTGATTGTTCCACAGGTTTTAGGCTGTAGATTTTTATTAATTTGCTGAATACTGGCTGAGTGAAAATAAGCATCTGAATTTAATTGCACATTGGCTGAAGTGATACCTGCGTATCCCATTATCGTACTTCCGCTTCCCGGTTCAATATTAACCCCTGTATTTTCAAGCCAACAGGAAAAAGTATGATTAGCTCCCAGCTGATGTCCCATTTCATGAGCTACATAATCAATATCAAAATGATCACCGGAAGGATTATTATTTGAAGGAGAAGTTATCCCACTGCCTTTTCCTGCAGAAGTAGGAATTCCGTTTGGATCCATTTTAGGACTAATACATATACAACCTATGCAACCGGCATTTCCCCCTCCACCATTGCCGCCAAAAAGATGACCAATATCATAGTTATCTTCTCCAACTACTGCTGTTAATGTTTTTTGAAGTTCCATATTCCAGTTATTTATAAAAGAAGCATCAGAATAAGGATCTGTATTTGGATCTTCATATATAAGAGAAATATTATTAATCATTTTAAGATTTACAGACAGATCTCTTTCCAAAATACCATTCACCCGGGTCATGGTGATATTTATCTGCTGTAAAGCTCCGGTCACCCCGCCAAAATGCTGAGTATATTCACCGGTTACTGATAGAGCTAATCTATACGTGCGAAATTTTCGATCACTCGATATTATTTTATAAGAATTTGATTCTTCCGAAATAATTTCATCAACTGTATTACAATTGAAATCATTAAAGCTATTTTTCTTTCTAATACGAACTGAATAAACTTCTCCATCGGTTGTATAAGGATCAATGAGCTGAATGGTACCCGTATTATCCATAATCATTGAATTGAATTGATTGGGGGAAATACTGAATCGAATATATTTGTTCGCATCGTCTAAACCGATTCCTGCATATGAATACATTTCGTATTTATTTTCAATTTCTTCATCCATTACAGGGGCATGATAAACCGAAAATCTTTCTATTTTTCCTTCGGATGTTGGAACGTATACTATGATAGGAGCTTGGTTAGTTTCTCTTAATACGGAAGATTTTAATTGTTTTTTTAAAGAATAAAAATCAACGGTATATAGTTCTTCAATGGGTAAATTAATATTTTCACTTCTAATCTTTTTTCCTGTTAAGCTAGTTCTCTTCCAATAATTTTGTGCTGAAAGAGATATACTAAGCAGAAAAACACTAATAATTAATAAGAAAATTTTCATGTATTTCTATTTTTGTATGTTATTATGAAAACAAAAATATATATTATAAATTAATAAGCAATAATATTAATGTTTATTTATGATTATTAATTATAAAATTATAAATTGTAATTTTACTATCAACAGTTTTTAAAAAATAGATAAAATGAAAAACAGGGTTTTTGATTTATAGTATAGTATAAATCAAAATTATCAAGATAAATAATATAATGAAGTCAATAAATGGGAATGTCTAATTTTATAAGATAAAATTAGTTTATTTATTGAAAATAAGATATATAGAATCTGAAATTATTTTAAAAAGAGAAATTATTTATTAAGAAGCAACTAATATCGCGTTTTAATAAATAAAAACCTTATATAAATAAAAATTACATAAATATTCTTGCCCAGCTTTCTTTAAGAGGAAGTCTAAATTTTTCTTCGAATTCTTTGGAAGTACTTATAGCAAGGTTATAAATATAGGTTTCAGGAGAAATTTGGGCGGATTTGATTTTTTCCTTGAAAGAATTCATAGGAACAGTAGTAATTTCCCCTTTATCATCTTCATAGCTTACCCATAATCGGTTTAAAAGTTCTAATTGATATTTTTGATCGATTTGTCTAATGCATTGATTCAATTTATCGATAGAACATCCGGTGGCTTTCGCTTGATTTTCATCAACCGCTATAATTATGAATTTATTTTTAATAATCGTAAGCTCAGATTTTAAATCAGCACCATGTGCCGCCCATGTTTTCAAAAAGTCAGTAAGAATTTTGTTGATATCTTGAATTTCTTCAATGGTAAGAAATCTTCTAGATTGAAAAACCCAGAGCTTAGAAAAATTATTCATAATTTATATTAGAGGTAAACTTTACCTGTATTATTAATGTGAGAATTAGGATACAAATTTAAAAATTAATTTCTCAATTAAGAGTAAACTATTAGAAATAAATAGTAAATTTATAAAGAGTTTTGCTATGTGTCATTAAGGTAAGCAAAGTTTTCAAGAGTAGATAAAATTTAATTTAGGGCTATATATGGATTTTGATTTTCATAGAATTAATAAAGATTTTAAAAAGATTAATACGAATATTAGAGTCTATAGTGATCTTCTTATAGAAAAATCTTTAGATGTTTGGAATATAAAAACTAAAGTTGGATTATTCTTTTTTTCATTAGGTATTGCTTTATTAGGTACTTATTTTCTTTCTCCTCAAGAATTTACTAAAGCTCAAGAATACACCCTGTTCATTCTGATGTTTTCAATACTTCTATGGGTTACCGAAGCAATACCCCCCTTTGCCGTAGGGATACTGATCACAGGTTTTCTCATTTATACCATGGGGAATATAGAAGGATCAACAATTGATCCGAAAACTATTTCTAATACATGGTCTGATAGTGTTATATGGATTTTCTTGGGCGGTTTTTTTCTCAGTGAAAGTATGAGAAAAACAGGAATAGATATTTCTTTATTTAGAGGTACCATATCTATTTTTGGTAGTAAGCCGTCGCATATGTTGTTAGGAATTATGCTAACTACTTCCTGTTTATCATTAATTATATCCAATACGGCAACATCAGCCATGATTTTGGCAGCTGTTATGCCTTTTTTAGACAGAGAAGGGAAAGATTCACCCATGACAAAAGCAATATTGATAAGTATACCGGCTTCGGCAACTTTTGCAGGAATGGGCAGCTTAATATCTTCTCCTCCCAATTTGATTGTAGTAGATGTTTTAAAATCCAAAGGTATTGAGGTTTCTTTTTTTGATTGGATGATCTTGGGCTTGCCCGTAGCAATAGTTTTGTTGTTGTTCTTTTGGATTCTGCTTAAGCAAAAATATACTTCTAAAGTTGAAAAAATTAATTTAAATTTCTTAGAAGAATTAGCCCCGATTCCCAAAAAGATTAGATTGCAGAGGTTTTTTGTAATACTAATTTTATTTATAACCGTTTTCTTTTGGATGATGGGTTCAAAATTGAAAATCCCAAGTGCAGCCACTTCAGGAATTCCTATTGTTTTCCTTCCTATGTTAGGGATTATAACGGCTGAAGATATAAGAAAGCTTCCGTGGGATACCTTAATGTTGGTCGCCGGTGGATTATCACTAGGGATTGCAATAAAGGAATTGCTGGCGCCCTATTATTCCGAATTATTGGGAGATGCATCGTTTAATGAATATTTAATGATGATGATTTTTGCTATAGTGACTGTGATTTTTTCTAACATAATGAGTAGTACGGCTACAGCAACCATCGTCATAAATATTGCTGCGGTAGTACTTCCTCCGGAACAAATATTGCCGATCGGTTTAGTAATTGGTCTTTGTGCTTCGTGCGGATTATTCCTGCCCGTGTCAACGCCTCCCAATGCAATAGTATACAGTACAGGGATGCTTAAGCAATCAGACTTTTATTTTGGGGGTTTTTATGCAGCAATAGTAGGAACTATAGTAATCATGGCTTGGGTGTTATTTTTGCAAAATTTTACAGGGTATTTTGAGATGGTCTTAACAAGCAGATAAATAAAATTATATTTACTTAACATATATTTTAAGAAATATTTAAAACAATAATCTGTCAACTTGGCATATAAAGTTTTATCTTTGCAGACTATTTTTATTTTGATTTAGTAATATCCCGGTACTTTTTTTCGTAGGGAATGTTTAAATATGGAAAAAGAAATTATAGAAGGAAGACAAGGAGAAATCTTAATACAAGAAAGTTCTATTAAAAACACCAAAAAAATGTTTTTAGAAAGCTATGGTTGTCAAATGAATTTTTCCGATAGTGAAATAGTAGCTTCAATACTTAGTAACGAAGGATATAATACCACCTCTCAACTGGAAGAAGCAGATTTAGTTCTTCTCAATACTTGCTCTATTCGTGAAAAAGCAGAGCAAACGGTTAGAAAAAGACTTTCTCAATTTAATGCAATAAAAAGAAAAAAGCCGGATCTGGTTATAGGCGTTCTCGGCTGCATGGCAGAAAGATTAAAAACAAAGTTTTTGGAAGAAGAGCATTTAGTTGATCTAGTGGTAGGTCCCGATGCATACAGAGATCTTCCGAACTTATTGAAAAATACTGATGATGGAAGAAATGCCATTAATGTACTTTTATCAAAAGAAGAGACTTATGCAGATATAAGTCCGATACGCTTAGGCGGAAATGGAGTTACAGCTTTTGTGTCCATAACCCGAGGATGTGATAATATGTGTACATTCTGTGTGGTTCCTTTTACAAGAGGAAGAGAACGCAGTAGAGATCCACATTCAATTCTTAAAGAATGTAAAGAGTTGAGAGAAAACGGATATAAAGAAATTACACTTTTAGGACAAAATATAGATAGTTACTTATGGTATGGAGGAGGTCCTAAAAAAGATTTCTTAAAAGCTAGTGAATTGCAAAGAGCAACAGCGATAAATTTTGCACAATTATTGAACATGGTAGCTGAAGCTTGTCCTGAAATTAGAATACGATTTTCAACGTCTAATCCGCAAGACATGCATGAAGAAGTATTGCACGTAATGGCTAAACATGATAACATTTGCAAATACATCCATTTACCTGTTCAAAGTGGGAGCACTACAGTTTTGCAGCGAATGAATCGTCAACACACACGCGAAGAATATATTAATTTGGTGGATAAAATAAGGGAAATCGTACCTGATTGCGCGATTTCACATGATATCATAGCGGGTTTTTGTGGTGAAACGGAAGAAGAGCATCAAGAAACCTTATCTCTAATGAAATATGCAAAATACGATTTCGGATACATGTTTGCTTATTCTGAACGTCCCGGTACGTTGGCTCATAAAAAAATGAAAGACGATGTGCCTGCGGAAATAAAGTCAAGAAGACTTAAAGAAATTATAAATCTTCAACAAGAACTTTCATTAGAAAGAATGAAAACGTATACTAACAAAGTACACGAAGTTTTGATAGAGGGAACCAGTAAAAAAAGTAAAGATCAATGGTACGGAAGGATTTCTCAAAATGCAGTGGTGGTTTTTACTAAAACAGATCAAACAAAAGTTGGAGATTTTGTTAATGTATTGGTAAATGATTGCACTTCAGCTACCTTGATAGGAGAGATCACGTAACATAAATATTATGGATTCATTACAGGCAATAAAACAAAGATTCGGAATAATTGGAAATAACCTTGCACTTAACAGGGCTTTAGAAAAAGCTATGCAAGTAGCACCTACAGATATTTCTGTTTTGGTAATTGGAGAAAGTGGGGTAGGAAAAGAGTTTATTCCTAAAATAATTCATAATCTTTCACCAAGAAAACATAAACAATATATTGCTGTTAATTGTGGAGCAATTCCTGAAGGGACCATAGATTCAGAACTTTTTGGTCACGAAAAAGGAGCTTTTACGGGAGCAGATAAAGTTCGTAAAGGATATTTTGAAGTAGCAGATGGAGGAACCATTTTTTTAGATGAAGTAGGAGAATTGCCTTTGCAAACGCAAGTTCGTTTATTAAGAGTGTTGGAAAGTGGTGAATTTATGAAAGTCGGATCATCTACTATTCAAAAAACAAATATAAGAATTGTAGCTGCGACTAATGTTAATTTATTAGAAGCAATTAAAAAAGGCAGATTCAGAGAAGATTTATATTACAGGTTAAATACAGTACAAATTGATATACCTGCTTTAAGGGAAAGGAAGGATGATATTCCTTTACTCTTCAGAAAATTTGCAGTTGACTTTTCAGAAAAATATAGAATGCCTTCAGTGAGTTTATCGGAAGAAGCCATGTCCTATATTCAAAATTATTATTGGCCGGGAAATATCCGTCAATTAAGAAATTTTACCGAACAAATTACGGTGGTGGAAACCAACAGAAATTTGTCTATAGATAAGGTAAAAGAATATTTAAAAGATATTCCACAAACCACGTCTTTAGTAAACTTTTCAAAGCAAAATGAAAATCATTCCGATTTTTCCAGTGAAAGGGAAATATTATATAAGTTTTTATTTGATATGAAAAAAGATCTCAACGATTTGAAAGCGTTGACTTTAGAACTCATTAAAAATAAAGGCGATTTGATGCTAAACTCAAATGATCAGGATCTTTTCCAACGAGTATATAAAGATTATGATATTCCTAAATCGGGAGATTCTCTTGTTTACTATGATGAAAAACCCGTCATACCGACAGTTCCTTCATCAGTTAATGAGTATCACGAAATTTTGGATGACTACGAATATGAAGATGTGTCCAACAATTCAGAATCTTTATCTTTACAAAGAAAGGAAGAGGAACTTATTAAAAAAGCTTTAGAAAAGTATAATGGAAAACGTAAATTAGCAGCAAAAGAGTTGGGGATTTCGGAAAGAACATTATATAGAAAAATAAAACAATATGATATTGAAGAATAAAATCATATTACTCTTAATAGGAATTTTTTTTATATCTTTGTCCGGATGTTATTCATTCACAGGGGCTTCTTTGGATCCCGATATAAAAACTATAGAAATAAAATCATTTCCTAATTATTCAGCTTATCAAAGCCCGAATTTAAGCGTAGATTTTACTACCGCCTTACAAAGTAGATTTAATCAAAGAACGAAGCTTGTAGAGACTAATATAGATCCGGATATCATTTTAGAAGGAGAAATAACAAACTTTTCAACCAGTCCGGTAAATATACAAAGTAATTCCGACGAAGCAACGCAAAACAGATTGACGATAAGCGTTTCTGTTAGATACGAAAATAAAAAGCAGCCTGAAAAGAGTTTCGAAAAAACTTTTTCCGATTATGAAGATTATTCTAGCAAAGAATTATTGATTAACGTTCAAGATGATCTTGCCCAGAAAATCAATCAAAGAATTATTGATCAAATATTTTTAGCGATAGTAGCCGATTGGTAAATTATGGATAATAGTAGAATTATACAGTTAATAGAAAACCCTGAAAAACTTAAATTTTCCGATAAGAATTATGTGGAAGATTTAATAACTCACTATCCATTTTCTCAATCGTTTCATTTAATTTATTTAAATTGGAAAAATAGATATGTATCAGAACCGTTAACTAATGAAGATATTAAAAAGGTTTCAATTTATACGAACTATCGAGAATTAATAAAAAAATCCATTGATACTAACAAGAAGTTAGTAGAACCAATTACAGCAGAGGAATTGATCGATAAAAAAGAAGATGAAATTTTACAAGCAGATGATAATAAATTTGAAGAAACTATAGTTCTTGAAAATATTGTTAGTAATGAATTTATGGAAGAGGATAGCAGTTTAACCCAATTGAAAGCAATAGATTCAAATTCTGAAATTATAAATGAACAAAAAATATCCGAAGAATTAGTAAATAACAACAATATAGAAATTGAACCTATAGAAGATCATTCTAAAATTCAATTACTTTTAACTAATGAAGATGCTAAGGATAATAAGAAAATCTTTTTAAACAGTGATGTCACCTATACCAATATAGAAAAGTTAGGAATATCACATTTATTTACTTCAAGCTTAGAAAAAGAAAATGAAGAAAATTTCGAGAATAGGGAAGAAAGTACTGAAATTGAACATTCGGAAATTAAAGAAGAAGAAGTAAAGGAAGATTTGGTTGGAAATGAAATCAATGAAATTCAGTTAAGCGAACCAAGTATTGAAAACAAGCAAGAGGAAATTACTTTGGAATCGGACAAATTAACTTTTAATCAATGGATCTCACTTTCCAAGCAAAAAAAAGCTTTAAAATCTGAAAAAGTAATACCACAACAAGAAAAACAAAATAGCATTATTTCAAATTTTATTGAAAATAATCCCAAGATAAAACCGGTTGCAAAAGACACGAAATATAGTAAAGACGTAGAATTTAAAAAAGAAGAAATTCAGGACATTGCAAATTTAATGACTATTACCTTAGCTCAATTATATGTAGAGCAAGGTAAATATGATACAGCATTAACAGCTTTTAAGATATTAAGTTTGAAATATCCAGAAAAAAGTAGTTATTTTGCCTCGGAAATAAGAAGAATAAAAAAGATAAAAAATTCAAAATAATATGACAGCAGTATATGGAATACTAATGATATTTATCATTATCGCATGCGTTTTGCTAATATTAGTTGTTTTGTCGCAAAATCCAAAAGGAGGAGGTTTAAGTTCAACTTTCGGAGGTAGTGGAACACAAATGTTCGGTGTTCAGAAAACAAATGATTTTATGGAGAAGGCAACTTGGACCTTAGGAGGAGTAATAGTAGTATTGTCAATTTTTGCATCGGTATTGATTGCAAAGCCAACTATATATACATCAACTCCAACCCAAAACTCAAAACAGTCTTCAACCCCTCAACAAGAACAGGCTTTGCCTAAAACTAACGTTAAGTAAAATATACTTGTAATAATTAACACTAAAAATATAGTATTAACAAAGTTCTTAAAAATTTATTGTTGTGTTAGGAAGAAGGCAAATTAGAGAAAAAATTCTACAGGTTCTGTATGCGTATAATATAAGTGGGAATGAGTTAGAATATGTTGAAAATAGAATGTTTCAGTCTATAGATGAGATATATGATTTATATATATATCAATTAAATCTTCTATTGGCTGTGAGAGATTATGCTCTTGAAGTAATAGAAAGGAAAAAGCAAAAACGTTTTGCCACAGATGAGGAAAAAAATCCTAATCTTAAGTTTGTTAATAATAAGATATTTGAGCTGTTAGAGAAAAACAAAGCTAGAAAAGAGTATTCGGACAAACATTTAGAATTATCGTGGCATTTAAATAATAATTATCCGGCAATTATCTTTAAAAAATTTCAAACATCGCGAAGTTATTTAGAGTATATGCAAAGTAAAGAAACAGATTTTGAGTCGGAAAAAAAGGTATTGCTTAAACTGTTTTTAAAACATATAGCAGATAATGACATCATGTATGAATGGTTTGAGGAATTAAAACTTTCTTGGGCAGATGATGTTCATATTGCCAATAATATGACCCTTAAGACTATCAAGTCTATTGAGGAAGGAGCACCCTTTGATACATTAATTCAAGTTTTAAAATCGGATGAGGGTATTTTATTTGCAAAAAATCTATTCAGGACCACGGTTAAACACTATCCGGAAAGTTTAAAATTAATTGAAAAAAGATCAAATAACTGGGAGTTGGATAGAATTGCGGAAATAGATAAAATCATATTGGCAATGGGATTTACAGAACTCAATTATTTCCCTCAAGTTCCGGCTAAAGTTGTTATTAATGAATGTATTGAATTAGCAAAAGTTTATTCTAGCGCTAAAAGTAATGTATTTATTAATGGTATTTTAGACAGATATGCTAGAGATATGAATAAAGTTTAAACATCCTGAAAAATGAAAAAGTCAGCAATAATATTTTTATTAATAGGTATGTTATTCACCATCGGTTGCAAAAAAGAAAATTCTTCTCAAAAGCAAATCAAAAGTACCGTACAAGATAATACGAATACTAAAAATACTCATGGTGTACCCAAAATAACCGAAGAATCTATTATAAAATTTAATGAAGATACGTATGATTTTAAGGATATAAAAAGAGGGCAAGAAGTCTCCCATGTTTTTAAATTTACCAATGTTGGAAAACGTCCTTTATTAATTTCAGAAGTACGTCCTTCCTGTGGGTGTACCACTCCAAAATATACTAAAGAACCTGTATATCCGGGCAAGAAAGGAGAAATTACAGTTACTTTTGATTCTTCAAATTTTGAAGGAGAAGTACTTAAAACAATAGCTGTTTCAGGAAACTTTGAAACTAAAGTAATTAAATTTCAAGCAAAAGTTAATTAAAAATAAATTTAAATAAAAATGTTAACAATAATTTTACAAGCAAAAGGAGGTTTTATGGAACAAGCAGGAGCATTCCTTCCCCTAGTCCTTCTATTTGTGGTGTTTTACTTCTTTTTTATTAGGCCGCAAACAAAAAGACAAAAACAAGAAAAGAATTTTCAAGATAATATAGCTAAAGGAACAAGAATAGTTACCACTTCCGGTATTCATGGTAAAGTTGCGGAAATAATGGATGATGGACTTATTATTGAAACTATGGCGGGAAAAATAAAAATCGAAAAATCAGCAATTTCCAGAGAATTATCTATAGCAAGATATCCGGAAAATGCACCTGCAAAGAAGTAAACGATTATAAATAAATCATAAAGCATATTCTATATACCATAGAATATGCTTTTTAATTATATAAAATGAAAGTAGTAGTAGGTTTATCGGGAGGAGTAGATTCAAGTGTTGCAGCATATTTATTGCAACAACAAGGTCATGAAGTTATAGGTCTATTCATGAAGAATTGGAACGATTCTGAATTTACACTGGAAGATGAATGTCCATGGGTAGAAGATAGCAATGATGCACTGCTAATAGCTCAAAAACTTAATATTCCCTATCAAGTCATAGACCTTTCTGAAATATATAAAGAAAGAATTGTTGATTACATGTTTCATGAATACGAATCAGGACGTACCCCTAATCCGGATGTATTATGCAACAGAGAAATCAAGTTTGATATATTCCTTAAAACAGCTTTATCTTTAGGGGCAGATAAAGTGGCAACCGGTCATTATGCACGTGTTCATTCATTGAATAACGAAGGACAAACAATTTATCAGCTTTTAGCAGGTATAGATTCCAACAAAGACCAATCCTATTTTTTATGTCAACTTAATCAATACCAGCTTTCCAAAACCTTATTTCCTATAGGAAATTTAACCAAGCCGGAAGTAAGGCAAATTGCAAGTGAAATTGGTTTAGTTACTGCAAATAAAAAGGATTCTCAAGGATTATGCTTTATTGGGAAAATAAGATTACCTGATTTTTTACAACAAAAATTAAAACCTAAAAAAGGAAATCTGGTTGAAATTTTTTCAGATAATCCTATATATAAAAAAGAAGAACAATCATTTTCAACTAAAAAAGAAGAATTGATTTATTTGTCAACTCCTTTTCAATATACTATAGAGGATGGCAAAGTGATCGGTGAACATTCAGGAGCGCATTATTATACCATCGGTCAAAGAAAAGGTTTAGGAATAGGAGGGCATATCGAACCATGCTTTGTATTAGATACCGATGTGCAAAACAATACAATCTATGTAGGTGAGGGTAAAAATCATCCCGGATTATTAAGAAAGGCCTTATTTATAGATCAAAAAGAAGTGCATTGGGTTAGAGAAGACCTACCAATGAAGATAGGAGAAACAATGAGAGTTCGAGTCAGGATAAGATATAGACAATCTTTGCAAGAGGCAGTTTTGTATCAATTTGAAGAAGGAATTTTCATTGAGTTTGAAAATTTGCAATCAGCAATTACCCGAGGACAATTTGCGGCTTGGTATGTTGAAGATGAATTAATCGGAAGCGGAGTAATCTCTTGATTTTAATTAGTAATATTAATCAAAAATTAATTTTAAAATATCTAAAGAAATAGGTTTTTTAAAATTAGACAAATGCATTTCAAAATAAGTTATTATTTCTGAAAGCATCTGTTTACGCTCTGAATTAGTAAAGCAATTTTTTAAAGAGTTAAAATCATAAGAAAGTAATTGCTTCCATAAATGAGCATTTTCTTCCCTTGAAACAGTATCAGCTTTTAAAGAAAAAATACCCTCTTTAATATTAAAATAAGGAAATTCTGAATCATTTTCTAAGGGATAAAACCCAATATGTTTCGAAAAATGCAGTAAAAAATAAAGATGGAAATCAGAAAAGTAACTGTCTTTTGTATCTAAATCAATTAAACTGCTTTTAATAAAATTATATAAAGATGTGTCCTGTGCTTCCTCGTTTTTTAGCGTTTGGTTCACCATTTCTCCAATAAACGTTATTATCGAAGACTTGATAATATTTGTATGAATGGTATTGAAAATATGAGCTTGATGAATTTCTTTAATCAATTCTAAAGAATGGTTTTTTTTAGAATAAAAAGTAACTTCAATTTCATTAAATAAAAAGATAAAATGGCTTTTTCTATTTTTTTTAGAAAAAGAATTTTTTAAAATAAAACTTTTATAACCAAAATTTTCGGTATAGCATTTTACAATAAGGGAAGAATCTCCATATTTTAAAAAAGACAATACGATAGCTTTAGTAGTTTCAATCATTTCTTTTAAACTTAACGAATAATTGCAATTTTGGTTGTAGCATGTTTTTTTCCTTCAGAATTGCTCATTAAAACTAAATAAATCCCTGAAGCAACAGGTTTTCCATTAAAATTAGTTCCATTCCAGGTTGCAACGCCTCCGGGTGCTTTAGTCTCATACACCAGGTTACCCGCTACGTCAGTAATTTTAACAAAAGCATCATGGGCTAATCCGCGTATCGTGATATTTCCTGTATAACCGGGTCTAACCGGATTAGGATAGGCAACAATTTCTCCAAAACCATCACCTGAATCAATAATGTCTCCTCTATAAGAAACAATACCTGAAGGAGTAACAAAATAAACTTCACCGGTCTTATCGATTTGTATATCCGTAATAAGATTTGAAGGTAAAGGAGAATTTTCTTCCGTAAACCTATTTAAAAGAGTTGTTCCGTCTTCCGATAAGTAAAAAACACCTGAACTATGTGTACCAATCCATTTTCTGTTAGCACCGTCGGTTTTTATTGCCGTAATCTTAGTTTCTCGTAAAACTTCTTCACCTAAACCGTTTTGAGTAATAATAATTCTTTCGGTATTATAATTTCCTGATTCTAATGATTGGTAAGGATTTCTAAAAATACGAAGACCGCTGTCGGTTCCTATCCAAGCAGTTCCGAATTTATCTAATTCTACGCATAATATATTATTAGAAGGTAAGTTTCCGCTATTTTTATTGGAATCTATTAAATAAATATTATCATCAGACGTAGTAAGCGGGGTTCGATTATATTTATATACAACCAATCCATTATTTCTTGGAGAAGGAACCCATATATATCCTTGGGAATCAATATACGGATTCATAGCTCCTCCGGCTAAGTGAAATCTTTTAGGTAAAAGACTTAAAAATTTAAATTGATCATTAGGCGTTTTTATGATAATGGCATTATTAAAACCGTTGTTAGATTCCGCAGCAAATGATTGAACCATAATTAAGTTACCATTGGAATCAAAGTCACCGCCAACTAATCGCTCGTATTCAATTATAGGTGAATTGGTCCGATTATAAATAATTTTCATCTGATCATTTACCATTTTTATCAACCCATTACTATAGGAAATAATGAAAACTTCATGAATATTGTTAATATTAGGTATAACTTTCATAATATAACTTTCATCGTTAATACTCTTAGAATCTATATGATTCCATTTTTGACCGTTAAAATGATAAAAACCATAAGAGTTGGGATTCAATTCGAAATAATTATCAATATTTCTTCCTCCTGGTGCTACCCATAATTGATTATCATAGATAGTTAATGAATAAGAACGGTTATTAAACGGGCCGTCCGGAACCAGGTATGCGTTATTTCTAATAAGGCCTTTTAATTGAGTTCCTGCATAAAAAATTCCATTAGAGTAAAAACCGGTAGTAAGGTCATCTGAAAATTTCATAGATTTTAAAACTTGAAAAGATTCATTTAATACAACCAATTTATTTTTTTGAATCAATAAAAAGCCCTCATCAATAGAAATAATATCTTTTAAATCAATGTAATTGCCTTTATTTTGCCAACTAATCCCTTCATCATCACTTTTATAAATGGTTTGGTTGGAGCTTATAAGTAAAGTTGTATTATTTTTAATTATTTGATTAAAATTATTTCCGGAATTGGTAAGATTCCAAGCAGTAAAATTTGGAATTAAATGATCTATAGGATGAGAATAAATCCCATTAGTTGAAGCGGCAAATATTTTATTATTAACAATTACGCTTTCCTGTACTTTATAATAGTTAAGACCTTGTTTAAAATAACAAGTTTCTTTAAATTCAAGCTTCTTTAAATCGAATAAAGTAATTCCAAAGTCCATGGAAAGTACCGCATAATCACCTTCAGTATATATATGATTAATTCTTTTATTTCCTTGATAATTTCGATCAAAAGGAATATCCACAATTAATTGGATCATGTCTTGCTTTACTATGTCCAATTTACCGGATTTATAGCCAATGAGTAAAGCTTTATTATCTGAATTATAAGCGAAAGCAGTAATATTAACTTCATGAAGACCATTAGCTTTTGAAAATTTCTTAATTTCCCCGGTTGATTCATTATAAGAGTACAAACCGTTTTGAGTTGCACTGAAAATAAGATTGTCAACTTTTTGAATAGCTTTAATATTAAAATAAGAAAAATAATCTTTCCATCTGGTATTTTGACTATTGCAAAGACCGGTAAAAATTAATAAAATTAAAAAACTAAGCTTTTTCATAGAAATTATATGTAATGCTTGTAAAATTAATAGATTTATGGGAAAAATATCTCATAACAGATTTATTTTATTTAAAAATAAAATTGGATTATAGTCTTTGAATTTTAGAAATTTCAAATCAGTAAAATTTCATGAAGCAATAGGAGTAATAAATAATAATTTAAATTGAAAAGAATTAACCTTGAAAAATAACAATTATTTTTGTGCATTATAATAAGTTAGAAAATAAAATTAAGATTATTTTAAATTAAAAACAGAATTTTACATAATTAAAATTTTAAGATATTTACTTTATAAAGCGGGAAAATTAGAGGAGTTGAAGACTCATTGATCTAGAGGTATATACAATAACTTAAATAAAACGATAAAATGTTCAGGAGATATTTGTTAAATTAAAAATATTTTTTAAATTTGCAACCCTATTTAGGGCGATTTTTTAATAAAGGAAAAATAAGAAAAGTGAATACACTAAGTTACAAAACCATATCGGCAAATAAAGAGACTGCAAATAAAGAGTGGTTACTTATTGATGCAGAAGGACAAAAATTAGGTCGTTTAGCTTCTAAAATAGCTAAAATTTTGCGAGGAAAACACAAAACAAATTTTACTCCACATGCAGATTGTGGTGATAATATTGTTGTTATCAATGCAGGAAAAGTTGTTTTATCCGGAGATAAAACAGATCAAAAAGAATATGTAAGACATACAGGATATCCCGGTGGACAAAAATTTTCAAGTGTTGCCGAAGTTAAGGTAAAGGATTCTAGAAGATTGTTGGAGTATGCAGTGAAAGGTATGCTTCCTAAAAATAAATTAGGAAGAAAAGTACTTAAAAATTTATACTTATATGAAGGAGTAGAGCATGAACAAGCAGCTCAACAACCTAAAACATTTGATATTAACGCTTTCATCTAAAAAATAATGGCAGTTACACATAAAATAGGAAGAAGAAAAACATCTGTTGCAAGAGTATATCTTTCTGAAGGAAAAGGAGAGTTTACCATAAACGGAAAAGACTATAAAGTTTACTTTCCTACAGAAGTATTACAATACAAAATTGCACAACCTTTCCAATTAACTGAAACTTTAGGTCAATATGATATTAAAGTAAATGTATATGGAGGAGGAGTAACAGGACAAGCTGAAGCTATCAGATTAGCAATATCTAGAGCTTTAGTTTCTTTAAATGAAGAAAACAGAACAGTTTTAAAACCAGAAGGTCTTCTAACTAGAGATCCTAGAATGGTTGAAAGAAAGAAATTCGGTCAGAAAAAAGCACGTAAAAGATTCCAATTCTCTAAACGTTAATCTGACTAATAACGATACTTATAACCACTATTTTGTAGTGGTTATTTTATATTAAAAAATAACAATTTTATAAACAATTTAAACTTGCCGTTTAGTTTAGCATCCAAACTTTAAAGTTAAACTTTAAGTTGATTGCAAAAACTGCGGAACGTAAACTAAAAAAAAGTATGGCAAAAGTAGATGTAAAAGACCTTTTAAATGCCGGAGTGCATTTTGGTCACCTTACCAGAAAATGGAATCCACATATGGCTCCTTACATTTTTATGGAGAAAAATGGAATCCACATTATTGATTTGCACAAAACCTCTGTAAAATTAGATGAGGCATCAAACGCTTTAGGAAAAATTGCTACATCAGGAAGAAAAATCTTGTTTGTTGCAACCAAAAAACAAGCAAAAGACATTGTTGCCAAACATGCAGAATCTGTAAATATGCCTTATATTACAGAAAGATGGCCGGGAGGAATGTTAACAAACTTTGTTACCATCCGAAAAGCTGTTAAAAAAATGAATTCAATCGATAGAATGAAAAAAGACGGTACTTTTGAAACTCTATCTAAAAAAGAAAAATTACAAGTAGATCGTCAAAGAGCTAAACTTGAAAAAAACTTAGGGTCTATTGCTGATATGACTCGTTTACCATCTGCTCTTTTCGTAGTAGATATACTAAGAGAACATATCGCTGTAACAGAAGCAAAAAAATTAGGTATTCCTGTTTTTGCAATCGTAGATACGAATTCAGATCCTCAATTGGTTGATTTCCCAATTCCCGGAAATGATGATGCATCCAAATCAATTGATTTGATTTTAGAAACTGTTACTAACTCTATTAAAGAAGGGTTAAGTGTAAGAAAAGCAGAAAAAGCGAAAGCTAAAGAAGAAGGTGCTGCAGAAGAAGAAGATGTTTTAGTACAAGACACTAATGACTCTGAAGTTTCTGAAAATCAAGAAGAAAATAACGCAGAATAAAGTTAAATTTAAATAAAAATAAAGATGTCATATTCACCAAAAGCAGCTGATGTAGCAAAACTAAGAAATGCTACAGGAGCAGGAATGATGGACTCAAAAAAAGCTTTAGTTGAAGCAGAAGGAGATTTCGACAAAGCGGTTGACTTATTAAGAAAAAAAGGACAAAAAGTTGCTGCAAACAGAGCAGATAGAGAAAATCTTGAAGGAGCTGTAATAGCTGCAGTTAACGAATCCAATACAAAAGCTGTTGTAATAAAATTAAGTTGTGAAACTGACTTTGTTGCAAAAAACGAAGATTTTGTTAAATTAGCTAAGGATTTTGCAAACCTTGCTTTAAATTTCAATACAAAAGAAGAATTATTAGCTGCCGATTTCAATGGTATTCCTGTAAGTGAAAAGCTTATAGAACAAACAGGTGTAATCGGTGAAAAAATTGAAATATCCGGATTTAAAACTTTGGAAGCTCCATTTGTAGGTTCCTATATACATGCGGGAAATAAAATAGCTTCAGCAGTTGGTTTATCAAAGTCTTTTGATCAGGCAGCAGAAGTAGCTAAAAATATTTCTATGCAAGTTGCAGCTATGAATCCTATTGCATTAGATGAAACTCAGGTGGATTCTAGTGTAATTGAAAAAGAACTTGAAATTGCTAAAGATCAATTACGTCAAGAAGGAAAACCGGAAGCTATGCTTGAAAATATAGCCAAAGGAAAACTTAACAAGTTCTTTAAAGATAACACTTTGTTAAAACAAGATTATATTATGGGTGAAAAAACTTCAGTAGAAGATTATGTAAAATCAATTGATCCTGAAGTTAAAATAACCGGATTTATACGATTATAATTTTAAAATAGTATATATAAAAAAGACTGCATATTGCAGTCTTTTTTATTTTAAATAAGGATCTTCCACAATTCTAAAAATTAAAACTTTAATTTAAGATTGATCCTTTTTATCAATTGATTATCTATATAAATAAGGATAAATTCTAGAAATAAAAACAGCAATACAATAGCTCCCGTATTCAATAAAGCTTGAAATAAGCCTATTTCACCGGCATCCAAAAATGAATAAGGATACATATTGGTGAAATGACCTCTTATAAAAATATATATAACATAAATTAAAGGAGGAATAATCGCAAAAAAAATAGTTTTTTTATCCAATAATTTTCTGGGACCGTATAATAACCAATACAATACAGCCAAAAAAGGTATGAATACATGCAAAGCTTCATTGGTAAATCGCATAATCCCTTTTACATTATGGTCATGCCTGAGCATTAAATTATAAACGATGCATGTAATAGCTATACAAATAATACCGTCTATTCTTAAAATGCGAAACCATTTTTTAGAATAATCAGGTTTAAAAAGCAAGACTAAAGAGCTAATACCAACCGCAATATTAGATTGAACAGTAAAATAGCTGTAATAATAAATCAATCGATTGAATTTGGATTTTTCATTTAAGATCGATGGATGAATGTCTCCATAGACGTAATTATAGGTTTCTGTACCAATACTGAAAAACACCAAAAAAATAAGTATTAAATTAAAAAATATTCTCATGAATGGTAAATTTACTAAAGATTAACTCGTGTAAAAATTTTATAAGATAAGTTTCATAAAAAGTTAGAGTTCGTTTTTACAATTGATTTAAATAAAATATACACACTTTTTAAATAATTGTAAAACCATGTATGATGCGTGAAATGATCATTATAAAGCTAAATATAGAAGTAAAATATTCTAAATTCGTAATTTATACTACTAAAATAGGAACGTTCGTTTTATTGCTTAATCGATTAGCCATTATACCAAACGTAAAATCAGGGATTCCCTTATATTCATGTTTTGCCATTAGTAAGACATCAACTTTAGTATCATTAATTAATTTAGGAAGTGAAATAGTAGGATTACCAAAGCCTAATTTAGTCTCGACATTCATATATCCTTCTTTTAGTAGAAAATTTTTATAATCATCCAATTTATTTTGATCAAACTTCACTTCGTAATCATTCGCTAATTTACCGTTATAGTTTGCAGAAGCACTTTCAGTAACATGAAACAATACGATTCGAGAACTAATATCAGCGAAAATTGGTAAGTAATTCAGAACCCGCTGATCGCCTTTAGTAAAATCCAATGCTATGCCAATAACTTTGAATGGATGTAATTTATCAATACTTTTTTGAGAAGGTAATTGGTGAATACCAAAATTTATTTTTTGGGACTTTTTTATCCAAGGATATAAAACAATACAAATCAAGAATAATAGTAAGCATAAAGATATAATTCCCAAAATAATTTTTACACTTAAAATTATATCCTCATTGTAATAAACATTAATTTCTTCATCGTAAATTAACTTTATATTTAACAAGATAATGATTGTACATACTATCCAAGATATAATTTTTAAAGGTAATTTAATGGCAAATTTTCCCATTTTTTCTTTATCACTAACAAAATGGATTAGAGGGATTACGGCAAAACCTAATTGCATACTTAAAAGCACTTGACTAAAAATAAGCATTTCATCAACGGAACTTTCGCCCAGCAGACTTATTACAATCACAGCCGGTATAATAGCTATAATACGTGTTAATAACCTTCGTAAAGCAGGATTCATTCTAAAGTGCAAGTACCCTTCCATAACAATTTGACCGGCAAGCGTTCCGGTTACGGTAGAGCTCTGACCGGCAGCAATTAAAGCAATAGCAAAGAGAATAGGAGATAGAGGACCTAATAAATTGGATAGCATTTTATATGCATCATGTAATCCTTCTATATCATGTAATCCGGCACTGTAAAAAGTTGAAGCAGCAAGCACTAAAATGGCAGCATTTACAAAAAAAGCCATGTTTAATGCGATGAGACTGTCAAAAAAATTATATTTAATGGCTCGTTTTATGGATTCATAATCTCGTTTAATTTTTCTGGTTTGAACCAAAGCGGAATGAAGATACAAATTATGCGGCATAACAGTTGCCCCAATAATTCCAATTGCAATATATAAAGCCTCAGTATTGGGAAGAGTAGGTTTAAATCCTTTAGAAACTTCAATAAGATCAGGCTTAGCTAAAAACATTTCAATAAGAAAACAACCTCCTATAATAGCCACCAAAGCGATGATAAACGCTTCCATTTTTCGTATACCAAACCGTTGTAAAACAAGTAACAGCAATGTGTCCAATGCAGCCAACCAAACACCCCAAATAAGATCAAGTCCGAAAAGAAGCTGTAAACCAATGGCCATTCCTAAAACTTCGGCTAAGTCTGTTGCAGCTATCGCTATTTCAGCAAAACCATATAAAATATAGTTCATCCATTTCGGATAATACTCCCTGTTAGTTTGAGCCAAATCTAATCCGCGAACAATACCTAAACGAGCACTTAATGCTTGAAGCAATAATGCCATAATATTGCTCATTAATAGAACCCAGATTAAAGCATATCCAAATTTGCTGCCCCCGGCAATGTCAGTTGCCCAGTTTCCGGGATCAAGATATCCAACGGCCACTAGGTAAGCCGGCCCGAAAAAAGAAAGTATCCTTTTCCATCTTTTTGGATTTTCGGTATTAATACTTTCATGAACTTCTTGAAGAGATTTCTTACTCAATTGTTAGGCTTTTCTAATATTTGCAAATTTAAATAAAATTTTTGCATTGTAAAATAATAATATCAATCATTTTCAGGTATCCATAAATAATCTTTAAATTTAATGATCTTATCGTTTTTAATTGGGATTCCTTCATTTTCTAAAAGTTCTTCCATAAGTGTAGGGGTGGGAAAATGGAATTTTCCCGTTAACATTCCGTTTCGGTTTACAACTCTGTGAGCAGGAATGTCTGATATTGAATGGGAAGAATTCATGGCATAACCTACCATTCGGGAGGAACTTTTAACTCCCAAATAAGCCGCAATATGTCCGTAAGTGGTTACTTTACCGTAAGGTATTTTTCGTACAATTTCATATACCCTTTCATAAAAATTGGTAGATTCCATGGAATAAATGAAAAAAATAATTTTCAATAACTAACTAGTGTAAGCAAATAAAATGCGATGTAACTAAATTTTTTTAAAACATTTTAAGTACTGAAAAGTAAGAAAAAAAGATAATACGTTTTGTGTTCTTCTATTAATAATTTTACAAGTAAAGAATAAAATTTATTGATTATTATTAAATTATTTGCTTTAAATTTTATATATAAAATATAATTTATTAAATTAGCAGAACAGGAAGTTTAGGCTTCAAACATATCAAAAAAAATGAGAATTTGAGATTTTTACTTTCTATAAATAATTATTGTTTTTTATTAAATTTGAAAGTAAAAATAAAGAAAAGATTCTAATTTAATTAGAATCTTTTCTTTTTTAGACTTGTTTTTAAATTATAGTGGTTTAAAATTGAATATAAAATTAATAATCAAAATACCTTTACACTTTCATAAATTACAAGAAAACAAGTATACTTAAGATCCCTTTAAATTATTTTTCAAAAGAGTTAGCGTTTTCTTGTGACTGTCGAAAGCAATTTCATTAAGATCTATATCTGATAATTTTTTCCATACATATCCTTTTAATTCAATCGGGTCATAATCTCCGATAGATAAGTTTTCATCTTTATAAAGAAAGAATAAATCAATGGTATTGTATAGGATGTTTTTGTACAAATAAGTATTAGGATGGGAACATATATATTCTAATTTAGATAAATCAATCGATATATTTAATTCTTCTTGTAATTCCCTAAAGCTTCCATGTTCAGCGGTTTCTTCGGCTTCAATAAATCCTCCTGCCAGATCTAGAAAGCCTTTTTTAGGTTCTTTGTTTCTAATAGTAAATAATATTTCGTCATTTTTCTGAATAACCACAGCGGTTGCTCCGGCTGTATTGTGATAGTATTCAAAATTACAATCTAAACATACAATTTTAGATCCATGCGGATATTCTAAATGATCACTTTTACAATTTGGGCAGAATTTGAAAATGGGTTGCATATCACATAAGTTTTAATACCCAAATTTAATTAAGTATTTTAAAAATATAGTTATCAAAAATTATTTTATATGAAAATAATAGAAAATACTTTTCAAAATAAATAGTAACATTTAAATAGAAATTATTAATAAAAGAATTATATAATATAATATTTTACAAATCTTCAAAATTAATATTATTTCATACATTAGTCTTTGTAAATCTTTCATAGTAATAATTAACCGTAAATAAAAATAATACAATGGCAACAATAACATTAAAAGGAAATGAAGTTCATACATTGGGAAACCTACCATCAATAGGAAGTAAGGCTCCAGATTTTATATTAGTGGATACGGATTTATCAGAAAAAAAATTATCGGATTATACAGGAAAAAGAGTTGTTTTAAACATATTTCCAAGTGTGGATACAGATACATGCGCTATGTCTGTCAGAGAATTTAATGAAAAAGTATCTGAAATGAAAAACACTGTGGTTTTATGTATTTCAAAAGACCTTCCTTTTGCTCAAAAACGTTTTTGTGCCGCAGAAGGTTTAGATAATGTTATTCCGCTTTCTGCCTTTCGTTCAGATTTTGGTAAGGTATATAATTTAGAATTTGCAGATGGCCCGTTAAAAGGATTACTTAGCAGATCAGTACTTGTTCTTAATGAGTCAGGAGAAATTATTTATGAAGAACAAGTAGCTGAAACTACTCATGAGCCTAATTATGAAAAAGTAACAGCTATATTAAAATAAAAAATCTATCAAAAAAAGGAATGCCTTATATTTTTCAAATATGAGGCATTTGTATTTTTATCTAATTTCTCCAAATGAAAGATTAGTATGATAATTGAGAATACTAATTATTTGAATTCAATGTAAAGTAAAAAATGTTATTAACTCTTGAAATAGTAATTAAAATTTATATTTTAAAAGAAATATAGTAAATTCTAAAAAAGTACTAAAGTTTTTATAAAACGTTAGATGTATAATGAGAAATTAACCCGATAATTTCAATAAAATTATAACTTTTTGTTAAAAAAAATAAAACATGAGAAATTTCAACATAAAATAACTCTTTGGGATATAAATAGTTTTTACATTTACAATTTAAAAAAGTATAACAAAAAAAATTATAATATCATGAGCAGAAAATTTCCAGCAGGAGTAGCAACCGGTTCGCTAGTAAAAGAAATATTCGATTATGCTAAAGAAAATCAGTTTGCTTTACCGGCCTGTAACGTTATAGGATCTAGCAATGTAAATGCAGCTCTTGAAACAGCTGTTAGAGTAAATGCTCCCTTAATTATACAATTTTCAAACGGAGGATCTCAATTTAATGCAGGTAAAGGATATAAAAACTCTTCCCTTAGAGCAGATGTTTTAGGGGCTATAGCTGGAGCAAAACATGTCCATACGTTGGCAGAAGCCTATGGGGCAACTGTAATTTTACATACAGATCATTGTGCAAAAAAACTATTACCTTGGGTTGACGGGTTATTAGATGCATGTGAAGAATTCCATAAAAAAGAAGGAAAAACACTATACTCTTCACACATGCTAGATCTTTCAGAAGAGCCCTTAGATGAAAATTTAGCAATCTCTTCCAAATATTTTGAAAGAATGGCAAAATTAGGAATGACTCTAGAAGTTGAAATAGGGATAACAGGTGGAGAAGAAGACGGAGTTGACAATTCAGATATAGAAAGCTCAAAATTATATACACAACCTGAGGATGTTTATAAAACGTATAAAGCATTAAGCGCAATAAGTCCTAATTTTACTATTGCAGCAGCATTTGGTAATGTACATGGAGTGTATAAACCGGGAAATGTTAAATTAGAGCCTAAAATACTTCACAACTCACAAGAATACGTTCAAAAACAAGTGGGCGGACCTTCAAAACCGATTAATTTTGTATTTCATGGAGGATCAGGTTCTTCCTTGTTAGATATAAGAGAAGCTATAAGCTACGGAGTAGTAAAAATGAATATTGATACAGATTTACAATTCGCTTATACCGAAGGGGCAAGAGATTATGTAGAAAAAAATATTGATTATTTAAGAACTCAAGTAGGAAATCCAACCGGAGATGAAGCACCAAATAAGAAATTTTATGATCCAAGAGTTTGGATGAGAAAATGTGAAGAAGGATTCTCAAAAAGATTGGAAAAAGCTTTTGAAGATTTAAATAATATCAACACATTATAGTAAAAAAATATAAATTTTATTTATAAAAAATGAAAGCACCTTTATTTGAGGTGCTTTTTTTGTATATTTGAAAAAAAAGAGGTATGAAAAATTATCTAATAGTATCAACATTACTAGCATCCATTTCAATCGTTCTTGCTGCATATTTTTTAGGTAATTCTTACCAAAAAAGAAATCAATCCAATACAATAACAGTAAAAGGATTAGGCACAAAAGATTTTGAATCTGATTTAATAGTATGGAAAGCCGATTTTTCTAAGAAAAATCTCGATTTAAAACAAGCTTATGCCGAATTAGATGCAGATAGAAAAAAAGTAAGAGAATATCTGATTTCCAAAGGATTTTCCGATAAAGAAATAGTTTTTTCCTCAGTAGAAATAAGTAAACAATATGATAGTAGATACAATGAAGGAATAAATCAAAATATATTTACGGGGTATGAATTAAATCAAACCATAACCATAGAATCTAAAAATGTGAGAAAAGTAGAAGATCTTTCCCGTCAAATTACAGAATTGATTAATAACGGAGTAGAGCTCTATTCCCGATCGCCTTTATATTACTATACTAAATTATCTGATTTAAAAATACAGATGATTTCAGATGCAACCAAAGATGCAAAAAAAAGAGCAGAAGAAATAGCAATTAACGCCGGTTGTAAATTAGGCAAATTAAAAAATGCCAATCAAGGGGTTTTTCAAATAACTGCTCAAAATTCATCTGAAGATGATTACTCTTGGGGAGGAGCATTTAATGTATCATCCAAGAAAAAAACAGCAAGCATTACCATTCGTTTAGAATATGAAATTAAATAATAACTACGATATAAATTAAAATGGTACATAAATTATTTCAACCGTTTACATCAAAAAAACTGTCATTAAAAAACAGAATAGTCATGGCGCCTATGACCCGATCATTTGCTTATGATGGAATACCCGGAAAACAAATAGCTGATTATTATCAAAGAAGAGCACAGGCCGAAGTGGGCTTAATTATAACAGAAGGAACCGTTGTTCGCAGGGCGGCATCTTCCAATGACCCAAATATACCTGTATTTTATGGAGAACAAGCCTTAGAAGGTTGGAAAAAGGTGGTTGAAGAAGTTCATGCTAAAGGTGGAAAAATAGCTCCACAACTTTGGCATATGGGAATAATACCGGCCCATAAAAACTGGAAACCATCAGAGTCTTTTGAGGGGCCATCCGGACTTTTAAATCCGGAAACAAAAGGCGGAAAAGAAATGAGCGAAAGTGATATTGAAAATACAATTGAGGCTTTTGCGGAAGCAGCTTACCAAACCAAAAAAATAGGTTTTGATGCCCTGGAATTGCATGGAGCGCACGGATATTTGATCGATCAATTCTTTTGGGATAAGCTCAATAAAAGAAATGATAAATGGGGAGGAGCTACCTTGTCCGAAAGGAACCGTTTTGCCATTGAAGTTGTAAAAGCGGTTCGAAATGCGGTAGGAGAAGATTTTCCTATAATTTTACGCTTATCACAATGGAAACAACAAGATTATTCCGCTAAATTGGCAAAGACACCGGAAGAAATGGAAAAATGGTTACTACCGTTATCAGATGCCGGAGTTGATATTTTTCATTGCTCACAACGAAGATTTTGGGAACCCGAATTTGAAAATTCCGATTTAAATTTTGCAGGATGGGCAAAAAAAATAACGGGCAAACCTTCCATAAGTGTTGGATCTGTGGGGCTTACCGGAGATTTCTTAGGAGCATTCAAAGGACAAAGTTTTGAGGCGTCTGATAATTTTCTTAACGAATTAAATAGAAGACTAGATGCGGGCGAATTTGATTTAATAGCAGTAGGAAGAGCGCTACTTGCAGATCCTGAATGGGTATTAAAAATTAAAAATGGAAACTTATCTGAGTTTAAAGGATTTTCTAAGGATCAACTTAAAGAATTGTACTAATAAAAACATAAAATAGTAGTAAAATAAAAACAAAAACCAAGTTTTAATTTTTATTTATTTTAATAAAGAAATAAAAACAAAGGTTTTTTATCTTTGTATATATAAGTTCTTTACTTAATTTCTTTATCAACAAGAATAAGGTGCTGTGTAAAAACGACTTAATAGGGAATCATGTGTGAATCATGAGCTGACGCGCAACTGTAAGTAACCTAAAAAAAATTTTATCAATAAAAACCATTGCCGATTTAAAAGGTGAGAAGGTAGATAAAATGTTATAAGCCAGGAGACCTGCCTGTTCTTAATTGACAATGCTTTCGCGAGTAAAAGCAAGATCACAAAAAATATAATTGGGCTACAAGAAACTTTAAGATCATTAGAATAATTAGTTTACTTGTATGTCAAAATTGTTTTGAAATTTGATTTTATTTAACAAAGAAAGAGAGCATTGTGAAGTTTAGCAATAAGAGCTTTTTATAATATAATCGTTTAAAAAGTTATAAAAATGCAAACACACAATCTTGGCTATCCGCGTATTGGTAGTGACAGAGAACTTAAAAAAGCCTGTGAAAAATATTGGGCAGGTAAAGCGTCAGTCGAAGAACTGATGACAACAAGTAAAGATATCCGGCACCAAAACTGGGTAACTCAACAAAAATTAGGGATTGATTGGATCCCATCTAATGATTTTTCTTATTACGATCAGGTGCTTGATATGTCACTAATGGTCGGAGCTATCCCTAAAAGATATAATAAGGTAATACTGGATAAATCAAATACAGAATTAGACTTATATTTTGCCATGGCCAGAGGACATCAAAAAGAAGGTATTGATATAAAAGCCATGGAAATGACCAAATGGTTTGATACCAATTATCATTACATTGTCCCTGAATTTGAAAGTAATCAGAAATTTTCCTTGTTTTCAACAAAAATTATTGATGAATATTTAGAAGCTAAAAATGCGGGAATCCATACAAAGCCGGTAATAATAGGCCCTGTATCTTATTTGTTGTTGGGAAAAGAAAAAGAGGAAAACTTCAATAAGCTGGATTTACTAAAAAATATTCTTCCTGTCTATATAGAAATCCTAAATAAATTAAAGGCAGAAGGTGTTGAATGGGTGCAGTTTGATGAGCCTTTCTTAGCTTTGGATTTAGATGAAAAAGCGAAAGAATCCTTCCAATATGCCTATAAAGAAATTCATAAACAATTTCCTTATATAAATAAAATACTAACTACCTATTTTGACGGATTGAAAGACAATTTAGCACTTGCTTTTAATCTACCCGTACAAGCATTACATATAGATTTGGCACGTTGTCCGGAACAATTAGATGAAGTTTTAGAAAATATTCCGGAAAAACTTATCCTTTCTTTAGGGATCGTTGATGGAAGAAATATATGGAAAAATGATTTCGAAAAATCTTTGAAACTTATTCAAAAAGCTGTTTCCAAAATTGGTAAAGACCGAATTTTAATAGCTCCTTCTTGTTCACTTCTTCATAGTCCGGTTGACTTGGAATTGGAAACAGATACAAAAGCCCTTTCATCGGAAATTAAAAATTGGTTGGCTTTTGCAAAACAGAAAATCGATGAAGTAGTAACCTTAAAAAAGCTTGCGTCTAAAGAAGATTCCCCGGATTTACAAAAAAAATTACAGGAAAATATAGCAGCTGCAACCAGCAGAAAAACATCAGCCTTAATACATAACGAAAAAGTAAAAGAAAAAATAAGGAATATTGAAAAAGTAGAAGATAAAAGAAATTCCGTATTTTCAGAACGAAAGAAAAAGCAATCTGAAGCTTTGCAGTTGCCTTTATTTGCAACAACTACGATCGGCTCATTTCCTCAAACATCCGAAGTCAGAAGTTGGAGATCTAAACTAAAAAAAGGATTGATAACTCCTTTAGAATATGAAGAGCTGATTAAAAAGGAAATTGAAAAAACAATACGATTCCAAGAAAAAATAGGTATAGATGTATTGGTTCACGGGGAGTTTGAACGAAACGACATGGTGGAATATTTTGGAGAACAATTAGAAGGAGTTGCATTTTCCAAAAACGGATGGGTACAAAGTTATGGAAGCCGTTGTGTGAAACCACCTATCATTTATGGCGATATATTCAGGCCTAATCCTATGACTGTGAAATGGTCTTCCTATGCACAATCGTTAACAAATAAAAATGTAAAAGGTATGTTGACCGGTCCGGTAACCATATTGCAATGGAGTTTTGTACGAGACGATCAACCGAGAAAAGATACCTGTTTCCAAATTGCATTAGCCATTAGAGAAGAAGTAGTAGACTTGGAAAAAGCGGGAATACGAATTATTCAAATAGATGAACCGGCCATAAGAGAAGGGCTGCCGTTACGAAAAAAAGATTGGCAAACCTATTTAGAGTGGGCTATAAAAGCATTTAGAATTGCATCCTGTGGGGTAAAAGATCAAACACAAATTCATACTCACATGTGTTACTCTGAATTTAATGATATCATACAAAACATAGCAGATATGGATGCAGATGTAATTACCATAGAATGCTCTAAATCAGATATGAAGTTGCTAAACATTTTTTCAGAATTTAAATACCCTAACGATATTGGTCCGGGTGTTTATGATATCCACTCTCCGAGAATACCGTCCAAAAATGAAATGGTTTCCTTATTGAAAAAAGCAATAAAAAGTATACCGGTAGAGCAATTGTGGATTAACCCGGATTGCGGACTAAAGACAAGAGGATGGGAAGAAACAGAAAAAGCATTAATTGAAATGGTAGGAGCAGCAACAGAAATGCGAGAACAATACTAAACGATCTTCATTGTATAGGCCGGTGTAATACGTACAAATGTTTTTAAATATGATCTAACTTCTTTAAAGTAGTTTAAACCAAAGGTTAGAATGCAATGAAAACTTAAAAAATTCTAGAGTTCGATAAATTAAAACTTAAAAATGATTTATTAAAACTAAATCATAATTGTCTTAGTAGTATTTTAATTTTAAATAGCTAAAATAGGATAAGAAACAAAAGTTGATTATACATTTTATGTGTTAAGAATAAGCTGAAAGCATTATGCTTTCAGCTTATTTTCATTATATTATAATATTATATGTATATATTTCTTTAAAATAAAATAAGAAACATTTTGATAATTATACATTAATGTATTAAATTAATTTATATTTTTGTATATAACACTAAATTACAAATATAGAATATCATGGATTTAAAAAATGCAGTTTTCGGAAGCTTCAATATATATGATAACATATTTATATCGATAAAATTAGTAGTAGCATTTATCGCTGTTTTAATTTACATTAAATTAGTAGGAAGAACCATTTTAAACCAAGTTTCCGGAATTGATCTAATTCAGAATATAGTCTTAGGGGGCTTGGTAGGTGGAATTATATATAATCCGAATATTTCAATTATGGAATTTGCCTTAGTGTTGTTTATTTGGACATTCATTGTATATTTAATAGCCTTTCTCACAAAAAAATATAGTCGTTTAAGAGGGTTAGTAGAAGGTCCTATTATACCTTTAGTATTAAAAGGAAAATTTAATATAGAAGGATTTAAAAAAGCAAAGATTGATATTATGACTTATGCCAGTGTACTCAAAAATAATGGTATATACGATATATCTAAAGTATATTTTGCTCAAATGGAACAAGACGGTTCCATTACCGCATTTACGGATGATTATGATAAATACGCAGTCTTACTGGTTATTGATGGCAAAATTAACCATGTCTATTTAGAAGGAATTGATAAAACAGAAGATTGGCTAAAAAATGAATTACGAAAACAAGGATATGATGATGTGTCCAAAATTTTCATTGCACAGTGGTCTCCGAATAAATTTTTTATTGTACCAAAAAGTCAGGATTATAAATTGAAGGTTAATGATTAAAACTATTACCTGATTTTAATCTCAAAAAACTTCTCATTTTCAATAAAACCTTCCAGAAAATCATTTTCACTAAGCTTTGAAACTCCCGATGGCGTTCCGGTAAAAATAATATCGCCCATTTTTAAAGTGAAATATTGAGAAATATAAGAGATGAGGTAATCAAATGAAAAAATCATTTCTGAAGTATTTCCTTTTTGCTCAATATTGCCGTTTTTTACTAAAGAAAAATTCAAATTATCTAAATTAAACTTCTCTTTACTTACAAAATTTCCAATTAAAGCAGATCGATCGAAAGCCTTGGATTTTTCCCAGGGAAGCCCTTTTTCTTTTAATCGGTCTTGTAAATCTCTAGCAGTAAAATCAATGCCAAGTCCAATTTCGGAGTAATAATTTCCGGCAAATTCCGGTTGAATGTATTTTCCAACTTTAGAAATTTTTATAAGAACCTCCACTTCATGCTGAAGGTTTTCAGTGAATTCTGGAATATACCAATCATCACCGGGTCTGGCTAAAGCGGTATCCGGTTTAATAAATAAAACCGGATCTTTAGGTATCTCATTGTTTAATTCTTTCGCGTGATTGCTATAATTTCTTCCTACACAGATAAATTTCATAAAACACTTTTTAATTTTGCTCTTGTAAAAATTTTTTTCGAATATAAAGGAAAATCAGCATTCATTAACCAGGAATAATATCCTAAATCACTTAAAAACACATTTTTCAATTTTTTACCTTTATATTTTCCAAAATTGAAAACCTCGTCTTCATCCTTATCTATTCCAACAAATCCTGCCAAATCAGCATTTTTATTTTGCATGGTAAACTCATGAAGGAATTTCACATCGTTTTGAATATCCTCATATTTTTCAAGTTGAGCCTTTAATATTTCATACGTAGCATAAGTATCTGCAGAAGCAGAATGAGCATTTTCTAAATTCTTATCGCAATAAAATTTGTAAGCTGCGGAAAGATTTCTGGGTTCCATTTTATGAAAGATTACTTGAACATCAATCGGGCGGTGTTTTTTTATGTCAAATTCAAACCCGTTTCGCAAAAGTTCTTCCGCAAGTAATGGAATATCGAATCGGTTGGAATTATATCCTGAAAGATCAGAATCTTTAATCATTTCGAGAACCTGAGGAGCAATTTCTTTAAAAGTTGGAGCATCGACAATATCTTTATCATAAATTCCATGAATTAGAGACGATTCTTTTGGAATTGGAATTTCAGGATTAACTCTCCAAGTTTTACTTTCTTTTGATTGGTCAGGGTTTACTTTAAATATACTAATTTCAACTATCCGGTCTTTGCTGATATTTATTCCGGTAGTTTCAAGATCGAAAAAGCAGATTGATTTATGTAGTTTTAGTTCCATTTGAAATAATTTTTTTTCGAAATATAATTGATAAAATTAAGTAAATTAATATAAGTATTGGTATAGCTGATATTTTAAGGAAAATTAATAATACTATGCAAATTATAAGGAAAGAGTATACAAGAGAATTATCTTTCCAGGTTAAGTTTTTAAATTTAAAAGCCAATAAGGGAATATTGGCAACCAGTAAATAGCTTGATAAGGCAGTAATGAATAACAAAAACCAAGAATTATCCAATAATAAATACGTATGATTTTGATGTAAATAGTATAATGAAAATATCAAGATAGTATTTGCAGGAGTAGGCAATCCTTTAAAATAATAACTTTGTTCCTCATCTAAATTAAATTTAGCAAGACGAAGAGCGGAAAATAAAGTAATCAACAATCCAAAAAATGGAAATAAAACGATGTATTTATTATGAATAAATCCGTTTGAAAACGTACTTATACGAGAATAAAAATCATCTCCTCCCAACATGGTAAACATAAATAAACCGGGCAATACGCCAAACGTTACAATATCTGCCAAACTATCAAGTTCCTTACCAAAAGGTCCGGAAACCTTTGCAAGACGGGCGGCAAAACCATCGAAAAAATCAAAAATCAAAGAACATAAAAGCAGGATTAAAATATATTCAATGGGAGCTTTTATTATAGTTAAAATACACGCAATGCTACCACAAAGTAAATTAGCAAGAGTTAGTGTATTAGGAAGATATTTCATTTTTTCAGGTATTTATGAATAATGTATTGTTAAATACAAAGCAAATTAAGTTATAAAAGTAATAATTATTTTTAAAAATCCGAGGCAGCGCAAGTAATAAATAACGGTTTTCAACGTTTATACGATAGTTTGTTTACACAAAAAAAATACTATTTGTTGAAAGGGAAAATTCAAAAAAAAATTACTTTAAGCATCCTCATTTGGGCTGTTCATTTTAATATGAATCTTCATGCGCAAGCATTTAGAAAGTATTCAAATGAATTTCTAAATATAGGAGCAGATGCTCGTGCATTTGGGATGGGAAATTCAGTGATAGCTAATGTATCGGATGTAAATGCAGGATATTGGAATCCGGCAGGGTTGACGGAAGTTAGAGATGCTTGGCAAGGAGCTTTGATGCATGCAGAATATTTTCAATCCATCGCCAAATATGAATATGCTGCGGCAGCAATTCCTTTAAACAGTGGAACGGAAGGAACGATTGGTTTTTCACTCTATCGATTTGCGGTAGATGATATTATGAATACCACTCAATTGATCGATAATCAAGGGAATATAGATTACAATAAAATAAGTCGATTTTCAACGGCAGATTATGCGTTTATGGCCTCCTATGCCGGTAATTTATTCAATGACCCTAATCTTTCAATAGGAGCAAATGCAAAAATAGTATATAGGCATATCGGTAAATTTGCTAATGCATTCGGTTTTGGATTAGACGCGGGATTGCAATATCGAACCCAAGATCAATTTTATTTTGGAATTATGGCCAGAGATATAACAACCACTTTTAATGCATGGTCCGTAAATGAAAAAAAATTAAATAAATTAGAATTAGACGGAGAAACACTTAATGAAGCGCCTAAAGATAAAATAGAGTTAACCATGCCTAAATTAAAATTAGGCGCAGCCAAAAAATTCGATTTAAATGATAAATTCGGATTGTTGGCTGAGTTAGATTTAAATTTTGAATTTGATAAAAATAATGATTGGCTTTCATCAGAAGCGTTGAGTATGTCCCCATCTTTAGGGATAGAATTAGATTATGATCATGTGGTTTTTTTACGAGCAGGTTTAAATAATTTGCAATATGAAACCCGTTTTGACGATTCAAGAAAATTAACAATTCAGCCCAATGCAGGTATAGGGTTTCGTTATAAAGGAGTAACGGTAGATTATGCACTTACTAATATCGGAAATTCTTCAGTTGCATTATATTCTAATATATTTTCAGTTAAAATCGATATGGCAGAGTTTATTAAATAATTTTATAAAATATAAAACTGTAATTATCTTATACATAGAGAGTATAATTTTATTATTTAGAAAATAAGTATTACATTTGTAAAGTTTTTGGGATTTAAAAGATTATTAAAAGCCTATCTACAAGGGCTTTTTTTTGTACTTTATTCTTAGAAAAAATAGTATAGTAAATTATTGTTAAGATTTAGTTGTTTATTAGAGGGTGTTATTATGGCATTGGAAGAGAAAGTAAATGTATTATTAGAAGAATTTCTTCAAACTAGAGCAGATTTGTTTTTAATATCTTGTAAAGTTTCTCAAACTAATAAAATTGAAGTTACCATAGACGGAGACGAAGGGGTTTCTGTGCAAGATTGTTTAGATTGCAGTAGAGCAATTGAAAATAACTTAGACAGAGAAGAAGAAGATTTTGAATTGTCAGTCTATTCTTACGGTATAACCAATCCTTTATTATATCCAAGACAGTATGTGAAAAATAAGGGAAGGGATCTACAGATTATTACTATAGAAAATAGAGAGCTAAATGGAACTATAGTTGATGCAGACGAAGAAAAAGTAGTTCTTACATGGAAGGAAAGAAGGGCTAAAGAAGTAGGTAAAGGAAAAGTAACTATAGAAGTCAAAGAAGAAATATTTTACAGCAATATAAAAAGAGCAACAATTAATATAAAATTTTAATTTAAATTAGAACGGACCGATGGATAGTATAGAGTTAATAGAATCATTTGCAGATTTTAAAGACGAGAAAAATATAGATAGAATTACTTTAATGGCAATCGTTGAAGAATCAATGAAAACCGTTTTAAGAAAGAGATATGGTTCAGACGATCATTTTGATGTTATTGTTAACCCGGATAAAGGGGACTTGGAGATATATTTAAATAGAAAAATCGTTGAAGATGAAATGTCTGAAGATGATTTGTTAGAAATAGAAATCAGTGAAGTTAGAAAAATTGATCCAAGTTTTGAAGTTGGAGAAGAATATACCCAAAAGATTGAATTAAACGAATTAGGAAGAAGAAATATTCTTGCATTCAAACAAGTATTGAACACAAAAATAGCCGAATACGATAACTCTAATTTATATGAAAAATTCAAATCAATAGAAGGAGAAATTGTAAGCGGTGAAGTCCATTATATTCGTCATAAGCAGGTTATCTTAATGGATGAAGATCAAAATGACATGATACTTCCCAAAGAAAATCAAATACCATCCGATTTCTTCAGAAAAGGAGAAACCGTAAAAGCCGTGGTAGAAGAAGTAGGCTTTAAAGGAGGAAAACCATTAATTATCCTTTCAAGAACTTCACCTAAATTTTTGGAAAAACTGTTTGAATTTGAGATTCCTGAAATATATGATGGATTAATTACTATTAAGAAAACTGTTCGTATACCGGGAGAAAAAGCCAAAGTAGCAGTAGAATCCTATGATGACAGAATAGATCCGGTAGGAGCATGTGTCGGTATGAAAGGATCTAGAATCCATTCAATTGTAAGAGAATTGAGAAATGAAAATATAGATGTAATCAGTTATACCAACAATCAGCAATTATTTATCCAAAGAGCTTTAAGTCCCGCAAAAGTATCTTCCATGGAATTAGACGAAGAAAACAAACATGCAGTAGTTTTCTTAAGACCGGAAGAAGTATCTAAAGCGATAGGTAAAGGTGGACAAAATATTAAATTGGCTAGTTGGTTAACAGGATATGAGATTGATGTACGAAGAGATGAGCCGGAAGAAGAAGATATTGAATTGACAGAATTTTCCGATGAAATAGAAAGCTGGGTTATTGAAGAATTGAAAAAAGTAGGATTAGATACAGCACGATCTGTATTAGAAAAAGATGTAAATGATTTATTAGAACTTACGGATTTAGAAGAAGAAACCATTATAGATGTGATCCGTATTTTAAAAGAAGAATTTGAAGAATAATGTAAATTTCTTTCAATAAATTATCATATTTGTAAAAAAAATAGAATAACAACAAAGTATAATATGTCGGGTATTCGATTAAGTAAAGTATTAAAAGACCTTAATATCTCTCTTGACAGAGCAGTAGAATATTTACATTCTCAAAATGTCGGGATTGAGAAAAACCCTAACGTAAAGTTAGATCAAAAAGCGTATCAGCTCTTAGTTACTGAATTCTCAGAAGATAAAATGAAAAAAGATGCGTCTTTAGATGTGGTCATAAACAAAATTCCGGAAAGAAGAAAGGAAGAGAAGGTGGAGCAACCGGAAATATTTAAGGTTAAAGCCGATGAAATAGCTGCACCTAAAACAATAGGTAAAATAGACCTAGATGCTCATAGAAAGACTAAAAAAGATTTTAGAAAAGAGAAAGAAAAAGAAGAAGAAAAAGTAACTTCCTCTCAAAATGTTGAGCAAAAAGAAACTAAACCTGTAGAAGAAAAAAAATCGGGTATTAAAATAGTTGGAAAAATATCTCCTGAAGACCTACAAAGAGCTAAGGAACCTACACATCCGGTTAAAAAACAGAAAGAGAAAAATGCAGAAGAGCAGCCGAAACAGGAAATTAAAGAAGAAAAAAAATCAGAAAAACCACAGGTCGTTTCTTCTTCACCGGTAGTTGAGGAGAATGAAAAAAAATCACAAGATGACGAACCTGAAAAGTTAGAAACCCAATACCAAAAGTTGGACGGACCTAAAATTACAGGTCAAAAGATTGATTTAACACAATTTCAAAAACCTAAAAAAGTCAATAAAGAAAATTCAAATTCTGAGAAAAAGAAAAGAAAAAGAATTGTTAAAGACTCTAAAGTTGATGTAAATGCGGTTGCTAAATCAATAAACAACAACGGAGATAAAAAAGGCGGATCAGGTCAAGGACAAAATAAAAACTTTAAAAAAGGCGGAGGAAACAGACGTCCAAATTCAGGCGGAGGAAACAGAAATGTTCGTCCGGCAGAATTAACGGATGAACAAGTAAAAAATCAAATAAAAGAAACCTTAGAAAAATTAACATCCAAAGGAGGAAAATCTAAGAGTTCAAAATTCAGAAGAGATAAAAGAATTCAAAGAAGAGAGCAAGAAGCTGAATTACACGAACAAGAAAGAAAAGATAACACTCTTAAAGTAACTGAGTTTATTACAGTTAACGAGTTGGCGAGTTTAATGAATGTTGCAGCAACTGAAATTATTTCTGCATGTTTTTCTTTAGGTGTTATGGTAACCATGAATCAACGGTTAGATGCTGATACCATGGTATTGGTAGCCGATGAGTTTGGTTATAAAATTGAATTTACCGATTCTGAAGTAGATGATTCTGCTATTGAAGAAGAACAAGATAAAGAAGAAGATTTGGTTACCAGAGCTCCAATCGTTACAGTGATGGGACATGTGGACCACGGAAAAACTTCTTTGCTGGATTATATAAGAAATACCAATGTAATTGCCGGTGAATCCGGAGGGATAACACAACATATAGGGGCTTATAATGTTAAGCTTTCCAATGGGCAAAAAATCACTTTTTTAGATACACCCGGACACGAAGCCTTTACCGCCATGCGTGCAAGGGGTGCTCAAGTAACCGATTTAGCAATTATCGTAGTTGCAGCAGATGATAATGTGATGCCTCAAACCAAAGAAGCGATCAGTCACGCTCAAGCAGCGGGTGTTCCTATGATATTTGCAATTAATAAAATTGATAAGCCTAATTCCAACCCTGATAAAATCAAGGAAGAATTATCCCAAATGAACTTATTAGTAGAAGATTGGGGAGGTAATATTCAATCCCAAGAAATTTCCGCTAAGTTTGGAACCAATGTTGATATTCTGCTTGAAAAAGTATTATTAGAAGCTGAAATATTGGATTTAAAAGCCAATCCTAACCGATTATCTAATGGAGTGGTTATTGAAGCAGCCTTAGATAAAGGAAGAGGTTATGTATCAACCATATTAGTACAAAATGGGACTTTACGAGTTGGAGACTACATTTTGGCGGGGAAAAATCACGGTAAAGTAAGAGCCATGATGGATGAAAGAGGAAAACCGATGAAAGAGGCCGGTCCATCAGTTCCCGTTACGGTTTTAGGTTTAGATGGAGCGCCAACTGCAGGGGATAAATTTAGGGTATTTGAGGATGAGAAAGAAGCCAAACAAATAGCTAACAAACGAGAGCAATTAATCAGAGAACAATCCATAAGAACTCAAAAACATATCACCTTAGATGAAATTGGAAGAAGAATTGCCTTAGGTGATTTTAAAGAATTAAACATTATCCTAAAAGGAGATGTAGATGGTTCAGTAGAAGCACTAACAGATTCTTTACAAAAATTATCTAATGATCAGATTCAAATCAATATCATCCATAAAGGAGTTGGACAGATTACAGAGTCTGATATTTTATTAGCAGCAGCTTCAGATGCCATATTAATTGGATTTAACATTCGTCCAAACCAAAGTGCCAGAGAATTAGCAGAAAGAGAAGAAATCGAAATTAGAACCTATTCCATTATCTATGACGTAATTAACGATGTTAAAGAAGCTATGGAAGGTATGCTTTCTCCTGAAATCAGAGAACAAATTATTGGAAATGTTGAAATCAGAGAAACCTTTAAAATTTCCAAAGTGGGTACTATTGCAGGATGTATGGTTTTAGATGGAACTATTAACAGAAATTCTAAAATACGTATCATTAGAGAAGGTATAGTAGTATATACCGGTGAGCTTGAAAGCTTAAAAAGATTTAAAGATGATGTAAAAGAAGTAAGCAAAGGATACGAATGTGGATTGAATATTAAGAATTATAATGATATTCAGATAGGAGATTTATTGGAAGTATACGAAGAAGTAGAAGTTAAGAAAAAATTGAAGATTTAAATTTTAAAATTATACATAACTAATATAAAAGCTGTATGAAATTTCATACAGCTTTTTTTATTTCCAACCATCTTATATTATAGTGTTCTTTCAATGAATTACGTCTAATTTTTTTATTATTTAATATTTACATAATAATTTAACTATATTTATAACAAATAGCTATTATTTTAAGATAATTTAATATTATTTTTGGATATATTAAAAAAATGTTAGAATTTTGTTGTTTAACTAAGTATATATTATTGTATGAGGAAAGAACTTAAAATTTTAAGTGTGCTAGGATTGTGCTTATCCGGTCAATTTGTTTTTGGGCAAATTAAAGGAAATGTACAAGAGGCTGATGGTGAACCTGCCATAGGAGCAAAGGTCGAAATTAAGGGAACGAATACTTTTACAAGAACCGATGATGACGGTAATTTTGAATTATCAGCAGGAAAAGTTGGGGATGTTTTAGTAATTACGAATTTAGAAGAAGAATCTGAAGAAGTAATAGCAAAAGATGATTTAGCATTTAAATTTTCTAAAAAAATCGAGAAAAAAGACGAAAAGGAAATTGAAGAAGTAGTTGTTTTAGGATTCGGTAGAATAAGAGATGCTAAAGATGTGGTAGGAACAGCATCTGTGGTAAAAGGATCAGATATATCAAATGCCCCGATTGCATCATTTGATAAAGCCTTAGCAGGAAGAGTTTCAGGTTTGTCAGTAAACTCCTCCACAGGTCAGCCGGGAGGACTTGCACAAATAAGATTGAGAGGAGTTACCTCTGTAAACGGAAATAACAATCCGATTTACATTATTGACGGGGTAAGATTTTCTTCAGGTAATTTAACCAATAATCGTAACAAATCCGAAACAGACCCCTCAACAAATGTTTTAGCAACCATAAATCCCAATGATATTGAATCCTATACGGTCTTAAAAGATGCAGCAGCTACCTCTCTGTATGGTGCTGATGCAGGAGCGGGGGTTATTGTGATAACTACCAAAAAAGGAAAAAACGGGAAAGCTAAATTTTCAGTTGACTTGGAAAGAGGTTTTGGAAAAAAAGCGGTAAAAGGCCCAAAATCAATCACTCCGGGAACATGGAACAGAGTTTTAACAGAAGCGGTTAAAAATAAAAGAAATTTAACAGAACAAGAAGCCATCGATTATATAAATAATGAATTGGCTCCAAAAGAAACCACTTTGCCGTTATGGGATGGTAAAACTGAGGTTCCTGATTGGACTAAACTTGTGGAAAGAGATTATACCTCTCAAAACAGTCTAAATATTGGAGTAACCGGAGGTTCAGATAAATTAAAATATGCTTCGTCTCTTAATTATTTCTCACAAGAAGGTACTGTAAGAAGTACAGACTTTGATAGAGTAAGTGGGAGATTAGCAACTGATTATAAAGCTACAGATCAATTAACCATCCGTACAGATATCAATGCGGCTTATACCAAACAAAATAGTGTTTTAAATGGAGGATATTTTTCAAATCCGTTATTAACTAAATACTTTATGCTGCCAACTGACCCTGCTAAAAATCCGGATGGAAGTTATAATTTAGGAGAAGGCGGAAGAATGTTTAACGGTATGTTTAATGCCGCGTATTTATTGGAAAATAACTACATAACCACTAAAACAGCCAGAGTTTTTGCTAATATACAAGGTGAATACAAGATTATTAATAATTTAAGATATGTGATAAATTTTGCACCGGAGTATATAAACATGGAAAGAGATAAATATGATAATCCAATTCATGGAGACGGAGCAAATACAAACGGAAGAATGACTAATGAAAGAGTACGATATTTTAACTGGAATGTTCAGAATATTTTAAATTACTTTTTCACAGTAGGAGAAAACCATCACTTTGATACACGAATTATACAAGAAGCTTATAAAAAAGACTATAAATACTTAAGCACTTCAAATACTACATTAGGAAGACTGGGGTTATATTCTACAGATAATTTTGTTAAAAATGAAGAAACCACCGGAAATGGATATATCGCTACAAGAAATGCATATGCAGCGAATGTAAGTTACGATTACAGCAAAAAGTATTTTCTGGACGGAACGATAAGAAGAGAAGCATTAAATAACTTTGGTTCAGGTAATAAATGGGGGACATTCTGGTCTGTAGGAGCAGCTTATGATATTTCCAATGAAAGATTTTTAATCGGATCATCCATTGATTTATTAAAAATCAAAGCATCATATGGAGAATTAGGAAATCAATTACTATATGACGATTTAAATTCATTTGCACAATATGGATATGATTTAAACTATAATGATGCTGCGGGAGGATATATCTATCAATTAGGATATAAAGATTTCACTTGGGAAAAAATCAGACAGTTTGATGCAGGTTTCGAAACTGAATTTTTTAATCACAGATTGAATTTTTCAGCTTCATACTTTCACAAAAAGACAAAAGATTTAATATTCCCTAAAGGTATATCATTAACCACAGGTTTCTCTACCGTATTAGTTAATGCCGGAGATATGGTAAACAAAGGGATTGAATTAGATTTAGGAGGAACAATAATCAAATCAGATACTCCTGACGGGTTCAACTGGTATCTATCCGGTAATTTCACTTACGTAAAAAATGAAGTAACAAATCTTCCGTTAGGTGAATCTATTACAGGGGTAAATATTGTTAGAAAAGGAGAAGCCGTAAAAAGTTGGTATATGAGGAAATGGGCGGGAGTTAACCCTACTACAGGAGAAGGACAATGGTATGTAAATGGAAAAGGAGGAGAAGTAACTACCGATTATAATAAAGCAGAAAGAGCCGTTCAAGGAACTACACTTCCAAAATACATGGCAGGGATTTCAACAGATCTATCTTATAAAAGAATATCTTTATCTGCAACCTTCAGTGGTAATTTCGGACATAAAATATATGATGGATGGAGAAATTACACTACCAGTGACGGACAATATATACATATATATGGAGGATATGAAGAACAAGGCGATTTCTGGACGCCGGATAATCCTCATGCTTCAAATCCAAAACCAATACTTACCAATTCTTCAAAATCCAACTATTCATCAACCAGATTTTTATATGATGGCGATTTCATCAGATTAAGAGACTTAACCATCGGATATACTTTTTCAAAATCAGTATTAGATGATATAGGATTAACTAACCTTAAAATATATCTACGAGGAACCAATATTTGGACCTATTGTTTTGACAGTAAAGTAAGGCATCTGAAAATAGAACCTGAACAAAATGTCAATGGAGGAGGAAGTAACTTTGAACAACCTATATTAAAAACATTTACTGTTGGAGTTAATGTTGGATTTTAAAAATTAAGAAGATAACCATGAAAAAGATAATATTATTAGCAACTGTTTTATCATCATTAATTTCAACCGTATCATGCTCAGATGATTTTACAGACCCGCAATTGCAACAAACCGATGTAATAGATGAAACGCCCATTACTACTTTGGGTCAGCTGGAAACATTTATGAACGGAACTTATGCCTTAATGAGATCCCAATATTATTACGGATGTAATTATGTAGTTTTCGGAGAAGTTAGAGGAAGTGATGAAATGTTCTCAACAGGTTCTTCCGGAAGATATCAGACAGTTTCTCAATTTACCATGAATGCAACCGACAGTTATGCAAGTGATACATGGAAAAGAATCTATCGAGTAATATCCAATGCAAATATTGTCATAAACGCAACTATAACAGATGGAACTTCGGAAGAAAAAATTGACGAAATTAAATCACAAGCCTATGCAATCCGAGCTTGGGCATATTTCGATCTCATAAAATTGTTTGGACAAAAATATACACAAGATAAAAATTTAGGTGTTCCCTTAATTTTAGACAATACAACCAATCCGGCAACATTCGCTGTATCAAGAGCAACCTTAGATGAATGTTATGCTCAAATCGAATCTGATTTTCAACAAGCCTATGAAAAATCAGTTTATAACATTGATGTTAAACAAAAATTAACTAAAGGAGCGATAGCCGGATTAATGTCGAGATACTATTTATACAAAGAAGAGTATAACAATGTCTATAAATATGCCGGTGAAGTTACGGCTCAATATGCACCAATTGACAAAGGTTTATATATAACCAGTTGGAGAATAGAAGGGCTTAACTCAATATTTGAATTAGCTTATGGCGTTGCAGGGGCTATTGGTACTTCAAGTGTAGGTTATATTTTTTCATCAGAAGGATACGCCAATACCCGCTTAAATCCAAGTTTAGTTGCAGCATACGACCCTGAAGATATCAGAGCTAAAATCAAAAAAGATAGTAAAGACAAAACCGGAATGTTGCGTCAAAATTCATCCAAAAATGCAACCTATATTGAAGGTAAATATCCGTTATTAACAGGAGAATCAAATCAAAAGTTAGTTAGATATGAAGAAATAGCCTTAAATCAGGCAGAAGCCATATTAATGGGAGGAGGAGGTTCTACTGCTGAAGCCTTAGAATTAGTAAACGGCATTAGAGCTCAAAGAGGAATTACTCCATTAACAACAATAACCATGAATGATGTAAAAGAAGAGAGAAGAAAAGAATTAGTAGGAGAAGGATTCAGGGTTTGGGATTTGTTAAGATGGAATAAAACCTTAACAAGAATAGACTTAACAGGAGAACAAGATATTACTTTCCCAGTTGGAGACTTCAGATTAGCTTTTCCGATACCGCAATCCGAAATAGATAATAATGCCGGAATGAATAAAGATCAACAAAATAAAGGGTATTAAGAGATTATATACACAAAAAACCACCTTATTTAAGGTGGTTTTTTTATAGATAGCTTTTTATTAAACACTAAAATAATTTTAAATACAGAATGTAAATAATGATATTCGGCATTATTTTAACAGATATTAAGAATAATATAACATATAGAGTAAACAGTCGGTTTTTTTGCCGTTTTTTTATTTTTATATTTGCATATTGTTTACGTACATGAGTAGAATTAGAATATATTTTATCTGTTTATTTTCAAGCATAGTTTCAATATTTTCTTTTGCTCAGGTTTCAGAAGGGAACACAAACGAAATGCCTGTAACAAACAGTAAACCTATCTCTTCTGATTCAATTAAAATTTATAACCCAACCATTCAATCCTATAAATATTGGACGGAAGATCATGCGAAAAAAATCTTTGATACCATTTTAACTATAGATAAATACTATAGCAATAGAATGTACAATCACAAAGATAGTTTTGGCGCCATGCCGTTTTCGAATATAGGACATACTTTTAATCCTTTATTATTTTCAACTAAAATTAACTCGGGAATAGATTTAATTCCTACGGGAAAATCTTTTAACCTAATAGAAGCTGATGAAGTAAGATATTTCGATGTTCAGACCCCGATGACCGAATTTCAATACAACAATGGATATAAACAAGGCCATTCATTATCAAGTTTATTTACACATAATATCAATTCAAGGCTAAATTATTCCATACAATACAGAGGATTACGTTCAGAAGGAAAATATTTAGAACAATTAGCTTCCAATAATTCACTTTTATTCACACTTGCCTATCATACCAAAAATCAAAAATATAATTTGTGGACTCACTATATAACAGCTAATGTAGACGATGAAGAAAACGGAGGAATTCAATTTCCAAAAAATTTCGAAGATGGAGACAGCCGATTTAAAGATCGGGACCGAATGGAAGTAAACCTTACAGGAGCTCAATCAAAATATGGAAGAAGAAGATTTTATGTCGGTCAACAATTAGGAATACTTAATTCGGGACATAACACCTATCCTTTATCTATAAAAAATATTTTTTCGGCAGAATCTTCCCACTTTACCTATGAAGAATTTAAAAATCTAAATTCCTATTTTTCAGATAAACAAGGTATTTTTGAAGTAGACAATTTGAAAAGTCATTACAACACCAAAAAACTTAGAAAGATTACCAATCAATCCATGGCAGTTTTTGATTGGAGCGATAAATTACATTTGGAAACAGGACTTAAATATGAACATTTAGAATTTAATTTTGACCGAATAGTAGATCCAAGTATTTCCTTTCCTAAAAATCTCAAAGACAATCGAGTGGGAATAGCCGGAAAACTTACATTTAACTGGAAGAAAGAAATTGTTTTAAAATCACAAGGAGAGGCAATGACGGGAGATGAATTTAAAAATTCGTATTACTTAGACAATCATTTAATAGTCAGTCCTTTAAAAGATTATTATTTAGAAGCTAATGTAGGAGTTAAATCCCAGATACCGTCATTAAACTTGCTGTATAATCAAAGTTTTTATAAATCCATGAATTATTTTATGGATGACCCGAAAAAAGAAAGAACAGTTCAAGCGGGAGGAGAACTACATATAAAACCTTATAATACAAGAGTTTTTACACAATTTTATAATATAAAAAATTATACCTATTTAGATAGTGATTATCTTCCTAAACAAGCCGGTTCTTCGGTTGATATAGTACAAGTAGGTTTGAAAAACAGTTTTCAATATAAAAAATTCCATTTGGAAACTAATTTAGCATATCAAAATGTTACCAGTAATAAACAACTCTTACCCTTACCGGATTTCATTGGTAGAGCAACTATTTATTACCAGTCAAAAGCATTTAAAAATAATGCAGAATTCCAATTAGGATTAAATGCTTATTACTTTAATAAATTTCAATCCAGACTCTTTTTACCGGTAACCAACGAGTTTAGATTACAATCAAAAACAGAAAATTATAATATCGGAGAATATCCCGTATTAGATTTATTTCTGCATTTTAAAGTCAAAAGAATGTTGATTATACTAGAAGGACAACATTTCAACTCCAGTTTTAGTGGTTACAAATTCTACAGTTCACCACTCAATCCATATACAGATTTTCGTTTAAATATAGGAATACTCTGGTATATATTCACCTAAAAACCATGAATAAAAATCTTACAATTCCTTTTTTATAAGCGAAATTTTTCATAAATTAGAGTTTACTATTACGTATAAAAAATTAAATTATGAATACTCCTCTTTTTGAAATCGATTTAAAAGTACGAGATTATGAATGTGATGCACAAGGCATCGTAAACAATGCAAATTATCAACACTATTATGAAGTAGGCCGTCATGAATTTCTAGAACATAATGGGCTAGATTTCTATGATTTGCACCAAAAAGGAATCGATTTAGTATTAATAAGCATTCATGTACGCTATATGAGTTCACTAAAAGGAGGAGAAAAATTTTTATGTACCATAGATTCATTGGAAAAAGAAGGAATCCGTTATATATTTAATCAAAAAATTATACGCAAGTCCGACAACAAAGTATGTTCTGAAGCAAAAGCAGAAGTAGTAAGTGTAGTCAATGGACGTGTAAGTATGCCGGCACTATTAGATGAATCATTTGCTAAATACCTTCAAAAATAAACAGAATTAACTCTCATAATTTGAGTATTTTACAAAAATTTAAAAGTAACGGTAAATTACTTTTAACCGGAGAATATACGGTACTGGATGGTGCCGTAAGTTTAGCCATACCCACTCGATTAGGACAATCTCTTCAAATACACCAAACTCAAGAATTTTCTAATAAATTGGTATGGACTGCCTATAAAAGTGATGGAAAATTATGGTTTAAAACCGTTTTAGATATTAACAGCAATAAAATCGATGAAACGACGAATTTAAATTTTTCAAAACAATTACTCCATATTTTCCAAGAAGTACAAAAATTAGGAAGCACGAAATTTGAAAATAAAGTTGGATACGAATGTGTAACTCGGTTGGACTTTCCCGAAAATTGGGGCTTGGGAACTAGTTCAACCTTAATCAATAATATAGCGCAATGGACAAAAGTAAATTCCTATAAATTATTAGAAAAAACTTTTGGAGGAAGCGGTTATGATATAGCCTGTGCCGAAGCCCATACGCCTATTACCTATCAACTAAAAGAAAATGAAGTAAAGAAAATTGAAAAGGTAGAAATATCTTCCGCAATAACGGAAAATCTTTTATTTATTTATTTGAATCAAAAACAAAATTCAAGAGAAGGAATACAACATTATAAACAAAAATCGAAGTCGGAACATCTCATAGATGCCATTTCAAATATAACCCGAGAAATTATTGACCCAAAAATTACCTTTAATCAATTTAGGATTCTTATTTCAGAACATGAACAATTGATTTCAGAATTTATCAATATAGATACAGTAAAAAAAGTTTTATTCAGTGATTATCCGGGATTTGTTAAGAGTCTGGGAGCTTGGGGAGGAGATTTTATTATGGCTGAAAAATTAGAATGTTCGGAAACCTATTTCAAAAACAAAGGATATGAAGTAATCAAAAATTACAAGGATCTTATACTATAGCATTTAAAATTTCAGTATTTCATGATATTTACTTACACTTAATTGAAAGAAATGGAAAATTTATAGCTGAGAATTATTTGGGTGCTTAATGGTTTGATATATAATTGCTTAGGTTGGTAGTTGGTAAGGATATATAATTTAGAGTTTTGAAAAAATTGATACTTATATTTTTTATGAATATCTTTACATAACCAAAAGTTTAAACCCAAAACAATGTTAAAAATAGGGGATAAGATTCCTGATTTTGAAGGACTTGACCAAGAAGGAAAAATAATTAAATATTCAGATTTTAAAGGAAAAAAACTTATCATATATTTTTATCCCAAAGCAAATACTCCGGGTTGTTCAGCTGAAGGATGTAATCTTAGAGATAATTATGCAACTCTTCAAAAAGAAGGCTATCAAATCATAGGAATAAGTAAAGATTCAGTAGATAAACAAAAATCATTTCATGATAAATATTCATTTCCTTTTCCGCTTATAGCAGACGTTGATAAAAAAATAATAGAATCATTTGGAGCATGGGGTAAGAAAAAATTTTTGGGAAAAGAATACGAAGGCATCTTACGATATACCTATATAATTGATGAAAATGGAATAATTAAAAATATTATTACCAAAGTAAAAACAAAGAATCATGCAGAACAAATCCTTAAAACTATGAATCTGTAAGATAAACATTAGTTAACTTAGATATTCTTAAACGACGAATATTTTAAAGGATTAAAAACAATTGAAAAATTAAATATATATAAAAAGTAAAACAAATAATGGCAGAAAAAGAAAGCAAAGACGCAAACAATTCAGAAGCAAAGAAGAAGGCGTTGAATCTAATTTTAGACAAATTAGACAAGACCTATGGTAAAGGATCAGTCATGCGAATGGGAGATAAGCCTGTTGAAGAAGTAGACACCATTCCTACCGGATCTTTCGGTTTGGATTTGGCTTTAGGGGTCGGAGGTTATCCACGAGGAAGAATTATTGAAATATTTGGTCCTGAATCATCGGGTAAAACAACACTTACGTTACACGCAATAGCAGAAGCTCAGAAAAAAGGAGGAATAGCAGCATTCATTGATGCAGAACACGCATTCGATCCAACCTATGCTCAACGTCTGGGCATCAATTTGGACGATCTGATTATTTCTCAGCCGGACGATGGAGAACAAGCATTGGAAATCGCCGATAATCTGATTCGATCAGGTGCTATTGACATTGTAGTTATCGATTCAGTAGCAGCATTAACTCCTCGAGCAGAAATAGAAGGAGAAATGGGAGATTCTAAAATGGGTCTTCATGCACGACTAATGTCTCAGGCTCTTAGAAAACTAACCGCTACCATTAGTAAAACTAAATGTACCGTAATATTTATCAATCAGCTTAGAGAAAAAATTGGAGTAATGTTTGGAAACCCGGAAACAACTACCGGAGGAAATGCATTAAAATTCTATGCTTCAGTCCGAATTGATATACGTAAATCAGGCTCACCGATCAAGGATGGTGATAATGCAATAGGAAGCAGAGTGAAAGTAAAAGTAGTTAAGAATAAAGTAGCCCCACCATTCCGTCAAACAGAATTCGATATTATGTACGGAGAAGGAATTTCCAAAGTTGGAGAAGTCCTGGATTTAGGAGTTGAAATGGGAATTGTCGGAAAATCCGGATCCTGGTTCAGCTATCAAGATACGAAACTTGGACAAGGAAGAGATTCTGTTAAGCAGTTATTAAAAGATAATCCGGAACTATTAGAGGAAATTGAAACCCGCATTAAAGAAAAATTGGCGGAACAATAATATGTAAAATAGTTATTAATTATAACACTCATAAAAAAACGATGAATTTCTTGAAATTCATCGTTTTATTTTTTTATAAGAAATAAATATTTTTAAAAATTAGAAACTTAATATCCGAAACCACTTTATAAATCTTACCAAAACGGATAATAGAATTTCTTAATTAAATAAAAATACCATACAATATGTGTAAATTTAATTTAAACCGATAATTCAGTTATTAATTCCGATTAAAAGATTTTTAATCTTAAATCCATTCATTAATATGCTCTCCGGTTCCCATTTTAATACTCTTAGCAGAAATAGTAAAAGTTTCCGTTAGAGGAGATTTACCGTAAGAATCAAAATTTTCTTTATATTTCACAACATATCCATCAAAAAAATATAATTCTTTTAAAGTAGAATTGTTGTCTCTTTTAATGAATACTATTTTACCATCTTTTCTTTCAAAGCTATTTGTCATCCACTCAAAAATATCAGTTTCACCGGTAGATTCAATTGAAACTTCAATCCTTCCCCCTCTGGTTTGGGAAGACGGGCGACCGGTCGGATCTGTTTCTTGAGCTAAAGAGTAATTAATATTCAAAACATTATATGATTTCCCTTCTACTTCTAATTTCGCTTTAAATGACATAGTGATTGTTTTACGATTATCTTAATAAAATTGTGTTAATTGAATTTATAACGCAAATATAGTACATGAAAGTTGTCTTATTTTTAAATTAATGTTAAATTAATTGTAAAATATAAAAATATTAATATATCTTATTTTCAGTTAAATCTCCGATAGATATTAATTTTTCAAAAATCAATTGATAATATCGAATCTTCCTATGCGTTTTAAGGTATAAAATACTAGATAATTTATGTTTATAATTTATTAATAACAAATTATAATGCAATTTATGCAATAATTTATATTTATAATTATTACTTTTATAACTTAAAAAATTCTGAGTAAAAATTATGTGGAAAAGTGAATACTGTAAAAAAGGATTATATGATCCGGAATTTGAGCATGACGCGTGTGGAGTAGGTATGATAGTCCACACCAAAGGTGTCAGATCCCATTCAATTGTTGAAAACGGACTTCAAGTTTTAGAAAATATGACCCACAGAGGAGCTGAAAGCGCCGATAATAAAACCGGAGATGGAGCCGGAATTATGGTGCAAATACCTCATGAATTTGTTCTTCTTCAAGGAATAGCAGTTCCGGAAAGGGGCAGATATGGGAGCGGGTTGTTATTTTTCCCTAAGGAAAAAGAAGAAGAAAAAAAGGCCTTTGAATTACTGTCCGAATTAATCAAAAAAGAAGGATTAAGTTTTCTAGCCTTGAGGGATGTACCTGTTAATAGTGATATACTTGGAGAAATATCAATGGCAAATGAGCCGATTATAAAGCAGATATTCATAAAAGGAGAAGAATATTCACAAGAAGTATTAGAATTAAAACTGTATTTACTTAGAAAAAAATTTGAAAAAGCACTATTAGAATCAGATATAAAAAATAAGTGCGGGTGCTACATAGTAAGTTTGTCAACCAAAACCATTGTATATAAAGGAATGTTGACATCTTTACAACTAAGACATTATTTTCCTGATTTATTACATCCTAATTTTACCAGTGCCATTGCTTTAGTTCATTCAAGGTTCAGCACCAATACTTTTCCAACCTGGGATTTAGCTCAGCCTTTTCGTTTAGTCGGGCATAACGGTGAAATCAACACCATCAAAGGAAACAGGTTGTGGATGGAAGCACGTGAAAGCGTTTTAAAATCAGAAAAAATAGGAAATATAGAAGATATATGGCCGATTGTGCAGCAGGGAATGAGCGACAGTTCATCTTTTGATAATGTATTAGAATTTTTAGTAATGTCGGGCAAGTCCTTGCCCCATGCATTGGCCATGATGGTTCCGGAATCATGGAATGATAAAAACCCGATCTCATCCGAACTGAAAGCTTTCTATGAATACCACAGCATTCTTATGGAACCGTGGGACGGACCGGCGACCATTTTATTCAGTGACGGACGATATGCCGGGGGATTGTTGGATAGAAATGGATTACGTCCCGCACGATATCTCATTACCCATCATGATATGATGGTAGTAGCTTCAGAAACAGGAGTAGTTACCTTTGATCCCTCAGAAATCAGGGAAAAAGGAAGATTAAAACCAGGAAAAATGGTATTAATTGATACTATGAATGGTACTGTTCAGTATGACAAAGAATTGAAAGAAGAATTGGCAAATGCTTATCCGTATAAACAATGGTTAGATAAAAACAGAATTTCTTTAGATGATATATCTTCGGGAAGAAGCGTGAAATATGAAGTTCCGAATTTGGATGTCATGTTATCAGCATATGGATATTATCGTGAAGATATAGAGAAACTCTTAATTCCGATGGTTATAGACGGTAAAGAACCGGTGGGCTCTATGGGAAACGATACCCCTTTGGCCATATTATCCAAAGAACCCAATCGTTTATTTTCCTATTTCAGGCAACATTTTGCGCAGGTAACCAATCCACCCATTGATCCTATAAGAGAAGAATTAGTAATGTCCCTAGCGGGATATATAGGCTCTTTACATAAAAATATATTAGAGCCCATGCCCGAACATTGTAAAATGGTCGGACTGGCCTATCCCATTATAACTAATAAAGAATTGGATTTGCTTGAAAATTTAGACTATAAGGGATTTAAATCGACAGTAATTCCTATAACCTTTACGTATCAACCGGATGAATATGCTTACGGGTTGAAAAAAGGTATTGAAGAACTTTGTAAAACAGCGGAAGAAGCAGTGGACAAAGGAAGCAATTATATTATTTTAAGTGATAGAAAAGCTGATCTGGACCATATCGCCATTCCCTCATTATTAGCAGTTTCTTCTGTCCATCATTATTTGATTAAAAAGAGAAAACGTATGCAAATTGATTTGGTGGTAGAATCAGCAGAACCGAGAGAGGTTATGCATTTTGCCTTATTATTTGGATACGGAGCCAATGCGGTAAATCCATACCTGTCATTTGCCATGTTGAATGATTTGGTTGAAAAAGGAGAAATACAAATGGTATTTTCAACAGCAGAAAGAAATTACATGAAATCCATACATAAAGGATTATTGAAAGTTCTTTCAAAAATGGGAATATCAACCCTTAAAAGTTATATAGGAGCTCAAGTATTTGAGGCGATCGGAATAAGCTCAAAAGTATTGTCCGATTATTTTGGTCACACCATTTCAAAAATTGAAGGTATAGACTTAGAAGACATAGCATACGATACCATCCAATCGTTTAAAGAAGCATTCGAAGGGGTACATGATTCAACCATATACGACAATTTAGGAATGTATGCATGGAGAAAAGGAAGAGAAGCCCATGCTTGGAATCCGGAAACCATAGCAAAACTTCAAATTGCCACACGAACCGGAGATTACAATAAATTTAAAGAATTTACACAAGAAGTAGACAACAAAGAGGATAAAATATTTATAAGAGATTTTATCGATTATACATCTCAACCCATTGATATAGATTTAGTCGAGCCTGCATCTGAAATAATGAAACGTTTTGTTACAGGAGCTATGTCGTTCGGATCCATAAGTAAAGAAGCACATGAAGCCATAGCGGTTGCTATGAATACGATCGGGGGAAAAAGTAATACAGGAGAAGGAGGAGAACTAAAAGAACGTTTTTCAACTAATGCGAGATCAGCAATCAAACAAGTAGCATCAGGAAGATTTGGAGTTACAACTGAATATTTAGTGAATGCAGATGAAATTCAAATTAAAGTAGCTCAAGGAGCGAAGCCGGGCGAAGGAGGACAATTGCCCGGATTTAAAGTTGACACGATTATAGCCAAAACAAGACATTCCATACCCGGTATCTCATTGATTTCACCGCCTCCTCATCACGATATATATTCTATTGAAGATTTGGCACAATTAATCTATGATTTAAAAAATGTAAATCCGAAAGCTATAATTAGCGTAAAATTGGTATCAGAAAGTGGTGTAGGAACTATAGCTGCCGGAGTGGCAAAAGCAAAGGCAGATTTAATTTTAATCAGCGGGTGCGACGGAGGAACGGGTGCCAGTCCGTTAAGTTCAATTAAACATGCCGGATTACCACTGGAAATCGGTTTAGCTGAAACCCAACAAACATTGGTGTTAAATAATCTTAGAGGTAACATCCGCCTTCAAACAGACGGACAATTAAAAACAGGCAGGGATATTGTCATAGCCGCAATGCTGGGAGCCGAAGAATTTGGTTTTGCAACCAGTGCTTTGATTATTTTGGGTTGCGTTATGATGAGAAAATGTCATTTAAATACTTGTCCGGTAGGAGTAGCAACCCAAAATGAGCAATTAAGGGGAAAATTTAGCGGCAAAAGTGATTATCTAATAAATTTCTTTACCTTCTTAGCAGAGGAAGTTCGAGAACATTTAGCCTCACTGGGATTTACCAAATTAGACGATATTGTGGGAAGAACAGATTTGTTAAAGTCCAAATCCTCTCTTCAAAATCCTAGATTTGAAAAATTAGATTTAAACAGAATATTATATTATCCCGAAAAAAATAAAAATTCTTTAAAACACAATAAACTTCAAGATCATAAAATAGATAAAGTTTTAGATAGAGAATTAATAAACACTTGTCGCAATGCCATAGATCAATCCATGCCCGTATCATTGAAACGTACGATTCAAAATACGGATAGAGCAGTGGGAGCGATGCTGTCAGGAGAAGTGGCAAAAAAATACGGTAACGACGGATTACCGGATAATACCATTCATTGCACATTTAAAGGATCGGCAGGTCAAAGTTTCGCAGCTTTTTTATCCAAAGGAATCACTTTTACATTAAAAGGGGATGCAAATGACTATTTGGGAAAAGGATTGTCAGGCGGTAAGATTGTTTTGTTGCCTCCCGATTCATCTAACTTTATGCCTGAAAACAACATTATAGCGGGAAATACACTTTTATATGGTGCGACCTCAGGCGAAGTATATATTAACGGTCAGGTAGGAGAGCGTTTTTGTGTAAGAAATAGTGGAGCTCTTGCGGTAGTTGAAGGAGCAGGAGATCATTGTTGTGAATATATGACCGGAGGAAGAACGGTAGTGCTGGGTAAAACAGGAAGAAATTTTGCTGCCGGCATGAGTGGCGGTATAGCATATGTATACAATCCGGATGGCGATTTCGATTACTATTGCAATATGGAAATGGTTGAACTTTCCTTAATTGAAGATATTAGCGATATACGTGAATTAAATGATCTTATTAGCAATCATTACAAACACACTTCAAGCCCATTAGCTAAAAGGTTATTGGATAATTGGATAAACGAAGTAAATTCTTTTATTAAAGTTACTCCAATAGAATATAAAAGAGTCTTGCAAGAAGAAAAAATTCGCGCAATAAATGAGAAAATTTCAAAACTAGAATACGATTATTAAGATATTATAAAGTATAAAATGGGAAATCCTAAAGCATTTTTAACAATAAACAGAAAAGAGGCAGGGTATCGCCCTAGACATGAAAGAATTTCGGATTATGGAGAAGTAGAGCAGACATTAAATACAGAAGATAGATTCTTACAAGCATCTAGATGTATGGACTGCGGAGTTCCATTTTGTCAATACGGTTGTCCATTAGGAAATAAAATGCCCGAATGGCAAGATCTAATTTATAAAAGAAATTGGAAAAGAGCTGCTCGAAGTTTACAATCTACCAACGATTTTCCTGAATTTACAGGCAGAGTATGTCCGGCCCCTTGCGAAAAAACTTGTGTATTGGCGATTGAAGATTCGCCTGTTACCATTAGAGAAAATGAGGCGGCCGTAATGGAACACGCCTATTCCGAGGGATTCATGAAGCCACAATTTCCAACTGCACGAACAGGAAAAAAAGTAGCAGTTATTGGATCCGGTCCTGCAGGAATGGCAGTAGCCAATCAACTCAATAAAAAAGGACATACTGTAACAGTTTATGAAAAAGATACGAGCATAGGCGGATTGCTTCGTTATGGTATTCCCGATTTTAAATTAAACAAAAATGTAGTTCAAAGACGTGTTGATTTGATGAAAGAGGAGGGCATTGAATTTATAGTCAACACAGAAGTGGGCAAAGATATAAAAGGAAGAGAGATTTTAAAAAATTACGATGCCGTTTGTATCGCCATCGGGTCTCAGATGCCCAGAGATTTGAAAGTTGAGGGAAGGGAGCTCAAAGGAGTTCATTACGCAATGGAATATTTAAAAATGCAAAATAAGATTGTTGCTAAAGAAACCATTTCAGAAGAAGAATTTATTAACGCAAAAGGAAAAAATGTTTTGGTAATCGGAGGAGGAGACACCGGTTCCGATTGTATAGGAACGGCTAATCGTCAAGGAGCTGCTAATATTATACAAATTGAAATACTATCTAAGCCTAAAGAGTTAAAAGAAGTTGAAAACCGATGGCCCGTTCCTTTTCCGGTCTATTTAAAAACTTCTTCTTCACATTTAGAAGGATGTGAGCGAAGATGGTCGTTACATACCAAAAGATTTATCGGAGAAGAGGGGAAATTAACCGGAGTGGAATTAGTAGAAGTTGAATGGGAAAAAGATTCATCAGGAAAATTTACTTTGAAAGAAGTGGGAGAACCCGAAATATTAAAAATTGACTTGGCTTTTTTGGCCCTTGGATTTGTCAATCCCATTCAAGAAGGCTTTTTAGAAGAAATGGAGATCATCATGAATGAAAGAAAAAATATTCATACCGATGAAACTAGAAAAACCAATGTGGATAAAATTTTTGCAGCAGGTGATTGTGTGAGCGGTCAATCTTTGGTGGTAACAAGCATCGCTTCCGGAAGAAAAACGGCTAGGCATATAGATGAATTCCTAAGGAACTAGTATATTTTTTAATCTTGGAATAAGCTGATAGTTTTATAAAACTATCAGTTCTTTTTTATTGTAATACTAACTAAATGTATGAAAAACAAAAATTTAAAATATCATATTTTAGCTATAATAACGATTTGTATATGGGGTACTACCTTTATTTCAACCAAAGTATTAATGAATGACGGATTAAGTCCGGTAGAGATCTTTTTATACCGTTTTTTATTAGCTTATATATGTATATGGTTTTTTTCACCTAAGGTAATTTTTTCAAAAAATTATAAAGATGAATTTCTGTTCTTGTTAATCGGGTTATTTGGAGGAACAATATACTTTATAACAGAAAATATAGCTTTGAAGTTATCTTTAACTTCTAATGTATCGTTAATATTGTCTACTAATCCTATAGTAACCGCTTTTTTTACTATAGTAATAAATAAAAAAGAAAAAGTAACTAAAAATTTAGTGTATGGTTCTTTATTAGCTTTATTAGGAGTTTTTTTAGTAATATTTAATGGTAATTTCATACTCGAGATAAACTTTTGGGGTGATCTATTGGCTTTAACGGCAGTACTTTCTTGGACAATCTATACCTTAATTTTAAATAAACTCAGTAATACCTATTCCATACTTTTTATAACCCGTAAATTATTTTTTTATGGAATAGTAACTATAATACCTTTTATTTTAATAGCACCTTTCAAATTTCATAAAGATGTATTGCTAACACCTACGGTAATTTTTAATCTTTTATTTTTAGGCATTATAGCATCTATGGTATGTTTTTTTACCTGGAATTTATCAATAAAGAAAATAGGAATTATAAAAACAACCAATTATATCTACTTAGTACCGTTGATAGCAATCATTTCGGCATCAATTATTTTAAAGGAAAGTATAACAATGATTACTTTTCTAGGTACCATATGTATTTTATCGGGGGTGTATGTATCAGAGAACGGAGTAACAATTAAAAGAAAACAAAATTAAAATATAATAATTAAGTAAAATGTTTACAAAGAAATTTGAAAAAATACTTAGAATTACCTGGTTTATTGTTGCGTTTTTTTTAACCATATACTTGGGATATGCTATGTGGAAAGACAATGCCGAAACACTTTCCCATATACTAATTTTTACCGTAACCGCTTTGCTTGGTTATGTTTGTGTTAACGTGTTGGTATATAGATCGCCGATAGTATCCAATTTATTGGGAATGTCAGCAAATATTGGCGAAATATATACCCATCTGTTATTTGGAAATGTAGGTATGGCGTGTAGTAATCTATATTATTTTATAACTCATGTTTTCGGGCTGATTCTATGGACTAAGAAAAAAAATCAAGATCAAGAAGGAAAAATCAAAGTATCAAAAATGGATCAAAAAGCCTTACTATATACGATCTTATTCTGTATAATAGGAATAATTCTTATGTTTTTCTTTGGGGATTATTTTTTTAAAAAAGATTCTTCTCCTTACATACTTTTACTTAATTGTATTGCTTTTATGATAGGAGTGTCCGCTCAATTTACTATGATCATGAGACAACCATTTTCCTGGGTTTTGTGGAGTGTTAGTAATTTAGTTTGGTTATCATTGAATCTGATATCACATAATTATATTTTTGCTGTTCAATCCATATTATATGAAATAAATGCGCTCGTAGGCATATATAAATGGTATACCGATTCTGATAACTAAGCCAACAGATTAAAAAAATAATTATTTAGGTAAGTAAACTTAGAATTTAAGTTAAACTTTCTTCAAACCTTAATTATATATTAATGCTTATTAGCGAGTTGTCCACAGGCTGCATCAATATCATCCCCTCTGCTTTTTCTTATTTTAACAATGATATTTTCTTGTTCCAAAGCGTTAACATAGTTTTGAATTATGTTTGAATTGGCTTGAGTGTATTTTCCTCCTTCTATGGAATTGTATTGTATTAAATTAACTTTTGACGGTATTGATTTACAGAATTTTATTAATGCTTTTATATCTTCATTGCCGTCATTAATTCCTTTCCAAATAATGTATTCCAGTGTTATTCTACTTTTAGTTTTCCGATACCAATAGGATAGAGATTCCATTATACTTGTAAGAGGAAATTTAACACTAAATGGCATTAATTGATTGCGTTTTTCCTCAATGGCTGAATGTAAGGATAAGGCTAATTTAACTTTCAAATTTTCATCTGCTAATTTTTCAATCAGTTTAGGAATTCCGGAAGTAGAAACGGTAATCCTTCTGGGAGATATGCCTAATCCTTTGTCCTCCGTGATCTTTCGGATAGCATCCGTTACGGAAGAATAATTGAGTAAAGGTTCCCCCATTCCCATAAACACTATATTGGAAAGAGGCTTTTGATAATATTCTCTGCTTTGTTTATCAATTAAAGTTACTTGATCTACGATTTCTGCGGCAGTTAAATTTCTCATTCGTGTTAATTGTGCCGTAGCGCAAAAAGTGCAATCCAAACTGCATCCAACTTGCGAAGAAACACAAGCTGTAGTCCGTTTAGCGGTAGGAATCAGAACCGATTCCACGACATTTCCGTCGTGTAATTTTACGGCATTTTTAATTGTCCCGTCGATAGATCTTTGCATGACGTGGATTTCTGCCGGCTTAATCGAGAAATGATTTTCTAAATTTTCACGTAAAGATTTGGAAAGATTGGTCATCTCTGAAAGAGAATGAGCATTTTTATTCCATAGCCATTCATAAACCTGTTTGGCTCGAAAAGGTTTTTCTCCTATCGAGGAAAAATAAGCCTCAAGTTCTTGTAAACTTAAGGCTCTTATATCTTTCTTATTTTGATTCAAAGTTACTATAATGCTATTATTAAATGATTAACATGGCATCTCCATAGGAGTAAAATTTATAATTTTCTTTAATAGCTTCTTTGTAAGCTTTCATAATTAAATCATATCCGGCAAAAGCAGAAACCATCATCATTAAAGTTGATTTAGGAGTGTGAAAGTTGGTAATCATGGAATCGGCAATACCAAAATCGTAAGAAGGGAAAATAAATTTATTGGTCCATCCTTCGTATGGATTTAATCGTTTATTAGCAGAAACTGAGGTTTCAATAGCCCTCATGGAAGTTGTACCCACAGCACATACACGGTGTTTGGTCTCAATGGCATGATTTACTATTTTACAAGTTTTTTCTGAAATGGAAATTTGTTCACTTTCCATTTTATGTTTGGAAAGATCTTCAACTTCTACTGAAGCAAAAGTACCTAATCCTACATGTAAAGTAATTTCAGCAAATTCAATACCTTTAATTTCCAATCTTTTTAACAGATGTTTTGAAAAATGTAGTCCTGCCGTTGGAGCTGCAACTGCACCTTCTTCTTTTGCATAGATGGTTTGATATCTTTCAGCATCTTCTGAATCAGGTTTTCTTTTAATATATTTTGGAAGAGGAGTTTCTCCTAATTCTTTTAATTTTCTTCTGAATTCTTCATAAGATCCGTCAAATAAAAAACGTAAGGTTCTGCCTCGGGAAGTAGTATTATCTACAACTTCAGCCACTAGACTGTCATCTTCCGTAAAAAATAATTTATTTCCAATTCTTATTTTTCGTGCAGGATCTACCAATACATCCCAAATTCTTGACTCAGCATCCAGCTCTCTTAATAAAAAAACTTCTATTTGAGCTCCTGTTTTTTCTTTGTTACCATATAAACGAGCCGGAAATACTTTTGTATTATTTAAAATAAATACATCTCCTTCATCAAAATAATCAATGACATCTTTAAATAATTTATGTTCTATTTCTCCTGTATTTTTATGTACCACCATTAGTCTTGCCTCATCTCTGTTTTTGGAAGGTCTATCCGCAAGAAGTTCAGGAGGTAATTTAAAATCAAAATCTGAAGTTTTCATTATTAAAATTATGTTTAGATTACAAATATACAATAAGCATACCCCTAAAGTCAAGTATTTATTAATGTATGCTCTTTATCTAAAGGACTTTTTGGCAAGTTTTTTGAAAATATTAACTTAAATTATAAGTTTTATTGATAAAATAGTAAATGTTAATTATTTAGTCATGATCAAATAATATTTCTAGATTTTTATTGGTAGCATATAATTTAAAAGTAAATTAATTTTTTTTAAAGTAAATTTCTTTCAAATAAATTTATACTTAGTTAGAGCAATAAGGGTGGAAATATTTCTACCCTTATTTTTTTAAAGAGTAAGTCTTTGTAACTCTTCTATGCTTCCATTAAATACATTGATGTCTACAAAATTTTGTGTAAATCCTTTGACAATCCCCTTTTCCGTAAATTGCCAAAAAATCCATTTTTGGTGCAAAGGACTTTCTATAGGGTTATAGTTTGCCGTCCATATAATGTATTCACTTAAATCAAGATCCGAAATATGATAGATAAAATATGAGTCATTGGAATAAATAATGGGCTTTACATTATAGTTTTTTTCTACTATGTTCAACCAATTGATAAGTCCCGATTTCAATAATTCCAACGATTGATTTTTGGGCAGATCTTCCACGTCAAGTACGGGAGGCAAATCACCTTTATCCAAAGTTACGGTTTTAATAAAGTTTTCTGCTTGTAGGGTTGAATTTCTGTTCACATCATAATAATGATATGCGCCTTTGAGTATTTTTTTTTTCGTAAGATTTTTCCAATTTTTTTTGAAAAAAGCATCCTGAGTAAAAGCCCCTCGGGTTGCTCTAACAAAAACAAAGGAAACAGGAATATCTTTATGAATGTCTTGAACGCTATCCCAAAGTATTTTACCTTGATGTTGACTTATATCCAACCCGAAAGCATAATTTTTATATTTTTTAAAAACAGCCTGAATCTTTTCGGCTTCTGAAGTTTTAATTCTCTTTTGAAAATTTGCATTTCCGAACTCACCAATAGCTAATTTTTCTTTTATAATGTAATAATACATAATGAGTGAAGTTCTAAAAAAGAAAAGCACAGATAAAAAAATAATAATACCCGTTAGCCAATAATAGAGCTTATAAGGAATTTCCTTTTTACTGTTTTTCTTGTTTATCCTTCCTTTCATGAAAATATAAAAAAATAGTAGTTGGTTAATTATGAATAATTTAGTTCATTTCAAATAAGATTATTCAAATTTAAAAAAACTATAAATACCAATGAAGACTTAGTTATTATTTAAGCCATTGAATAATGTAATGCTACATGAATTTAAAAAATGTTTAGGTAAATTGTGCTTTCCCGAATGATTTTTTAAGCAAATTAAGCTCTTAAAAATTCATATTTTTAAATCCTATAGTTTTTATGATACTATTTTTTAAACAATATGTATATTTTAGCGGAATGATAAAGGCATTATTTTTCGAGGTAGAAGAAAGTAATTAGTTTATTCTTTTATATCGAGAAAATTCTTTACTAAGGCTTTAGCTTTATTTTGAGCTTTTTCCAAATTATCATTAATAATAACAGCGTCAAAATCTTTGGCAAAAGAAAGCTCTTCATCCGCTTTTTGAATTCTGGTTAATAGCGATTCTAAATTTTCAGTATTTCTATTTTTCAAACGTTCTTCAAGATCTTTTAAAGAAGGAGGCGCTATAAAAATTGCCAATGCTCTATCTTTAAATTGTTTTTTAAGATTAAGTCCACCCCTTACATCAATATCGAAAATAACATGCTTCCCTTGGTTCCATAATCTTTCTATCTCTGAATGAAGAGTTCCGTAATATCGTCCTTTATAAACCTCTTCATATTCAATAAATTCATTATTTTTTATTTTTTCCTGAAATTGTTCTTCAGTAAGAAAATAATAATCTTTTCCATCAACTTCATTTTCTCTTTTAGGACGTGTAGTACAAGAAATAGAAAATGAAATTTCAGGAAATATGGATAAAAGATATTGAACAATGGTTGTTTTTCCGGCACCGGAAGGAGCTGAAAAAATAATTAATTTGCCTTCCATAGGCTTTCCCGGAAGCAATTCTTTAAGTTGAAACGTATCATTTCCCGGTTTTTGATAGATTAACCCCATGAATTAATTATAAAACGTTATTAGTTTGTTCTTTTATTTTTTCAAGTTCGTCTTTCATTAGTACGACTAATTTTTGAATTTCAGAATGATTGGCTTTAGAACCAATGGTATTGATCTCTCTTCCCATTTCTTGGGCAATAAAACCTAATTTTTTTCCGGCTTGATCTTCTTCTTCAATTACTTTAAAAAAATATTCACAATGTTGTTTTAAGCGTACTTTTTCTTCATTAATATCTAATTTCTCAATATAATATACAAGTTCTTGGTGAAAACGCTGTTCATCAAATTGGACTTTCAATTCAGATAATTGTTTTTCTAATTTCTGCCTTACGGATTCCACTCTTTCTTGTTCGTATTTTTCAATTTCAGATAATGAAATGAGAATATTTTGAGTGTATTTTTTTAAAACGTTTTCTAAAGACTTTCCTTCTTCAGCTCTAAAATCGTTTACTTTTTCAATAGAAGCGTTTAGACATTCTAAAACCAAAATCCATTCATCATCACTAATTTCAATTTCTTGATTAGTAAATACTTCAGGCATTCTTATAGCCATCTTAAGGAAATCCAAGGGTGTGCCTTCTATTTGTAATTCTTCCAAATTGGAAATATAATTTTTAACAGCATTTACATTGATTCGAGAATTATTTTCTGCACCTAAATTTTCAATAACTATAGAAAAATCTATTTTTCCTCTTACTAATTTATTTCCGATAATTTTTCTTAATTCCAGCTCTTTATTTCTATATCTAGGCGATATCCTTACAAATAAATCAAGAGATTTACTGTTAAGGGTTTTAATTTCAATTGAAATTTTTAAATTTTCTGTATTGACTTCTGACTTACCATAGCCAGTCATTGATTGTAACATAGTTAATAAAAATATGGTTATAACTAAGCGTAGTTAATTTAAATGTAGTTTGCAATTAAAAGAACTGCAAAATTAACCTTTTTTTAATTCAATTATAGTTATTTCCGGCCAAATTCCTACTCTTCCCGGAAATCCTATAAAACCAAATCCACGGTTTACATAAAGGTATTTATCCTTTTCTTGATATAAATCCGCCCATTTAGGGTATCTATATTTGATAGGAGACCATTTTATAACACCGGGAATTTCTATTCCAAACTGCATTCCGTGAGTATGGCCTGATAAGGTAAGATGCATTTTCTTTGAGAAATTTTTTACAATAGCATCAAAATGGGAGGGATCATGTGATAATAAAATATTGAATTCACCATCTTTAATGTTTTGAGAAGCAATTTCTATATCTCCATCTTTAGGAAAATGTCCTGCTCCCCAATTTTTAACTCCCACAATGTTGATGAATTGGTTATCTTTATAAAGTCTTATAGATTCATTTCTTAATAATTTCCAATCAATGGATTTATGATATTCGTTTAATTGATCAATATTTTTTTGTTGAGCAATTTCATTCTTTCCAAAAACATAAACTCCATAATCATGATTACCCAAAATAGAGTATTTGCCGTCTTTTGCTTTTATGGTTTTTAACAAAGGAAGCCACGGTTCCATTTCATCCGCCAGATTATTAACAGAATCCCCGGTAAAGACAAACAAATCTGCATTTTGGTCATTTAGAAGTTTTATTCCTCTGGCAACCTTATCATAATCCTTAGTGTTAAAACTTCCCAAATGAATGTCTGAAAGTTGAGCAATTCTATACCCGTCAAAATTATCGGGTAGATCAGGAAATTTTATAGTAACTTTCCTTAATCTAAAATCGAATTTACCCCAAACAATACCTTCAATAATGGATAAAAAAGGAATACTTGCAAGTCCTAAACCAATAGCACTTATAGCCTTTCTTCTTTCAGGTAAATATGCGTCATTTGCAGAAGGTTTTGATGTAACTTTTCTAACTAAAAAGGTCAGCATTCTTATGAGGTCCTCAAAAATGATCGTTATTGCCAAAACAAATTTCGGAACGAAAACAATCATAAAAAAACCTAATAAAAAATGAACTTGCCCTTTGTTATTTCTATCAATAAAAATGGACCAAATAAGAATAATCAATAAAGCACTAATTGAAAAACCTAACCAGTATTTTCTAAAAAGTTTATTAGTTGTCAATACTTTAATAGCTTGATAGCAATAATATTCAACAATTAATGATACAATAAATAATATTCCTATTATAGAGCCCAATGTATTTTTGAATTTTCAGTAATTAAATTTTATGGCATTCTATACAAAATTGCATTGATATTCATCCCTGCACCTACCGAGGCAAATATGACCAAATCATTGGATTTTAAAGTTTGGTTTAAAAAATTACCTTTAACCATCATGTCGTACATCGTGGGTATGGTTGCTACAGAAGAATTACCGAATTTTTGAATAGTCATGGGTGCTATTCCTTCCGGAATATCGGTTACCTTTAATTTATATAATTTAAAAACTCTTTCTAATATAGCATGATCCATTTTTGCATTCGCTTGATGGATAAGAACCTTATTTATATCGGATATGGTGTATCCGGCATCATCGATCACTTTTTTTACGACTTGAGGAACGTAAGTTAGGGCATATTCATATACTTTTCTTCCTTTCATTCGGATGTTAGCTTTCGATCCGACATAATTAGGATTTAAAGAGGAGTCTGTGGCAATATAAGATACTTCTTCTCCATTATCGCTTCTGGTATAATGATGAAGAATACCTACCGGTTTATCGGTTTCTCTGGATTCAAGTATTACACCTGCTGCACCATCAGAAAAAATCATACAATTTCTGTCATAAGGATCAACAGTTCTGGAAAGAGTTTCAGAACCTATAACCAATATTTTCTTAGCCACTTTAGCTTTTAATAATTGGTCGGCTAAAATCATCCCTTCATTCCATCCCGGACATCCAAAGTTCATATCATAGGGCTTACACAAAATATTTTTGATACCAATTTTATTCTTGGTTAAAGCAGCTATGGAAGGCATAATTCTTACTTGTCTTTCATTAGCATCGATATCTCCAAAATTGTGAGCTACGATAACATAATCGAGTTCTTCCTTATCTATTCCTGCATTTTCAATTGCTAATCTACCTACTTCTGCTGCCAGATCAGAATTCATCACATTGTTGTCGTCAACGTAACGTCTTTCAGTTATTTCAGTGATATCTGCAAATTTTTTAATAATTTCTGGAGTCGGTTTCGTTATGGGTTCCCTATTTTCATCATAAAAAGTAATTCCTTCAAAATTGCTATTTGGAACGACTTTCTTAGGTAAGTACGATCCAGAGCCAGTTATAATACTTTGCAACATATTAAATTTGTGATATTATTCTTGATAATAATTTGACAAATTTATGTAATAATTACTAAAAAATCTATTATATTGTTACCTTTGTGCATCAAAGTAAGGTTATATGCTGAATAAAAATTCCTTACAAGGATTATTGATAGCGTTATTTATAGGATTAATTTCATTTTTTATATACAAGTTTTATATTGAAAAGAATGATGAATTTTTGTTGGATAATCCCAACAAGGAAGAAATTAAAGTACTTGTAAATGGAAAAAGTTATTCACTCGCGGGAGGAAAATCTCTGTCAATTCCTGTTAATTCGGGTAAGAATACAATTTCATGTCAAAATAAACAGGGGAATATTATTTTAAAAGATACTTTTTTTGTAATAACTAAAAATAAAAGAGGTCTTATTAATCCTTCTTTAGCAACCTATTTCACTTTTAAAAGATATTACGGTCATATAAAAAACAGGGACTCCATATATCGAGCCCATCGTAAAAATATCAATGGAAAAGAGTTTATAGGTGAAATTGGCGAATACAACCAATTAGTAATACAAGATTTCTATTATAATATTAATCAAAATTTTCCTAAAATAATTAATAAAGTAGATTCCATAGAATCAAGGATTAAATTATTCAGAAAAAACCAATTTTTAGAGTTTTATCGGTCTACATTTGAATAAAACAGTTACTTTTGTAAGTTGAGAACAGCAAATTAATAATATGCCAAATATTGTAAAGCCATATAACGAAACAGAAAGTAAAAAGAAACAGGTTGAACAGATGTTTGATAATATATCTGAAAATTATGACTTCTTAAACAGATTGTTATCTTTTAACATTGATATTTATTGGCGGAATCAATTAGAAAAAAAAGTGGTGGCATATAACCCCGAAAAAATATTAGATGTTGCTACAGGAACGGCTGATTTGGCAATTGAACATGCTAAAAAAACAAAAGCTTCAATTACCGGTTTAGACTTGTCCCAAAAAATGTTGGATTACGGTCAAGCTAAAATAAATAAAAAAGGGCTGAAAGACAGAATAAAATTAGTTAAAGGAGATGCTGAAAATTTACCTTTTCAAGAAGGAGAATTTGATATTGTAACAGTTTCCTTCGGAGTTCGTAATTTCGAAAATTTAGAAAAAGGTATTTCTGAAATGGGAAGAGTGCTTAAAAAGGGAGGAAAATTGTTAATCTTAGAATTTTCAAAACCCGGTGGTTTGTTTGCTCCTTTCTTTATGTTCTATTTTAAAAATATATTACCCGGCATAGGAAAAATAATTTCAGGAGATTCACGAGCGTATACATATTTACCCAATTCCGTTGATGCTATGCCCTATGGGGAAAATATGAAAAACTTGATCCTTAAAAATGGATTTAAGGAGGCAAGCTTTAGAAGATTGACATTTGGAGTAGCCACTGTCTATGAGGGAATAAAATAAATAAATAAAAAAAACGTTTTCTCTACTATGAAGAAATTAGTCATAGTTTTATTATTAATAGTAATACATTGTGGAGTTAATGCGCAGTTCCGTTCAAGAGACGTTATGGAAAGGTATACTGATTTTGATGATCAGGAATTTTCCTGGGGGTATTATTTAGCAATGAATTATTTTGATTTAAAAATTCATCCCAACAAAGAAGGTTTAGAACATACCGGCAGATATTTAGTTGATGTGGATTCTAAAGGAGGATTTACTGTAGGCTTAATTGGTAAAATGAAAGTTCATGACTACGTTGATTTGAGGTTGGAACCGGCAATGCACTTCACACAACGCGATTTAATTTTTAACAACGTTCAAAAGATCATCGATGAAGAAATTGCCAATGGTCTGGAAACTACTTACACAGAACAAGATGTTAAACGAAATGTAAAATCTACATATTTAGATTTTCCGTTATTTTTAAATTTTCACGGGGACCGATGGTATAATTCCAGACCTTATGTACAGGCCGGTTTAAGTTGGTTAATAAACTTACAAAGTAATGAGAAAAAAGAAAAGGATAATACCGATCAAATCTTCCGAATGAAAACTAATAACTTTTCTTATCAATTAGAAGCCGGTATAGAGCTTTACTTTAAGCGATTTAAAATGACTCCGTCAGTAAGGGGGATATTCTTTTTCAATAATGAATTAGTAGCAGATAATCCGGGAACTCCTCCGTACTGGGCAGGTGCATTAAAGTCGATACATACCAGAGCTGTCGTCTTTTCAATTAAATTCGAATAATCATTTTTAAATCTTTTTATTACTACTTTTTATTATAGTAAATAATTTAAATTTTTAGTTATTTTTGGTCTGCTAAATCTTTTTTTTCTGCTAATTTATCGGCATATAATAAACTAAAAGTTAAAATGGAGTTATTTCAATTTATTAACAACTTGTTGAAATAATTCAGTATAATTAACTTAAAAACATCATATAAAATTTTAAATTTTACTGCAGGGATTTGTTATTTAAAACAATGTAGGTGAAATTTTGTTGGATAAACTATTATATTAGGATATTAACTTTTTTAAAAAAGAATTTCATATATTTGCAAGAGAGTTAGAATAGTAAATTTTTCGTTCTAATATGGAAGAGATTATTCAGGGAATTAATGATTTGGAAAATAAGATTCTCGAATTAAAGAAGGAAAATGAAGAATTGAAAAGAAAAAATGAATATCTAGAAAATTCTCTTTTAAAAAATGAAGATAAATTTATTCAGAAAGAAAAACAATATAAAGAACTTGAAGAGCTTAATAAAAGATTGAAAGTTATTAATGCAATTTCGGGAAGTGGAGAATATAAGAAGTTGATGAAATTGCAGATGAATAGAATGATTAAAGAAATAGATGCATGTATTTCAGAATTGCAGAATTCATAAATAAAAATGTCTCAAAAAGTAAATATACGAGTAGCGGGAAGAAATTACCCCCTAGTAGTACAAAGTGAGGAAGAAGAGATATTACGAATTGCTGCAAAAAAAATAGAAAAATACATTAGTACTTTTGAAAAAAACTATAACATTTCTGAAAAACAAGATGCTTTAGCTATGGCGGCTTTACAACTAGCTTCAGAATTAGAAAACATTTTAAGGGAAAAATCTCAAGAACAAAATGAAATTTTGCTTAAAATAAAAAAAATAAAAAAATTGTTATAGATAAAGTAACGCATTTCCAAATAGATCATAGAATTTAAAATTAAATGTAGAACAAAGATATAACCTACATTGATTCTAACTCAATTTAGTAAACTCAACACGAATTGACTGACTGAGTGATTGTTTTTTTTAATGGCGGGCTGCCTCTCATCTTTTCAGATGATTTGATAGAAATATCAACAGCAGATTACAGAGAAAAAAGCATAGCTTGAATCCTGTTTATTGGAGTTTACTTAAATCAAAGTTTAATAGGATTGATGTAGGTTTTTTTATATAAATTAATTGTATGAATGTAACGATAATATTTGAGTTAATCGCCACCCTTTTTATTGGGGGATTTATAGGATACTTCTTATCGAAAAGTTCTCTAAATAAATATAGAGAAAATAAATTAAAAGAAGCAGAAGACAAAGCTGCTGCGATCTTAAAGGAAGGAGAGCTTAAGGCCGAAAACATTAAGCAGGAAAAAATGCTTCAAGCAAAAGAAAAATTCTTAGAATTAAAATTACAACACGAAGAGCAAATTAATCAAAGAGAAAAGAAAATGCTTGAAGTGGAAAAAAGAATTAAAGACAAAGAAACGAAGCTGAATGACGAATTGCATCAGAATAATATTCAAAAAAAGCAATTAGATCAAGCCATAAATGATAATCAGATTAAAGCGGAAACGCTAACTAAAAAACAAGCTGAATTAAATCAAATGCATGAACAGCAGGTAGAAATATTAGAAAAAATTTCAGGATATTCTGCTGAAGATGCAAAAGCTGAATTGGTGGAAGCGCTAAAGCAGGAAGCAAGATCCAGAGCTCAAGCTCAAATTCAAGCCATTGTTGAAGAAGCGCAGCTGAATGCAAAGGCAGAAGCCAAAAAAATTATAGTACAAACCATTCAGAGGGTAGGTACTGAACAAGCAATTGAAAACTCGGTATCTGTTTTTAATATAGAATCAGATGAAATAAAAGGTAGGATTATAGGAAGAGAAGGGCGTAATATTCGGGCTTTAGAAGCAGTTACAGGGGTTGAAATTATTGTTGATGATACTCCCGAAGCAATATTACTTTCTTGTTTTGATCCGGTTAGGAGAGAAGTAGCCAGATTATCTTTACATAGACTGGTAACCGATGGAAGAATCCATCCGGCAAGAATTGAAGAAATTGTAGCTAAAACCCAGCAACAGATAGAAGAAGAAATTATAGAGATCGGTAAAAAGACCATTATCGACTTAGGAATTCATGGATTACATCCTGAATTAGTAAAAATGGTCGGTAGAATGAAATATCGTTCTTCCTACGGACAAAACCTTTTGCAGCACTCAAGAGAGGTTGCTAATATAGCAGGAATTTTAGCTTCCGAACTAGGGCTTAATCCAAAAATCGCAAAACGTGCCGGATTATTGCACGATATTGGAAAAGTTCCTGAAGAAGAATCCGAATATCCTCATGCAATATTAGGGATGCAATGGGCGGAAAAATATGGAGAAAATCAAACCGTTATTAATGCCATCGGTGCCCACCATGATGAAATTGAAATGAAAAGTTTGATTGCGCCTATTATTCAAGTAGCTGATGCAATTAGCGGCGCAAGACCGGGAGCAAGGAGACAAGTAGTAGAATCATATATTCAAAGACTGAGAGACCTAGAAAATGTAGCATTAAGTTTTGATGGCGTTAATACAGCTTATGCAATTCAAGCCGGTAGAGAATTACGCGTAATGGTTCAAAGTGAAAAAATAGATGATCAGAAAGCGTCACAATTGTCTTTTGAAATAAGTGAAAAAATTCAAAATGAATTAACGTATCCGGGACAGGTTAAAGTAACTGTTATTCGAGAAACGAGAGCTGTTAATATTGCCAGGTAGACAGTTTACTTAATACATAAAAATAAAAAAAACTTTAAAATTAATTTTAAAGTTTTTTTATTTTAGTTTATAACAATATTCAAATTTATACTTCAATCCGATTATACTTCTCCTTCTTCGGGAAGATCTTCATCAACAGTAATATCAATACCCTCAATTTTTGTTTTTTGAAGGGCATTTGATTTTAATTTCACATATTCTCTTCTAGTTTTATAAATTTTTATCGCATCAAAAATTGCCTGTTCAAATGATTTTGCATCCGCAATTCCTTGTCCGGCTATCGAATAAGCTGTTCCATGATTGGGCTCAGTATGAACAACAGATAATCCACCGGTAAAATTTACACCGTATTCATAAGCTAGAGTTTTAAAAGGAATAAGCCCTTGATCGTGATACATTGCTAATATTCCATCAAACGAAGTATAAATACTAGGCGAGAAAAAACTATCAGCAGAGTAAGGACCAAAGGAGAGAATGCCTCGATCAAAAGATTCTTTAACCGCCGGCTCAATACAATTAATTTCTTCCTTTCCCAATAGACCATTTTCTCCTGCATGTGGATTTAATCCTAAAACCGCAATTTTAGGTTTTTCAATACAGAAGTCTTGAATTAAAGTAGTATGTAAAGCTTTAATTTGTTTTTTAATTAACTCTTTACTTAATAGTTCAGAGACTTTGGATATTGGAGTATTAAACGTGGCAAACGCAATCCTTAAATCGTTGTTTTCTAAAAGTAAATGGGCTTTCTCCTTAAGAGTATTTTCAAGATATTCTGTATGATTTAAAAAATTTAATACTTGGGTTTGCATGCTTTCCCAATTTAGAGGAGCTGTAACCAAAACATCCACCGAACCTTGTTTTAAAGCGTCAACAGCAGCTAATAAAGAAGTTTTAGCTATTTTGGCACCTTCTTCGGTTGAATTGCCAAAACTAATAGAAACATTTTCTTTCCATAAATTCACAACGTTTATTTTTCCGGAAATAGCTTCTTCAGCTTTGAATATTCCTTGAAAATAGATAGAATTTAATCCGAAAATATTTTTTTGATAGGATAATAATTTAGTAGAAGCAAAAATTACCGGTGTAAAGAAATCCAAGATTTCTTTATTTTGAAGGGTTTTCAATATTACTTCAATTCCTATACCGTTAGGGTCTCCTATACTAATTCCTATTTTTAGCTTATTATTTTTAACGCTCATATATGAACTGTGAAATTTATTATAACAAAAGTAGAAAAAAATATATACTTAATTTATAATAATTTAATAAAATAGAAATATTGCTATATTAAATAAAGCTTTTTAATTTATAAATCAACAATAATTATAAATTAAAAACAAAATATTAGAGAGTTTAAATATTGTCAATTGTCAATTGATTATTTAAAAAAAATTATAAAATAGTATTTTTGAATAAAAATTGAATATGTTTACAGGTATTGTAGAAGAAACGGGAAAGATAGTAAATATGGAAAAAATAGATGAAAATCTTTCCATATCAATATCCGCTTCATTTATTGATGAATTAAAAATAGATCAAAGTATAGCTCATAATGGAACATGTCTAACAGTTGTAGATATAAATCCGGAATTTTATACGGTAACAGCTATTGCTGAAACATTAAAAAAAACGCATTTTTCAACTCTTGCCATTGGTGATCATATTAATCTGGAAAGATGTGTTAAAGTATCAGATAGACTAGACGGGCATATTGTACAGGGGCATGTAGATCAAGTAGGGGAATTGAAATCGATAGAAAATCAAGAAGGAAGTTTTTTATTGACTTTTACCTATACAGGTAAACAAATCACCGTGGAAAAAGGTTCAATCACTGTAAATGGAGTAAGCTTAACAGTGGTAGATAGTAAGGACAATGAGTTTTCAGTTGCAATTATTCCGTATACATGGGATCATACAAATTTTAAATATCTGAAAATTGGAGATAAAGTAAATTTAGAATTTGATATTATAGGTAAGTATATACAGAAGTTGTATGGTTTATATAAGTAAATAATAAACTTAATTCAAAATAAAAGGCCTTTACCAATTGGTAAAGGCCTTTTTATTTCATAGTAGTTAGTCATATATTCCTTTACTCAGCTTAGCTCGTCTTTCCTTAATTAAGGCTTCTCTTTGAGCATCATTCTGGAATTTAGGTTTGGCGCCTTGACTATATTTTAATCTTCTTTCTTTAATTAATGCTTCCCGTTTAGCATCTGCATCATTTTTAGTTGATGGTTTTACTGTCGAATTTTCATTTGATGATTTAACCGGAATATTTTTACTAATCACCGTTTCTGTTTTTATGGGTTGAGATGAATTATTATTTTTAACAGGAGCCGTAACAGGAACGGAACTAGTTTTTACTTCATCTTTAGATTTTACAGAAGGCTTAGGTTTAGCATTGCTAATATTTTCAGGTTTTATAACGGTTGTTTTTGGGGTTGAAAGATTTGCATTTTTTCTTTCCTGAATAATATTATTTGATTTTATAACTTCCGGTTTTTTAATTTCCACATCAGTTGAAGTTAAATCATTTATTGCCTGTACCGTTTCTTTACCAGGAGTTAAATTATTATAATTAGTATTTTCATCAGATGAAATTTCTAACGGTTTACCAATATAGAAATCAAGAATTTTTAATCTGAATAAAAATGAATATTTAGCTTGAAGCATTTGAGATAATGCATTGAAATAATTATTTCTTGCAGTATTTAAATCGTAAATATTAATTTTTCCTGCAGTGAAACTCTTTTGTGCAAATTCATAGGATAATTCGGTGGATGCTACCAATTCTTTTGCTGAAGTAAATGTTTGATAAGCTGAATTTACGTCAAAATAAGAAGTTTGTATATTTTGCTTTAAATTTAATTTTTCTTGGTCCAGCTGATTTTCTTGGATCAATTGATTAATTCGGGATTGCTGAACTTTTATTTTATTTGTTCCTTTACTAAATATGGGAATGTTAACCCCTACTGATACCATTTGAGAGTGATTGTCATACCATTGGTCGTCTATAGATTTACTGGAACGATCGAAATAATCCTGATAAAAAGTACTTACTTTATATCCGCCGGTAATTGAAGGATAAAAAGCGGTTTTAGCAATATCAATATCTTTCTTTGCTGATTCAACCCCTAATTCGGCAGATTTAATAACCGGTTGATTATTAAAAGCATAATTGATGATATCATCCAAATTGATAAGAGGCATTCCTATATCATCGGAAACTTTAACATCCTCTATCTGAAAATCTCGATAATCTTTTTGAAGTAACATGGCTAAAACCATTAGTGAACGATCTACTTCAATTTTAGCATTTTCATACGTTTGTTTAGCGTTCGCAAGATTGGATTTTGATTCATATAAAGTGCTGAGAGGTATACTACCGGCATTATATAATTTTTCATTCCTGTCTTTATCTTTTGCTTGAGTATCCATGGAATTTAATTGAACTCCTAAAAGCTCTTTATTCAATAGAACGGTTAAATAATTTCCTACTAATTGTAGTGAGATATCATTTTTGATTTTTTCAGTGGTATATTGATTTTGTTGAACCAAGAAAGCGTTTTTTTCCTCTGTTAATCGTAAACGTCTGTTGTTATAAAGTATCATGGAGGATTCAAGAGCAAGATTGTTTTGATATCCTTCTGTATATTTATAATAGGAGTCTATGGTAAAATCTGTTACACCATCTTGGGTAACCTTTTGTGTAGCCAATGGACCAAAAGTTATACCGTTAGTTATAGTACCTTTCAGATCGGGTAGTTTTTCTTTTTTAGCAATTTTTAAATTACTTTCTTGAACTTGTTCATTTAGTTTAGAAGCAAGTACTTGCAAATTGTTTTCTCTGGCGTAAGATAAACAATCATTGAAAGACCATACTTTTTGCGCTGAAATAAATCCGACTATGAAAAAAGCGATTATACTGTTGTTTAGTTTCATTCTTATGTAAATGAATTTTCAGTATTATAAGTAGAATAATTATTTATTTTGTTACAAACTTATCTAAAAACATTTTTTATCAGGTTTTATTTATAGATCTATCGTCTAATATGATAATAAACTAATTAATTTTAAATGATATCATCATCTTTAAATATATGTATTATAAATTAAGATAGTAAGTGTTGAATACTAAATATAAGGAGTAAATATAAAATAAAAATAATATGAAGTACTTTTATTAATTGAAACCAAAAAAGGGTATAAATAATATACCCTTTTTTTAATTTAATAATGTATTATGATTTATGTATTCTTATTAATTTTCTTTTCTAAAAACTAGACCGGTTTCAGGAAAATAATCTGCAACGATGGTATCATTATCATTAATTTTTCCACCTAAAATTTCCTTAGATAATTGATTTAAAATTTCATGTTGAATCAATCTTTTTAAAGGTCTGGCGCCAAAAGTAGGATCATAGCCTTTGCTCATTATATAATCTTTAGCCTCATCGGTCATGCTCATGCGAATTCCTTTTTTATCTAATATTTTATTAAGAGAATCTAATTGGATATCTATTATACTTCTTATTTCATTCTTATTTAAAGGTTTAAATACAATAGTTTCATCGATGCGGTTTAAAAACTCAGGGCGAAGGGTTTTCCTTAACAGTTCCATAACCTGCTCTTTGGTCAATTCTAAAATTTCTTTGTAATTATTTCCTTCCAGTTTTTCAAAATTTTCTTGAATTAAATGAGATCCCAAATTGGAAGTCATAACTATAATCGCATTTTTAAAATTAACGGTTCTTCCTTTATTATCTGTTAGCCTACCATCATCCAATACTTGTAATAAAATATTAAAAACATCCGGATGAGCTTTTTCGATTTCATCCAATAAGATAACAGAATAAGGTCTTCTTCTAACGGCTTCGGTTAACTGACCACCCTCCTCGTAACCCACATATCCCGGAGGCGCACCAACCAGTCTGCTAACAGAATGTTTTTCTTGATATTCACTCATGTCAATTCGGGTCATTGAATTTTCATCATCAAATAAAAATTCGGCTAAGGCCTTTGCCAATTCGGTTTTACCGACACCGGTTGTTCCTAAGAATAAAAATGATCCGATAGGTTTTCTTTCATCGTTTAATCCCGCGCGGTTTCTGCGTATAGCATCAGCTACTGCCTCAATTGCTTCTTCTTGTCCGACAACCCTTTTGTGAAGAACAGATTCCAGATTTAATAATTTTTCACGTTCACTTTGTACCAGTTTAGTAACCGGAATACCGGTCCATTTGGCTACTACATCAGCAATGTCTTCAGAATCAACTTCTTCCTTGATTAATTTAGGTCGATCATCAGAAAGTTCAGCTTCAGCTTTAGCAAGTTCAGCCTCTTGTTCTTTTATTTTTCCGTAACGTAATTCAGCAACTTTACCATAATCACCGGATCTTTCTGCTTTTTCAGCTTCAATTTTAAATTCTTCAATATTTTTACGGATTTCTTGAACTTTATCCGCCCTTTCTTTTTCTGCTTTCCAGGAAGCGCTTAGCTCATTTCTTTTTTCATTAAGTTGTGCTAATTCTTCTTTAACATTTTCTAACCTTTTCTCATTAGCTTGTTTAATGCTTTCATTGGAAGTAGGACTTTCCGCTTCTCGTTTAACCGCTTCTAATTCAATTTCAAGCTGCATTTTTTTACGGTCTAAGGCATCCAATTCTTCAGGTTTGGAATTCATTTCCATACGAAGTTTTGCCGATGCTTCATCCATTAAGTCTATGGCTTTGTCTGGTAAAAATCGGTCGGAAATATATCGATTGGAAAGTTCCACAGATGCAATCACGGCTTCATCTTTAATACGTACTTTGTGATGGGCTTCATATTTCTCTCTAATTCCACGTAATATAGCTATGGCATCATCCACATCGGGTTCTTCAACCATCACCTTTTGAAAACGTCTTTCCAACGCTTTATCCTTTTCAAAATATTTTTGATATTCATTTAATGTTGTTGCTCCAATGGAACGAAGTTCACCTCGTGCCAATGCCGGTTTTAAAATGTTCGCTGCATCCATGGCTCCTTCTCCTCCTCCGGCACCAACTAATGTGTGAATTTCATCAATAAACAAAATAATATTTCCGTTGGAAGCGGTAACTTCTTTAACAACTGCTTTTAGACGTTCTTCAAATTCACCCTTATATTTTGCTCCTGCAATCAAAGCTCCCATATCTAAAGAAAAAATAGTTTTATCCTTTAAATTTTCAGGAACATCCCCGTTAATGATTCGATGAGCTATTCCTTCGGCAATTGCAGTTTTTCCGACACCGGGCTCTCCAATTAATATGGGATTGTTTTTTGTTCTTCGAGAAAGAATTTGCAAAACTCTTCTGATTTCGTCATCTCTTCCTATTACAGGGTCTAGTTTACCGTTTTGAGCTAATTCATTAAGGTTTTTGGCATATTTGTTTAATGAATTATAGGTATCTTCTGCTGATTGAGAGGTTACTCGTTCTCCCTTTCTAATTTCTTCGATTGCTTTAAGTACGCCTTCTTTGGTGACTCCTTGATTTTTTAATAATTGGGAGGTTTTGTCGTTTACGGAAAGCAGTCCTAAGAAAATATGCTCTAAACTTATAAATTCATCTTTCATCTTAGTTGATTCTAATTGGGCTTCATTTAAAGCTTTATTAGAATTTTGGGACAAATAAATTTGTCCGCCTCTAACTTTAGGTAAAGAATTTAGTATAGATTCAAGTTCGGAGTTAATATATGCTAAATTTGAGTTTTGTTTTTTTAATATGAAAGTAATCACACTGGCTTCGCTTTCCAATAAAGCTTTAAGCAAATGCGCAGGTTCAATGGCCTGATTTTCTAAACCTTGTGCAAGCACTTGGGATTGTTGCAAGGCTTCTTGTGATTTGATGGTTAATTTATTAAAATCCATTTTATTTAATCTCTTACATTTTTTCTAAGCAAAATATAAACCAAAATCATGGATAGGTTTTTATAATCAATATGTAAGAGAATAAATGAATAAAACGAGACAACATGGCATAATTTGTGTTTTTAAAACTAAAATTAATGACACAATGACATTTTTTTGAGGTCTTAAAGATTGGATTGTTTTTTTGATTACTACATCTTCAAAAATAAATTACATGAAATTCATATATAATTTAAAAATTACAGATATATAATTGTTATAAATAAATTATAGACTTTATATAATATTTAATGATATCGAATACTTGCACGTATCATGCCGATAGCATTTATGGTATCTAAGGAAACATCTTTAGGTTCAAACATAGGATTGGTACTGACTAATTTTATGTAATTGTTACCTAAACTGGATTTCTGAATATGTTTAACGAAGGTAAGATTGGAATCTTCCGATAAGGCGATTTCAATTATATATAATTCTCCCCAAAATATATTATCTATGGAAGCATTTTTGAAAATAACAATGTCACCATTTTTTAAAAGTGGAAGCATAGATTCTCCTTTTATATGAATAGCTCCGTCACAGTCAGATAAACTAGGTATTTTTATAAATTCTGAAATGAATGTATTTTCAGATTTTTTATGAACAATATTTTTTAATCCACCATTGGTGTCTAAGTTATATAGTGGTATATTAAAATTACTTTTATCTTCAAATCTAACTAATGGTTCTTCTAATAATGGTAAAGAAAAATCATTATCTAAAATTGGTGATTTTAACATAGGACCTTCTCCGGTTAATATCCATTCAAGGTTAATTTCAGGGCATTTAGCGTGGATTAATAAAGGATTAAAGCTATTTCGTTTTTTCCAATTTGAAAAAGTTTGAGGTGAAATATTAAGATATTTAGCCAATTCAGAATCTTTTTTAAATCCATAAAATAATTTTATTTTACTTAATAGGACAGATTTTTTCATAGCTTATTAATTTAAATAAATAAATGATCAAAATAAACAGAATGTTTATATAAGTGTTTGGTTGCTAGACAAATATACTAAAAATTATTAAATTGTCACAACAACATTACAATAATCTAACACAATTAGTATAAAAAAATTATATATAAATTATATTGAGATAAATAATGTAGGGAGGCGCATTTAGAATATTCGTAAGCTTCCACGGATAAGGGCTATTGCATTGATTTTAGAAATAGGAATATCATGGTAACTACTTTTATTATCTTGCCCTGTAAGTTTAATAAATTTATCTCCTTTTTCAGATTTTTGTATATACTTAATTAATAAATAAAATGAATCGTCATCCATGCATATTTCGACTAAATAAAGTTCTCCCCAAAATAAATCATTAAGGGAAATAGTCTTAAAAATAACAATGTCACCGTTTTGGATTGTTGGTAGCATGGAATTGCCTTTAACATATGTTGCCCCATCACAATCAGCTAAATCCGGTATTTTGATAAATTCTATAATTAAATTTTGATCAAATTTTTTTACAAAAATATTTTTTAAACCCCCATTACGGTCCAAATTATATAAAGGAATATAATTTTTTTGGCCTTTAAGAAAAATATTTTTTGATTCTTCAGCTATAGAATTATTATTATTTGTAATGGTATTATCTTTTTTCAACATAGGAGGTTTTCCTGTTAATAGCCATTCATAGTTGAAAATTTCACATTTTGTATAAATTAATTTAATGTTATATGAATTACGTTTTTTCCAGTTATACAAAATTTGAGAAGTTATTCCCAAATGTTTTACTAACTGAGAATCTTTAGTGTATCCATAGTGTTTTTTAATTTCATTTAAAATAATAACTTTATCCATAGCATGTATAAAAATATACATTTCGTGTAAAAAAATTTTAAGATAAACAAAATGTATATATATTTGTGTTGAGATAAAACAAAGATATCAAAAAATATATTATTGTTATGACAGTAGAACAAATAAAAAGAAAAATTGAAGTGGGAGATTATATTTTGGCATCTAAATTATTGAATATAACTCCTGAAAACGTAAGAGCTCGTTTTTCCCGTGAAAAAAATGATGTATTAGAGGCTTTAGAAGCAATTATTAGTAATAGAGAAAAGTTTATTAAAAATTATCATAAGAAAATTTCAAATTAATTTAGGATTAAATGCAGTTACTTCTAATATAAGAAAGCAATAATCAATGTAAATAACTACTTTATCGGCACGAATGGAATGAAATAAACTTATGAATTATGCTACTTAATATTTGTTAAAATTTATATTAAATAATCTATCAATTCTGTATATGTATAAACATTTACTTAAATAATCGATTTATAAATTTTTAGGAGTGTTAAAATATCTTTACGCCTTTTAATAATGACATGAATTGATATAAAAAGAATGGATCTTTTAAGATATAAATGCTATTATATGCATACTTTTAAAATTTAAATTTATATAAAGTAAATATTTAATCAATATAATTTAAAAGATTTATATTTTAAAAATTATTAATATGAGTTAGCTGTATACTTAAAAAATAAATTAAAATCACTTTATTTGATTTAAATATATAAAAAATATATATGTTATATAAACTTTGTGATTGTATATTTTTTTTGTTTATCTTTACCGCCATAAAGTTAGTGTTAAAGTGTTATAAAGTTTAAAAAATTAAGCGTTCATCTATTTTTAATGCCCTTGTAGGTACTATATTTTTATAATGAAAAAAGAAAGATGATCATTAAAAATAGGATAGATTTTTTAAATTAAAAAGTAGAAAATCAATTAATAAGTAATATGTTAATTAATAATTCATTATGAAAAAGAGAGTTTTATTATGTTCATTACTCGGAGTGATTTCCGTTTGTTCTTTCTCTCAAACCAAAAATGTGGGAATAAACACAGAAGATCCTCAAGGAGTTTTCCACATTGTAAGTGGAAAAGAAGGCAATTTAAATCAAGAATTTGATGAATTTATAGTAGATTCAGAAGGAAATGTAGGTATTGGTACCAGAACTCCGAAAGCAAAGCTCGAAATTATAGGGACAAAAGGGCAAGCATTACGAGTAAAACCGGCCGGTGTACAGTCTAAAGGTGAAATTATTGCTTCTGATGCAGAAGGTAATTTTGTAGCTGAAACGAGGCCTATGCCGGAGATCAAGGAAGGTTCTATTATTCAAATTAAAACAAGACTTGATGCAACATCAACATCAGCACCTAATTTTGTAAATACATCTCCATATATACCCGGTGATCCCAATATGCCTAGTGGTTATAAGCCTGCCGTAAAAATTTCAGATAAGCCATTAGAGCTAACAGAAGGTACATGGCTAATTCAACTCAAATACACTACACGAACTTCAAATAGTTCAACAGGATTTGGTGGAGGTTGTGGAAAAATGTATGGTTTTGATCAATATATCTGGACCCTACTTTATGACGAAAATCAGTCACCCGATAAAGGAGTATTAACAACTGTTGGTTTTGCAACAGAACGGGGTGGAGCTTGTGCCTGTACGCCTCAGCTAACTCATGTGGTTAAAATAAACAATGGGCAAACTATGAAGGTTAGCGCTTATGCCAGTACCAGTATAGATCATAATACAATCGTATATGTAGATGGAGATTATACTGGATTTTCAACAGGTAAACCTTATTTTAGAGCTGTACGAATAGATCAATTTAAATAAGATAATTATTAATTATAATAATAATTTTTATATAAAAAAATCATGAATAAAATATATTTAACTATATGCATTTTGTTGTTAGCAACAGGTATAGGTATTTCGCAAAAGAAGGCAATAGGAGTAGGAATCAATACCGATCATCCTCAAGCGATATTTCATATTGATGCAAAAAAGGATAATGGTGATATACCAAATCCGGTAAATACTTCTGATGATGTGGTATTTACAACAGAAGATAATATTCCTTATTATGGAAAGGTAGGGGTAGGTAAAATTAATCCTGATGTTAGTCTGGATATAAACGGAAATATTCGTTTGGAAGATGGTCATGAAACTAATGCAAACATATTGGTCAGCATAGACTCTTTAGGAAATTCCAAATGGGTAGTGCCATCGAGACCTTTAATTAAAACTGGTAAAATAGGGGATAATATACCTTTACCATTAGATGAAAGTGCCGCAGATTTAACAGAGCAGCCCGTAATACTATCTCAGGGAAGATGGCTGATTCTTTCTAAATTCGTAATTAAACCTACAGTATCTCCTCCTAATGAAAAGCCAAGAAATAATGTGTGGATTTATTTAAAAAATGTTACTAAATATCCTGATATAAATAAAAAGGTTTATAATACTATTTTAGGTGTTCCTTTAGAACAAGATGGAGGTCTAGATGGGCTTACAGGAACTCCGCAATTAGCAGCTTTGGTTAATATTCCTAAAGGGGAAAATCATGAATTTAGAATATTTGGAAGCACAAGTAATGTTAAATTCGGATATGTAACATCAAATACAAAATTTCAAGGTTCTTTCTTTTATGCTGTTCGATTAGATGCGGATCTTATTGATTAATAAATTATACGAATTTTAAATTTATTATATGAGAAAATTATTTTTATTATATATGTTAGGAGGAAGTGTAGGAATTTCCTCTGCTTTTGCACAAGTAGGTATAAATACAACAGAGCCTAAAGGGGTTTTTCATGTTGATGCAAAAGGTAATACTCAAGGAAATTCTAATACTTCCGATGATGTGATAGTTGATAGTAATGGTAATCTGGGTATTGGTACCCTAACACCTCAAGCTAAAGTCCATATCTATACGGATGGGACCGTACCAGGAATTCGTATCAGTGATCAATCAGAAGCTGCAGGAAGCATGTTAATGTTTCAAGATAATACGGGTGTAGTTAATTGGGTGCCCAAACCATTTAGTATAAGACAAGTTGAAACAAAAGATCTTAGAACAGACTTTGTAATGAATAATAGAGATGAGGGGGATCATGTAGAAATTTCACAACCTGGTAAAGGATTAAAATTACCTCCGGGTGTTTGGATGATAATGGCTAAATATATGATTTATAATAATGGAGACGATGGGGGATTTTTATTCTGGACATATCTTCATGATTTAGATGATTTAAGCAAATTAAAAGTCGATGAATTTCACATTAAAAATAAACGATCTCCTTGTATGAATCCTGCTAGCTCACCTCTACCTTTTGATCAAGGGGGTAATCTTTGCGATAACGGGAAATATAATAGAAATTGGTATTTAGCAAGTCAAAATAGTTTTGTAAATGGAAATCCATCTGAGCATGCAATGACTATGGTTGGAACCTATCCGGAAGCTAAAAGCCAAGGGTATACTACTCCATATGTAAATTATATTGCAGTAATACAATCTCCAGATAAAAATCCGGGTGATGAAGGATATGAGCATGAAATTGCTTTAACTTTTAGTACCAGTTTAAAACGTCAACAAGTATTGGAAACCAGATCTTCAATACCTGGAGCGGGTGATAATGGTGGAGATCTCCCGGTTGGTGTTTATTTCTTTGCTATTCGTTTAGATATAGATGAATCATCTCTATAAATTTTAAAAATTAAGTTATATACTTAGTATTTATATAATACCTGCCGAATAGGCAGGTATTTTTATTCAATACCAGTAATTCCCATTTTCTTCATTAAAAAAGTGGCATTCATATTTTGAGCTACACCTTCTTTTAATTTATAATCAAACACTAATTCATCCTGAGCAATTTCTGCTTCAAAACGGTAGTTCTTTATATTTTCGGGATAGTTTGCTTCCAAGGTGCCTAGTACTAAATCATGTGTAGCTATAATGCCATTACCTCTTAACGAAATAAGTTGTTTCATAAGCGCTAAAGATCCTTTTTGCTTATCTTCAGAGTTGGTACCTTTTAAAATCTCGTCTAAAATGATAAATAAATGTTCTCCGGAATAAAGTCTGTCTATAATCATTTTCAATCGTTTTAATTCAGAGAAAAAATAAGATTCATGATCAACTAAGGAATCTGTAGTTCTTAAATTAGTTACCAAATTTCCCGGGAATATCTCTAATGACTTAGCGTATACCGGGGCACCAATACAGGCTAACACGTGGTTAACCCCTATAGTTCTTAAATACGTACTTTTACCTGCCATATTAGCTCCCGTTATTACTAAAAAATAATTTTCTTTTGAAATTTTAACATCATTGGTTACACAAGAGGAACGATTAAGTAGAGGGTGGCCCAATTCTTTCCCATCAAATATAAAATGTTCAGTATTTATTTTAGGATAGGAATATCCGGGGTGAGTATATGCATATATTGACAGGGAGCACCAAGCATCAAAATGAGAAAGAGAATCAAACCAATTCGGTAAATAATTTTTATAGGTATCCAACCATTTTTCTATCTTAATAGCATAACGTACACTCCAACATAAAACCGGATTGAAAAATAAAATCATCGGATAAGCCATAGCCATATTTAATTGAGAACAATATCTATTCAATTTATAGATAGCTTTTGATGCAGAAGTTTTCTTGATAAGGATTTTACGATATTTTTCTAACAAATAACTATCAAAATTTTGCTCTTCTATGGCACTAAAAAGTGAGGTATAGGTGGATAAAACATCTGTTTTTTTTTCTATGTTATTAACTATATTATTTACATGCTTACTCGCAAAGGCATTAATTGCATAAGTTATGATCCATAAAGGAATAAAATATAATGCAGATACCCTATTAAAAGCTGTAAATACAAGTAAGATTAAATACAAGCAGGGAATAATATATATCATTATTTCCCAGAATTTATTTTTATGCAATAAAAATGTTTCCGGAAATATATTTGAATCAAAATTTTCTTTATTTTCTAATTTTCCGTTTAAAGACCCTAAAACTCGGAAATGGTTTACCCAACCTTGTTTTGAAGCTAATTCTTGGATGCTTTCCTGATTTTCCAAAATTGTTTTTTTGTCTAAATAGGGAGTAAGGAACAGATAGGCAAGAAAATTTTTACCTTGATAGGTGCATGTTCGATTAATAGACTGAAAAAGCGATCGATCGCCAAATAAATCTAAATCGTAGCTGAAGCTGTGTTCAGTCGAGATATATTCAGGGCCTCCATCAAAAGATGAAAAATCGTAATTAAGAGCTTTACATTCATTTTCTGCTAAAGTTATTAATGCTTCTGAATAATTTTTTTTATAAAACAGTTTTTGATGTAACTTTAATAACAAGATAAATATCGAAAAAGATACAAAGATGATACCGCCGGTAAGGTAGCTGTTTTTCCAAGTAAAAATACAAAGTAAAGCAGCAACAAGAACTACTGATAATCTCAAAGCAGCAATAATAAATATCTTTTTTTTAAGTGATTGTACCGTTGAAATCTCTTTATTAATAAGAGAACGGTATGAATGTTCAATATCTTTTATTTTCATGATATCAAAGGTAAACAAAATAAAATAGCTAATTTAAAGTCTATATATCTAGTATTTTACTTTCAAACTTTAAGAGGAATAAAAAAAATTAAATTTTATTATTTGATAAATGTTGCGATTTAAATTTATTATAAGTATAAATAAAAAAGCCTGATGAAAATCAGGCTTATAGTTTTTATAATTTTATTATATAGCTAAATCAATCACTTCAGACATTTGAGTTACATAATGTATTTTTAAGCCTTTAATATAATCAGGATTGATTTTTTCAATATCTTTTCTATTCTCTTCACATAATATGACATCGGTAATACCGGCCCGTTTCGCAGCTAATATTTTTTCTTTAATACCGCCTACCGGAAGAACTTTTCCTCGTAAAGTAATTTCACCGGTCATAGCCCATTTAGACTTAACCTTTTTACCGGTAAAAGAGGAAACGAGAGAAGTAAGCATTGCTATACCTGCAGATGGTCCGTCTTTAGGAGTTGCACCTTCAGGAACGTGAATGTGTATATTACTTTCTTCAATTTTTTGCGGATCGATACCGAACTCTTTATAATTAGATTTTATGTATTCCAAAGCAATGGTAGCCGATTCTTTCATTACGTTACCTAAATTTCCGGTCATGGTTAAGTTTCCTTTGCCTTTAGAAAGAATACTTTCAATAAAAAGAATATCTCCTCCTACTTGAGTCCAAGCTAATCCTGTAACAACTCCGGGAACTTTATTAGTTTCAGACATTTCAGGCATCATAGGCGGACCTAGGATTTCGATAATTTTATTTTGACTCAATTTTTTATTATATTCTGTATTGCGAGCAATTTGTAAGGCAATATTCCTTACAATTTTCGATATTTTTCTTTCTAAGCCTCTAACACCGGATTCTCGAGTATATGCTTGGATAATAAATTCCAATTCTTTCTTACTTATAGAAATATCTTTTTTGGTAAGTCCATGTTCGAGGATTTGCTTTGGTAAAAGATATTTATTAGCTATTTCTACTTTTTCCTCAATAGTATATCCGGAAATATCAATAATTTCCATTCTGTCCAACAACGCCGGTTGTATGGTAGCTAAATTGTTGGCGGTAGCAATAAACAATACTTTAGATAAGTCGTAATCTACATCCAGGAAATTATCATGGAAAGTACTGTTTTGTTCGGGGTCTAATACTTCAAGTAAAGCAGAAGACGGGTCACCGTGTCCACTGGTGCTAATTTTGTCTATTTCGTCTAAAACAATAACGGGATTAGATGTTCCAACCTTTTTTATGGATTGAATAATTCTCCCCGGCATAGCTCCAATATAAGTTTTACGATGTCCTCTAATTTCCGATTCATCATGCAACCCTCCCAATGATATACGAACGTATTTTCTTCCTAAAGCAGAAGCAATGGATTTACCCAATGAAGTTTTACCGACACCGGGAGGACCATATAAACAAATGATGGGAGATTTCATATCTCCTTTAAGTTTTAGGACTGCGAGATACTCTAAGATTCGTTCTTTAACATCTTCTAAACCAAAATGGTCTTTATTTAAAACTTTTTCAGCATGATTAATATCAAAATTGTCCTTAGAATATTTTTCCCAAGGCAAATCCAACATTAATTCTAAATAATTCCTTTGAACACCATAATCAGGTGTTTGCGGGTTCATGCGAACTAAGCGATTAAGTTCTTTTTCAAAATGTTCATTTATAGACTTGCTCCATTTTTTTTTCGAAGCTTTTTCTTTCATTTCTTGAACTTCAGCTTCATAAGAAACGCCTCCCAACTCCTCCTGAATGGTTTTCATTTGCTGGTGTAGGAAATATTCACGTTGTTGTTTGCTGAGGTCGGAGTTAACCTTATCCTGAATAGAATTTTTTAAAGATATTTTTTGAAGCTCAACGTTCAGGTACTTTAACGTTTTGGAAGCACGATCTAACAAACTGTTAACTTCCAATAATTCCTGCTTTTTGACTAACGGCAAATCAAGATTAGAAGCAACAAAATTTACCAACAAGGAGCTGCCTTCAATATTTTTAATAGCAAAAGAAGCGTCTGAAGGGATAGCCGGATTTTCATTAATAATTTTAATGGCTGTTTCACGAAGGCTTTCCAATAAAACATTAAAATGTTCTTTATTTTTATTGGAAACCTTTCTTTTGTCTTCCAATAAAGTAATTTCTGCTTTTAAATAAGGCTCCTCTTCAAGTATATTATTAATAGAAAATTTACGTATCCCTTGAATAATTACCATGGTACTTCCGTCAGGCATTTTAAGTAATTTTAATATTTTACCTATAGTACCTACCGAATACATATCATTTATAGTCGGATTATCTGCATTTACATCTTTTTGTGTAATGACTGCTATAATCTTATCGTTTTGCTGAGCATCTTGTAATAAATTGATGGATTTATTTCTTCCGGCAGTAATTGGTATAACAACCCCGGGAAATAAAACTACATTTTTTACCGGAAGTAAGGGTAAAACTGTAGGAAAAGTTTCATTCATCATTTTATCTTCTTCATCCTGGCTTAGTAAAGGAATAAATTCACTATCATTTTGCATAACTTGATCTAATGACAATATGTCGAACTTCATAATGTTTCGTATTAAAGATTTAATGACAAACTTTCAGATATCTAAAAAAAGAGAACTACTTTTTTTAAATCTTAAATGGGTATAGTATTGATTATTAATAAGAAATGTTGTAACCTCCAAAGTTTGTACGTGTACTAAGGTCAATTAATATGCCAAATAAAAACTTACTATAATTGCTATTAAAGCTTAGAATTATAACTTGATAAGGGTTAGAATTTCTCTGCTTCCATCGGAATAAGTAACTTTAACAAAATATCTTCCTGTAGGAAGTTTTGAAATATTAATTTCCTGATTAAGATTGGAATCAATTATATCTTTATCGATTAAATTGGTACCAACCATGGATAAAACAGAAATATTATCAATTTTATAAGAACTAGAATTCTTAACAAGTATAAAATTTACTGCCGGATTAGGATATAATTTTGATTTAGTATAAGGTTGCTCTTGTAAATAAAAGTTCATTAAAATATTGGCCGGAAAATCTTTTGCAGTAACCAGGTTAATTGAAAAAAGCAACGTAATAAAAAATAAAAATTTCTTCATAAGCAATTTATATCTAAAAATTATGAAAATTTCCTTGATAAAATGATAGTTTTATGTACTTAAAATTAATGTATAAAATTATAAAAAAAAAATATTCTTTACAACTTTTTATTAAATTATTTTTATTTTTATTTGGGAATAAAGATAATATTCAATTATCTTATCTTCAATAGTTTTGTCTTAAGGGCTTTTTTCTGAATTATTCTATATTTTATATTTATATTGTTGTTGCTAAAGTAAATATACTTACTTGAGAATCATCGGTTTTTAACAGTTCTTGAGTACATGCAATTAAGGTTGCACCCGTTGTTAAGACATCATCAACCAATAAATAATGACTCGAACAATTTGAATTTCTTATAAAAGCGTTTTCCATTTTTTTTATACGTTCTTCTCTGTTGGACTGGGTTTGAGATTTCATATGAGAAACTCGTCGGAGAACATGCTCGTCGAAATTGCAATTCATTAGAGTTGCTAATTTTTTGCAACAGAGCAAAATTTGATTATAGTTTCTTTTTTTATATCTTTTCGAATGAATAGGGACCGGAACAATTGTTTTTACTTCTTTTAAACAAGGATTGTTCTCATTTTGCATAAACCAAATCTCAGCTAACCATGAACCGATTTCCGGTTTATTTTTATATTTTAAATGATGAATTAATTGTTGTGTAATATTTTCTTTTGAGAAAAATAATAAGGAAGATGCAAATTCTATTTTCGCAGAATTGTTAAGTTGGCTGTGAATTGAATTTGTGTTGTTAAAAGGAATATAAGTAAAAGGTAAATGAGATTTACACCTTTCGCATATATAGTGTTGTGCTAAAGAAATAATTGTTTCACAACCAACACATCTATTAGGAAACAGAGTAGAGAGTATTTCTTGCCACATGAGTATTTTTCAATTATCTTTGCGTAATATAAACAAATTTATTTATTGTGATAAGGCTGACTAAAATATTTACATTTGAAACAGCTCATGCTCTGTGGGGATATGATGGTAAATGTAAAAACATTCATGGGCATTCTTATAAATTGTATGTTACTGTTAAAGGAGAGCCGTGTAATGATATACACCATGTTAAAAATGGAATGGTTATGGATTTTGGAGAGTTGAAATCTATTGTAAAAAAATTAATTATAAATCCTTTAGATCATGCCATTATTTTAAACGCTCAAACAGAACATAAACAATTAGGAGAGCAATTGCAAAATCAAGGACATAAAGTTATTTTTATGAATTATCAGCCCACATGTGAGAATATGTTGATAGATTTTGCCGAAAAAATACAATCAGAGCTTCCTGAAAATATTTTATTAGCGAAGCTTAAATTATATGAAACCGAAACGTCATATGGTGAATGGATAAGGGAAGACCTATAGAAATTAACCTTACGGCAGGCAAAAAAGTTTATTTTGCCTCAGATCAGCATTTAGGAGCACCTGATGAAGTTTCATCCAGAAAAAGAGAAAAGATTTTCTTAAAATTTTTAGAACAAATTAAACATGATGTTCAAGTATTATTCCTATTAGGGGATTTATTTGATTTTTGGCATGAATATAAAACCGTTGTACCCAAAGGATTTGTTCGAATATTAGGAAAATTAGCTGAACTTTCAGATTCGGGGGTTAAAATATATTTTTTTACCGGAAATCATGATTTATGGATGAGAGATTATCTTCAAAAAGAATTAGCAATAACAGTTTTTAACGAAGAACAAACATTTATTATCAACAACAAAAGTTTTTTTATTGCTCATGGAGATGGATTGGGACCGGGAGATCGCGGGTATAAAAGAATGAAAAAACTTTTTACGAATCCTGTTGCTCGATGGTTTTTCAGATGGTTGCATCCGGATGTAGGAGTAGCCTTAGGTACTTATTTGTCAAGAAAAAATAAATTAATTAGTGGGGAGGAAGATATTAAATTCTTAGGAGAAGATAATGAATGGCTGATTGTCTTTTCTAAAGAAAAATTGAATGAAAAACATTATGATTACTTTATTTACGGGCATCGTCATTTACCTATGGATTTATTAATTGGTGAAGATAAAAACAGCCACTATGTAAATTTAGGGGATTGGATTTCGTATTATACCTATGCCGTTTTCGATGGAGATCATTTGCATTTACAGACTTTTACAGAAACAGTTTAATTTTATTTATCCATCGTAAATATTTTTCTTAATTCAACAGCTTCTGACGGTGTAATTCTTCCGGATAGCAGCAAAGATAATTCCCTTCTGTGAAGGGCTGAGTTATATCTAACTATTTCTTCTTCAGTTTCAGGTACTAAGTCAGGTATTTTTTTAGGTTTCATAAATTCATCTAAAGCTACAAAAGTATATATCCCTTCATTGGTTTTGGTTTTTGTATGATTTATTGCATCATCCATCCATATATCGACAAATACTTCCATAGAAGATCCAAAAGCTCTAGAAACCTTAGCTATGGCCTCAACAGTACTTCCTAATGGAATAGGTGTTGAAAAGGAAACATGATTAACAGAAGCAGTCACAACTTTAGCTTCCGCATGTCTTTGAGCGGCTATGGCACATGCTCGATCCATTAAAGAAAGTAAATCCCCGCCAAACATATTATTATAAGCATTGGTTTCATTCGTTAGCACAATGGTGGTCATTATGGTTCTTGAATCAGAGGGAGTTTTAGCTTTCATGAATTTCAATTCAATTATAAAGGAAGTAAACCAAAATTTTTGTAAGTAACAAAACTCTTTTCACTCAAACTGAAAATAATTTTTTCTTTTTCAGCTCTAAATGTTCCTAAATTTTCAATGGTTAGATATGGTTTCGATTTTAGAATTTTTTTCCACTCCTTAATTGTCTGATAAACAAAATCTTTAGCTCTCTCAACATCTATTGAATTCAATTCTGCAATTATGCTAGCTAAAGCGATATCATTGAGGTTATGTTGCTGAGTAAAAGATAGGGAATAGGAGGGGGGTAGTAGTTGATTAGTTTCCTGATCCTCTCTCACCGAATTAAATTTTAATTCAAATTTTCCAAAAGAAGGTAAAGTAACTTGATTGGTTTCTTGTAATAATAGTATGCAATATTTTATTAGGTCCATAAAGTAAATTTAAAATAAATACATTATTTATCAACTATCTTTATCTCCTTTTTTAAAGCTGAAATATATTTTAACAAATTTAAATAACTTAAGAATATATTATTAAAATTCCTCAACGCATGTTTGCCTGTCTTTTAATTTTTTTTTCATAGCACTAAAAAATTCAGGAGTAATACCAATGTATGAGGCAATATGTTTTTGAGATATTGAATTTTTTAATTCAGGAAACATAATACAAAAATTTCTATATCGTTCTTCTGCAGATAAACTTAATATTTCATATAAACGATTACGTAAGAAAATTACAGAGCGGATTAAACTTTCATTATAATAAAGTTCTAATTTTGGAAACCTTTTAACGGATTCTTCTTTTGCTTTTTTAGATAAAATAAATATTTCAGTATCTAAATCTGCAACAATATTGAATTTAGCAGGTTGATTGTATATAATACTTTCATTATCTGCAATCCACCAACCTTTAGATGAAAATTGAAGAACCTGCTCCAATCCTTTTTTGTCGTTAATATAACTTCGTAAACAACCGGAAAGAACGTAATAATAATTATCTTCAACCTCCTCTTGATGCAAAAGAGAATCTCTTTTGTTTAGCTTTTTAAATTTTAAAATAGACTTTAGATACTCTTTTTCCTCTCTGGAAATAGGCACTACATTGTTTATTTCTTCCAATATTTTTTCAAAAATCATAGTATATAAGAGTTTTTAAATCGCCATGTAAAATTTTTTAAATATGTAATACTATATCCATTTATAATTGTAAGAATGCTATTTGTAAAATTGTCCTACTTGGTTAGAATTCTCTTAACTATTTTTTTAATAGAGATAGAAAACAATAATATAACCGTTGTTAAAATTTTATAAATACATTGTCTTAACTGAGTTAAATGGTAAAGAACACGGAATCCCTTTTTACTATTTGTAGTATATTATTAGGATTGGTTACGAAAATTAATCTATAAAAAAAATTTTCACAAAAATAATAAACAATTTGTTTATCTATTTAAAATTAAATGGATTTTGAATCTTACATAAAAACTAAACATATTTAGATTACTATACTTATTTAATTATTTAAAAAAATATTGAAATATTAATTTAAAAAATTTTTATTAAATATAAAAACATAAAAAATAATATTCAAATAAATTTTATAGATAAAAATAATAAATAATGTTTATAAAATAACAATAATTAGAAGTTTTTTTATATAAAAAAGATAATAGCTATAAAATAAATGTATTTACCTTTTAGAAAAGATATATGCAAGTATATATCCTATAACTTATTAAGGTACAAAATAATTATAGAAGGTAAATTAATCAATTATCATAACATGATACTCCTATAATACAATAATTGCAAATTATAGCCTATAATCTATAAATAAGTAACAAACGCTTAATCCAGTTTCAATACCGCTAAAAATGCAGATTGCGGGACTTCCACTCGACCAATTTGTCGCATTCGTTTCTTACCTTCTTTTTGTTTTTCCAGTAATTTTCTTTTACGAGATATATCCCCTCCGTAACATTTGGCAGTAACGTCTTTTCGTAAAGCTTTAATAGTTTCTCTAGCGATAATCTTAGCACCAAGTGCTGCTTGAATAGGAATGTCAAATTGTTGTCTTGGAATTAATTCTTTTAACTTTTCACACATTTTTTTACCTATAGTATAGGCATTATCTTGATGAATTAAAGCAGATAAAGCATCCACAGGTTCACCATTTATAAGGATGTCAACTTTTACCAGCTTGGAAGTTCTCATTCCGCAAGGCGAATAATCAAAAGAAGCGTATCCTTTGGAAATAGTTTTGAGTCTGTCATAAAAGTCAAAAACCACCTCAGCTAAAGGCATTTCAAAAAATAGCTCTACTCGGTCTGTAGTTAAATACGATTGGTTAGTCAGTTCACCCCTTTTATCAATACAAAGGTTCATTACAGAACCAATAAAATCTGATTTGGTGATTATTGAAGCTTTAATATAAGGTTCTTCCACACGATTTAATGACGTAGGTTCGGGAAGTTCCGAAGGATTATGTACTACAATCGCTTTTTCAGGATCCTTATTTAAATAGGCATTATAAGATACATTGGGAACGGTAGTAACTACAGTCATTTTAAATTCTCGTTCCAAACGCTCTTGAATGATTTCCATATGAAGCATACCTAAAAATCCGCAACGGAAACCAAATCCTAAAGCAGCGGATGATTCGGGTTCAAAAACAAGAGAAGCATCATTAAGTTGAAGCTTTTCCAATGCAGAACGCAACAATTCATATTCTTCCGTGTCCACCGGATATATTCCGGCAAACACCATTGGTTTTACTTCTTCAAATCCGGCAATAGCTTCAGATGCAGGGCGTTCAACCGATGTGATGGTGTCACCTACCTTAACTTCACGAGCTTCTTTAATACCACTTATAATATATCCCACATCACCGCAATGTATAACATCTTTTGGGACTTGATTTAGTTTTAAAGTTCCTATTTCATCGGCATCATAGCTCTTACCGGTAGCCATAAATTTCACTTTTTGACCTTTAGTTATGCTGCCGTTTACAACCTTGAAAAAGGCCTCTATTCCTCGAAAAGGATTAAAAACAGAATCAAAAATCAAGGCTTGTAATGGAGCATTAGGATCTCCGGATGGTGCCGGGATTCTTTCCACAATTTGCTCCAACAATTCTTCAACACCCGCTCCGGTCTTGCCACTTGCGCGTAAAACGTCTTCAGGTTTGCAACCGAGAAGATTTACAATTTCATCGGTAACTTCTTCAGGATTTGCAGAAGGTAGGTCAATTTTATTTAAAACTGGAATAATTTCCAAGTCGTGTTCTAACGCTAAATATAGATTGGATATGGTTTGTGCCTGAATACTTTGTGCTGCATCAACAATTAATAAGGCACCTTCACAGGCAGCAATAGAACGAGAAACTTCATAAGAAAAATCAACATGCCCGGGAGTATCGATCAAATTCAAAACATATTTTTCCCCTTTATATTCATACTCCATTTGAATAGCATGACTCTTTATAGTAATACCCCGTTCGCGTTCTAAGTCCATATCATCTAAGGTCTGTTCTTGCAGCTCGCGATCAGAAATAGTTTTGGTTTGTTGTAAAAGTCTGTCTGCTAAAGTGCTTTTGCCATGATCTATATGGGCAATAATGCAAAAATTTCTTATATTCTTCATATTTTCTACAATAGTGCAAAAATACATTTTTTATAAACAATATAAGGGTGTATTTGCTACAAACTGCGAATCTGGGTAAAAAATTTTAGTTGAATTCCTATTATTTCGATAGGAATTATTACATTTGCGGAGTTTTGATCTAAAATAAAACTAAAAAACTTTTTTAAAGAACATCAAAAATAAGAAATGAAAAAACTGAGTTTAACAGAGGATTGGACAGCCACAATAATTGGTGGATTAGTCATAGTATTAGGTATTATTTTATATTCTTCATTCGGGTATACACTAAGTTGGCCTACATTTAAATGGAGCACTGGTGACGATTTATTGTCCAATGTTTTAACAGGTAAAAATTTTATAAACATTTTTATCATTTTTATTGTTTCTTATGTTTTATTACTATTGGCAGATCTATTACAAGGAAAACCTATGAGTTCAGCAAAAGGGTTTCCCTTACTGTTCATTCTTACTATAGTTGCCATGGTGATTGGCGGAAACTCGGTAATGAATTATTGGGGATTTGAAACCGTAATATTTTGTTTGCTTATAGGATTAGTTATCAATAACTTTATAGGTACTCCTCAGTGGATGAAAGGATGTTTATCTTCTGAAATGTATGTGAAAATAGGATTGATCTTTCTAGGCTCAACCATTATTTTTCAAGATATTATGCAGGCGGGTGCTTTGGGATTAATACAATCAGTAGTAGTAGTTTTCTCTGTATGGTATTTTTCTTTTTGGCTGTGCAAAAAATTCAATATAGATAAGGAAATGTCTATGATGCTTTCCAGTGCGGTATCCATTTGTGGAGTTTCAGCTGCTATAGCAACGGCAGGAGCAATAAAAGGAGATTCCAAAAAATTATCTTATGTAGTTTCACTAGTTTTAGTAGTTGCTGTTCCTATGATTATCATTATGCCGGCATTAGCTAAACTATTAGGATTAGGAGAAGTAATGGCCGGTGCATGGATTGGTGGAACAATTGATACTACCGGAGCAGTAGCTGCAACCGGAGCCGTTTATGGTGAAGAAGCACTTAAAATTAGTACAATAGTTAAATTTTCACAAAATGTTTTGTTAGGCATTGCTGCCTTTTTAATCGCTGTTTATTGGAGTTATACTAAAAAAGAAGGGAATGAGTTTGCTGATAAACCTAATCTAAAAGTAATTTGGGATCGATTTCCTAAATTTGTTATAGGATTTATCTTAGCTTCTTTGTTATTCTCATTTGTTATTCCAACTGAGCACTACAAACCGGTTCTTGCTGTATTGAAGAAATTTCAAGGATTATGGTTTGCCTTAGGGTTTACCTCCATAGGTTTAGAAACTAATTTTAAAACGTTAATTAATAAAGAAAACAGAAAAGCTACTTTAGTATTTTTAGGTGCACAAACTTTTAATGTTGTATTTACCTTAATTATCGCTTATTTAGTTTTTGGTATCGAATGGACTAAAATATAAAACAATTACTTTATTATTTTTATTTTGGGAGAGATTAGCAAATAGTTAACTCTCCCATTATTTTTATAAATGTTTTTATTGGAAATAAAATTACATTTTAATTTAGTAGAGAAAGGTAATTGACCCGTTGGTTTTTCATATATTAAAATAAACTTTTCCCTTCATAAAGATTATATATTTCCATAATCTCTTTTAGAATCTTTTTGAAATTAATTTTCATGTCAATTAATTTTCCGGATCGTATGTCGAAAATCCAGCCATGAACCTTTAGATTACTTTCTATAATAGCTTTTTGTACAGCAGCGGTTTTAATTAAATTAATGCATTGTTCTTCCACATTCAATTCAATAAGCCGATTGTATTTTTCCTCTGAATCGCTAATTAAATTTAATTCATCTTTATGAATTCTATAAACGTCCCTGATATTTCGCAACCACGGATTTAAAAGTCCCAGGTCTTTAGCCTCCATAGCCTCTTTAACTCCGCCACAATAATAATGTCCACAAACAATAATTTGTTTAACTTTTAAATGATCGATAGCATAAGTTATTACAGATTGAACATTAAAATCTGTGCTAATAACCATATTGGCTAAATTTCTATGGACAAAGACTTCTCCGGGCTTAGCTCCAAGTAATTCTTCTGTTGCTACCCTACTATCAGAACAGCCAATATAAAGAACTTCAGGATTCTGTCCTTCTGATAGCTTATGGAAATACTCCTTATCGATAGATAACTTTTCTGCTATCCATGTTTCATTATGGGCAAATATTTTTTCAAAATTCATGTATGGATTAATATAGTAGTAAAAAAATAATGAACAAAAATTAGAAAGAAATCATTTATATCATAATTCCTTTGTTTCCTTTATATACGCTATATTTTCCAGAACCTAAGAAGAAAAGCGCTAATGAGGTTAATAAATAAAATAGGTTAAGCTCAACTTTTAAACCTCCGGTTTGCGATAGTGAAAAACCTTCCATCCCATGCACCAAATAAAAAGTCATAAGCATAGTAAATGCTACTAAAAGGGATGAAATCCTTGTAAAAACCCCTAATAAGATACAAATAGGAGCAAATACTTCCCCTAAAGGAACACCAAGCCAGAGATATTCAGGCAAATTTTTTGAAGTAAGCATTCCTTTTATAAAATCGTGTCCATGATATAATTTTGATATTCCATGGAAGACCATTAATCCGCCTATTGAAACACGTAATAGGAGTTTTCCAAGATCAGAATTCAATTCTTTAGCCATAATTATAATGTAAATTTGATCAAAAATAAATTTTTTATTTCATAAATTCTGTATCTTTTGTAAATAAAATCAAATTTATTATAGTTAAAAATGTATTACAATAAGTTTTACGATAAACGTAATTAAGTGGTATAAAATGTATTTTACTAGAAAAAAATAAAGCTTGAATAAGCGATACTTTTACCATATTGTGTATTTATATTAGTCGTAATCAGATATGAAAAGATAATATTATAGAAATAAAAACAAACATTGAAAAACTATAAATACAAAAAAGCCCTGTAAAAACAGGGCTTTTTTGTAAATATATTTTATAAAATTTAAATTTAAAAAGGTTTAATATCAAATACTATTGATTCTAATACTTGAATTACGGCTGCGGTAGTATCCAAAGAAGTAAAACAAGCTACACTGTTTTCAACTGCATTTCGTCGAATTAAAAAGCCGTCTTCTTGAGCCGTACCGTCATTAGAAAGTGTATTAATAACAAATTGAGCTTTTCCTTGTTGCATAATTTTAACAATATTGTTGTCTTCACTTTCAATTTTGTTAATTTCAACAACAGGAATGTTATAGTCGCGGAAATACTTGGCAGTTCCTTCGGTGGCCATAATTGTATAACCTATATCATAGAATCTCTTCGCTAATGGGAGAGCCTCGGCTTTATCCTTGTCTGCTACTGTGAATATGGCATTACCTAAAATAGGTATATTGATTTGACCCGCTCTTAAAGCTTTATAAAGAGCTCTTTCATAAGTGGTATCTTTTCCAATAACCTCACCGGTCGATTTCATTTCAGGGCCTAACGTAATGTCTACAGAACGTAATTTAGCAAATGAAAAAACAGGGGCTTTAATGTATATATTACGAGGTTCCGAATAACAATCCATAGCATACCCTTGCTCTTTCAAAGATTGGCCTAAAACAGCTTTTGTTGCTATTTTTGCTAAAGGAATACCGGTTACTTTGCTCATGAATGGAATGGTTCGGCTGGAACGCGGATTAACTTCCAGAACGTATATTTTTCCGCTCATTAATACAAACTGTATATTCATTAATCCAATGATTTTAAATCCTCTGGCTAATGCTTGAGTTTGTCTAATAATTTCTTCTTTTTCTTCTTTTGTTAAAGTTTGGGAAGGATATACAGCAATGGAATCTCCGGAATGAACTCCGGCTTTTTCAATGTGTTCCATAATTCCGGGAACAAAAACATTTTCGCCATCGGAAATTGCATCCACTTCAATTTCTTTTCCAATTAAATATTTATCAATTAGAATAGGTTGTTTCTCATGAACATTGATCGCTTCTTTCATATATCTTTCCAATTCAGAATCTTGATAAACAATTTGCATGGCTCTTCCTCCTAAAACATAAGAAGGACGAATAACAACCGGATATCCAATGGAATTAGCTACATGTAAGGCCTCTTTTAATGTAAACACCGTATCGCCTTTAGGACGAGCGATATTTAATTCGTTTAATTGTTCTTCGAATTTTTTACGATCTTCAGCTCTATCTATATCTTCCAGCGTAGTACCCAATATTTTTGCTCCGGCATCTATGGCAGCTTGAGCCAAGTTAATGGCTGTTTGACCACCAAATTGAACTAAAACACCGTCCGGTTTTTCTAAATCTATAATAGAAGTGATGGATTCTCTGGTTAGAGGTTCAAAATAAAGTTTATCAGAAATGCTGAAATCTGTAGAAACGGTTTCCGGATTGCTGTTGATGATAATAGCTTCATATCCTGATTCTTTAAGGGCTAAAACACTGTGTACGGTAGCATAATCAAATTCCACCCCTTGTCCGATTCGTATAGGTCCGGAACCTAATACAATCACTTTTTTCTTATCAGAACGTACCGATTCATTTTCAATACCGTAAGTACTGTAAAAATATGGGGTTGTGGATATAAATTCAGCAGCACACGTATCGACCATTTTATACACCGGAATAATAGAATTTTCCTTTCTCAAAGAATACACTTGCTTTTCTTCCATGTTCCATAATTGGGCAATTTCCCAATCAGAAAATCCGTATTTTTTGGCTTTTGCTAAAACCTCAATATCTTTTGGTTTTTCTTTAACTTCTTTTTCAATATTGATAATATGTAATATTTTAGCCAGGAAGAATAGGTCTATCTTGGTTATTTCATGTATTTTTTGAATACTTACACCGTTACGTAAAGCTTCGGCAATTAAAAACAGACGTTCATCATCGGCATTTTTAAGTCTCTTTTCCAAAGTCGAAGGATCATACGGCGTCATATCATTTTTAGTTAAATGCAAACAACCTATTTCCAAAGATTGTACAGCCTTTAACAAAGATTCTTCAATTGAAGTTCCTATAGCCATAACTTCACCGGTAGCTTTCATCTGGGTTCCTAAATGCCTGTTGGCACTTTGAAATTTATCAAAAGGCCATCGGGGGATTTTGGCAACAACATAATCCAGCGAAGGTTCAAAACAAGCATAAGTAGTATTAGTTACCGGATTTTTCATTTCGTCCAGAGTTAATCCTACCGCAATTTTAGCCGCTAATTTTGCAATCGGATATCCAGTAGCTTTAGAGGCCAATGCTGATGAACGGCTAACTCTTGGGTTTACTTCGATGACTATATAATCTCTACTAGAAGGATCTAAAGCAAATTGAACATTACACCCTCCTTCAATTTTTAAAGCGCGGATTATTTTTAATGCAGAATTTCTAAGTAATTGATATTCTTGATCTGCTAAAGTTTGACTTGGAGCGAAAACAATGGAATCTCCGGTATGTATTCCAACCGGATCAAAATTTTCCATATTACAAACTACTATGGCATTGTCATTGGCATCCCTCATTACTTCATACTCAATTTCCTTATATCCGGCAATACTTTTCTCTATAAGACATTGATGAACCGGACTGTATTTTAATCCAGAATCAGTAATTTCCCTTAGTTCGGTTTCATTTTCCGCTATTCCACCTCCGGTGCCTCCCAGAGTAAAAGCAGGTCTAACAATTATCGGATAACCAATTTGATTAGCGAATTCCACCGATGACTCCACGTCATTAACAATTATACTTTCTGCAATAGGCTCATTAATGTTTTCCATTAATTGTTTGAACAAATCTCTATCTTCGGCCTGCTCAATGGAGGATAATTTGGTTCCGATGATTTCAACATCATATTGGGCTAAAGTACCTGCTTTAGCTAATTCTACGGCAAGATTGAGTCCGGTCTGTCCTCCCAAAGAAGGTAACAACGCATCGGGACGCTCTAATGCAATAATTTGTTGAAGAAAATCTAATGTTAACGGTTCCATGTATACCTTATCGGCAATTTCTTTATCGGTCATGATCGTTGCAGGATTCGAGTTAACAAGAACAACTTTGTATCCTTCTTCCTTAAGAGCCAGACAAGCCTGGGTTCCCGCATAATCGAATTCGGCAGCTTGTCCGATAATGATAGGTCCTGAACCTATTACAAGAATTTTATTTATATCTGTGCGTTTTGGCATGTTGTTTTTTAATTTTTAGTTTGAAGTAATGACTTCAGTTTATATGAATTTTTACTAATTCTTTTACATTAATCCTTTTTAACCTAGTAATAATTCGATAGTGCTTAACTATTCGGATATAAAGAATTTTATTATTTATTTTTAAATTCTTCTACCATAGACATAAAGCGGTTAAATAAATATTCGTTATCATGAGGCCCCGGACTGGATTCGGGATGGTATTGGACAGTAAATGCCCAATTCTTTTTATCCTGTAATCCTTCTATAGTTCCGTCATTTAAAGCTCGATGCGTTACTTCTAAAGTTGTGTTTTGTAAAGATTCTTCATCAACTACATATCCGTGATTTTGAGAAGTGATATACACTCTGTTAGTGGCAAGTTCTTTTACCGGATGATTTGCACCTCTGTGTCCGAATAACATCTTAAAAGTTTTAGCTCCATGTGCAAGGGCATATAATTGGTGACCTAAGCAAATTCCGAATATCGGGGCTTTTCCGCTCAATTCTTTTATAGTGTTTATAGATTCGGTTAATTCTTCCGGATTACCGGGACCATTGGAGAGCATAATTCCATCGGGGTTTAATTCTAATATAGAGCTTGAATCTGTATTATAAGGTACTACCACTACATCACAATTTCGTAAGCATAATTCTTTTAAAATGCTTTTTTTCATTCCATAATCTATCAATACAATTCTGTGTCCTTCTGCTGGAGCACTATAGGCTCTTGGTGTAGAAACTTCGGGAACATGATGTCCTAACTTGGTCTCTTGTAGAGATTTAATTACTTCATCAATGTTTTCATTTTCATCACAGAATTTACCTTTCATGCTGCCTTTGGTTCGTATGGTTTTTACCAAGGCGCGGGTATCAATACCGCTTAAACCGGGAATATTTTGTTTTTTCAAAAAAGAATCGATGTTCATTTGGCTTTTCCAGTGAGATTCTGTTTCAGCGTATTCATGAACGATAATTCCACCTACAAAAGAATTAAGGGATTCAAAATCGCTGGAATTAATTCCATAATTCCCAATTAATGGATAGGTGAAAACAATAATTTGTTTGTGGAAGGAAGGATCTGATAAGGTTTCTTGGTAACCCGTCATTCCTGTGGTAAAAACAACTTCACCGATTGTGAATTGGTCACTCCCAAAGCCTTCGCCATTAAATACTAATCCGTTTTCTAATACTAATTTTCTTTTCAAGGGTTGTTAATTTATTATAGTGGTTTGAATATGGTTATGAATTAAAAACATAGTTAAGCACAGCAATTCTGGCAAAAACTCCATTCGTCATCTGCGTAAATATTCTTGATTTTGAAGATTCGATAAGATCCTCATCAATCTCAACATTACGGTTAATAGGTGCCGGATGCATAATGATTGCCGAGGATTTCATTTTATCGGCTCTCTGTTTTGTTAATCCATATAATTCTAAAAAATTTTTTTCGTCATATTGTTTCGCATGTCTTTCGTTTTGATTCCTTAATAACATCACAACGTCTGCATCTTGTATTACTGAATCAAGAGAAGCATAGGTTCCCATAGTCATGCTGGAATCTCTCCAAAATTCCGGAGTCGCAAATGTTATAGAAGATCCCAGTCTTTTTAAAATTTTAGCATCTGAATGAGCTACTCTGCTATGTATCACATCGCCAACAATTACTATATTCAGATATCTAAAAGTGCCGAATTCCTCATATATGGTTACTAAATCCAATAAAGATTGGGTAGGGTGGTCTCCGCAACCATCACCGGCATTAATGATAGGCACCTCTATTTTTGTAATTAAATCATCATAAAATCTATCTTGCATATGTCTTATAACAAAACATTCAACCCCTATGGAATTTAAAGTTTTAACTGTATCATAAAGAGTTTCACCTTTTTTAACACTTGAACTTTCTGCATCAAAATATATAATTTCCATTCCTGTTTTTTTCTCAGCCATTTCAAAGCTGAGTTTGGTTCGAGTACTGTTCTCGAAAAAAAGGTTGGATATATAATGATTAGACAGATTTGGAAAAGCTTTTTTCTTTTTAAAGCTTATCGCATCATCCACTAATTCCTCAATCAAACTTAGATCAAGATTTTCTAAAGTGATAAAATGATTCATTATTTATATATTAGTTTAATTGGTTTTATAATAGTGTAATTTTTATTATTGCTTTTTAAAAATAAAAAAAAACATCTTAAATAATAAGATGTTTTAAATGAATATTTAAAAAAAATATTTCCGGTATCTTCTAAAGATGATTTCTTGCCCTGAATCTGGAATAGTAGAGGGATAAACTTTTTGTTAAAAGTAATTCTTCCTTTTTTGTTTATTGTTTTAGGTAATGATTCAGAGTTATTCAAAAGATTTAATTAGTGTGATTATACAAACTTTTTTATTAAATCGATTTTTTAAAATCCTACAAAGATAAGTTGTTTTTTTTGATTGTGCAATTTAAATTTTTATTTATTTAAAATAAATATGTTTCTAAAGCAGAATAAAAATTTATATACCTCATGTTTTAAAATTAGTTAAAAAAAATATTAAATAAGCGTTAAAAACTAAGATATTTAAAATTAACTACTTATAATTTTAAATGAGATATAATGTACATTTAATGTGTATAATGCTTACTTTCTTTGTTAATACTTTGTTACATTTGCAGGTTAAAAAACATACATTATAATTGATTAGATAATATATTGTTAACATCATTTTTATTCTTTGCAGATAAATAATAGATCATTGTTTATTATAGAAGATAAATTAAGCCCTAAATAATTTTTTAAAATATATTACTATGATGAATTGATGTATGGCTAAAATTCTATTTAATTCATCTATTTAATTCAATAGAATTGTAACTGTATAAAAAACTAAATTATATGAAAAGAAAAGCTAATTATGGATCAATTACTTATTATTCATTTTTATTTTATTTTGTAATACCCGTGCTTTTGATGGGACAAAGTCCCGGTGGGTTTGATAGCAATGTAGAGTTATGGTTAAAAGCAGACCGGCCTCAAGAAGGGGGAGTCGGCTCATTGGAGGATAATCAAACGGTGGATTTATGGAAGGATGTATCCGGTAATGGAAGAGATCATAAGAAATTTAATAATTTATTGCCGGTCTATAAAAAAACAGGGGATTTAATGAATTTTCAACCGTCTATTTATTTTGCGCCAAGATCAAGAGCCTTTCTAGCAGGGCCGGATTTGAAAATATCTGCAAATAAAGCGTATTATGTATTTTATGTATCAAAATTAGAAAAAACAACAGGGATATCTTACGTTTATACATTAAATGCCGGAAAATATAATTATTCGGGATGGTATTCGGGAATCCCATATTTTACTACAGCGGCCGGAACTTATAGAAGTAAAATCAGTCAAGGCAAAAATTATGGTATAGTCGGAATAATTCGTCCAAACAGTACAACTTTAACCCAGATGCTTTATTTCAACTCTATTCCCGAAAACACTTTAAGATCTTATTCTATAAGGCTGGGAGACGGACAGAGTTTGGTTGGAGCTTCAACTACAGCACCTGCAAATTCGTTTGAAGGTGATATACAAGAGATAATTGTATTATCTGCCCCTCAAAATACCTATTTAACAGATATGGATTTACAAAAAGTTCATTCTTACTTATCCGTTAAATATGGTATTTCTTTAGAGTCAGCTGATGAGATATCATTTCCAAATTATGTTAATTCAAAAGGTGAAAAAATTTGGGACGGAGAAAATTTTATGTCTTATCAAAATCATGTGTTTGGTTTAGGAAGAGATGATCAATACGGTTTATATCAAAAACAATCTACTAACTATGATTTATCAACTTTAACCGCTTATGTCGGAGATGAATTAATAGAATTAAATGATAACAATAATGGAATTCTAGACAATAACACTTTTTTAATGTTTGGATCTAATGATGAGATTGGTGTAGAACGGTATGAACATTTGCAAGGAGAAAAATATGCTAACAGCACATTGAGTGAAGATATATTTTTTAAATTAAAAAGAACCTTAAAAACGAAGGTAACAGGAACTAAAAGTCTAACTGTCAACATGAAATTAAATGTTGATGCTAAATATGTTATAGTTAGTTCTGTAGAAACGTTTGATCCGTCAAAAACTCGTATTTATCCTGTTAATGAAGGAATCGTTAAAGGAGTTGAAATAGAGAATGATGATTACGTTTCATTTACCAGTGAACGACCTAACCCGGGAGGTGTAAATTTACTAACAGAACTTTGGTTACGAGCTGATGATATACCAAGCACTGAAAGAGATAGTACTGAAATTAGTACTTGGCAAGATATTTCAGTATACAAACGGGACCACTCGGTCATTGCTGATGCTAAAGAGTTTAAAGGACCAATTATTCGTAATCAAAATGGATTAATGAATTATCATTCACATTTGCAATTTACTAATACCGGTCAGTCAAATTCTACAATTCCGGTATTAACTGCACCAAGTTTTTTTAGTTCAGATAAATCTTACTACATATTCTATGTATCTGAAATAAATACAAGCGGATTATCGGTATTATATGCTTTAAACAGTAATTATAGTAATACCAATAATGATAATAACCAAGGATGGTATTTTGGAAATCCCGCATTAACCAATGGGTATAATCCGTCTAATACTGTTCAAATGCATTCCAATAGTATAAATAAAACGTATGGAGTGGTAGCAGTGGAGCGAACCAATGATAAATATGTTGAACAAAGAATCATATTCAATGGTATTTCCAATTTATTTTACGGATATGCTATGGAAAATAAAATTCCGGCGATAAGTCTTATCGGAGCTCGACAACTCTATACTAAAACTTTAAATAATTTCAATCCTTTTGTAGGTAATGTTCAGGAAATAATTGTTCTTTCTGGAAATAAAGGAACACCCATAGATTCCAAAGACTTTAATAGAATTAATTCTTATTTAGCGATTAAATATGGAATTACATTACATAGTGAATCTGAACCGGATTATTATGACTCTTATGGGAACAAAGTTTGGGATGGTAAAATAAATGCAGGATTTAATCATGATATTTTTGGTATAGCCAGAGATGATAGTTCTGATTTATATCAAAAGCAATCTGTAAGTTACGATAGAGACCTTATGACCATTTTTGTTGGTAATGAGATCGCAGATATGAATAAGTTAGGTAACGGAACCTTGAAAAACAAAGATTATTTGATGTTAGGTTCTAATGGATTAGAAGATTATTTACTAGATTATAATTATCTTGAAGGCACTGCTTATGCGAACGGTAAATTGCCATTTAGAATCGATTACAGAAATCAGGTGACTTTAAAAGCACAGACATCAGGATCCGATTCCTATGTAGTAAATATACAACCAAGTTTGACGGCAAAGATTTTGTTAGTTTCACCTGATGGAAAATTTGAGCCCAAAAACACCAGATTTTATCTAGTAGAAAATAAAGTTGCCAGAAATGTTGAAATTAATGATGGAGATTATATAAGTTATGCTTTATACGGATTTGCTCCGGGGGGAGTATTGAATGGATTAAGATTGTGGTTAAAAGCAGATGACAAGAAGAGTTTAGTCTTTGATGGTGAAAGCTCTAAATTATTGATTTGGAAAGACCAAACCGTTAATGAAAACGATTATCATTTTTCATTAGTGGATAATAACTTTAAAATGGAGCCGGTGTATGATTCATGTAATAGTAAAATGAATTTCTTTCCAAGCATATATTTTAGTCAAAATTCCGCACTTGCTATAAAGAAGGGGCCTATGAGTACTAATGCGCCGGAACATACCACTTCTTTCATCATTTATAATAGCTTCGCGTCTCCATCAACAGTTAGAACCTATACCCACGGCTTTGGTGGAGTGGATCCAGTTACGGTGAAAACCAGACACCCGGCGGTAGGTTTCAATCCTAATTATGGAACAGGAAGAATAGCAACTTCCATAGCTATAACTCAAGGTACAGTAAAAGGATTTGAATTTGGAGCTACAGCCTTGCATATGACCAGGCTTAGTAAAGCTTATAAAGGTATAGATCCGAAATTTCCTTTAATCGAACATGATTTTGGAGGTATTGTTGATACATTATCCAGGCCGGAAACTAACTTTGGTTCGGATTTCTTAATGGCTAGTGGAGGAACTATAGGTGCAGCGAGTTTAAATTCCGGGCTTTTTGATGGATTAATTTCCGAATTGTTTTTTTATGAAAGAAAGTTAAGTAAGAATGAAAAAGTTCGTATACAAACCTATTTAGCAATGAAATATGCTATTACTTTGTATACAACTAAGTATATAAATACGGGTACGGAAATAGTAAAATTACAAAAACAACCGACTGATTACATATTATCAGACATTAAAACTAAAGTTTGGAAAGGATCAACACAGCCTTATTCTGACTATCATAGAAATATTGCCGGGTTAGTACGTGATGATAATTCAAATATATTTGTTAATAAAGCTCGATCTACTGACGTACAATCAATTGTGACTATTCAAGCCGGTGAAAGTACCGAATGTGGACAAGGTAAAAAGTCTGTTTTAAAAAATGATCTAAGTGGATTATTTTGGGGAAATAACGGAGATACGGGAACTACAGATTTAAGTGAGCTTTCACAATCTATTTGTGGAGGATTAGACAGAAGAATGAATCGAATATGGTTAGTAAATAAAACCAATTTAGATGAACAATCGGTTATTATTTCAGCTGATGAATCTGCAGATGAATTCGTTTTTAATCAGAATTATAGAGTTTATTTATTAATAGCCAATTCAGATGATGATATTAAAAATGAAAATTGGGCTTATACTATACCCGGCGAATGGGTAGATAACAAAGTTCAATTTAATTATAAATTTACAGAAGATACTACCTATTTTACCTTTGGGGCTGTTAAGTCAGATGGAGTTTGTACAAATTGCAGTTTCAGCGGATATAAAACCATTGATCTACCTCAAATTTGGAAGGGAGCGGCAAATAATGGTCAGCTAGATAAAACGGTTGATTTAGGAGATGATTTCTCTGCCAATATTAATATTTCAGATCCGGGCAAAGTTCTACGATATAAATACCCGAGAAGAAGTGGTAAAACCTTGCAATTTTACCGATATGGAAATTTTGATAAAGATAAAGAACCTATCACTACTACCATTTCATTTACTGGAGGAGCTGCTGCTGCAATGTTTGAAATATTTGATATTGATACCCAGGCGTACAGATCAGATGAAATTAATGTTTACGGAATTTGCGGAGGAGGAATTGTTAAACCAAAGCTTATACACGTAGCACCTAAAAAGAAAAGTTCTTATACTATTGATAAGAATATAGCAACAGCAAAAGCTACGGGTGGTTATAGATCTTCAGGATATACCGCTGCCAGAGGAAAAGTTTTAGTAGATTTTTCCGTAGCTGTCGAGAAGATAGTTATTGAATATAAAGTTCATTATAATAGACGTCCTGCGACGGGATCACAAATGATAGGTATTGGGGCTATAAAGCTATATTGTCCAAAACCGGTGGAAGTTAATGAGGATGGTCTTGCTTTTACACTTAAAGTTGCTGAATCCACCCTTACCTGTGAAGAAGTGCCTTTTATATTTAAAATCATGAATACCAATTGCGAATCCAAATTAATAGATTTGACAGACCAACTACCGCAAGGTATGCAATGGGTGAAAGAATCTTTAAATGTTGAAGACGGAGATTTTACTACTGAAACTAAAGAATATGGAGACAGTGATTTGCTTTCTATAAAAGGAATAAAAGTTCCCGGTGGAACTACAACTATTATTACGGCTAGAGCAAAATTTACAGAAGATAAAACAGCATCCTATTTTACAAGGGCTTCTATACAATATTTAAATCGTAATGATGAAAATGTAACTTATGAAAGTTGTGATGTTATAGATGGTTGTGGTAATACCACTGTAAATGCTGTTGCAGCAGGTTTACCAAGTCCGGTTATAATAAGCGATCTTAGAGTGGATAAAACTTGTATTGCAGAAGATGATGCCATTTTAGTTACAATGGATATAAATAATCCTAATTCTTTATTGGATAATGTAACCTTAAATGCATCATTTAGTGAAGGATTTAAATATGTAAAAGGAAGTTTAAAAACTTCTTTTAAAATGACGGACGGTACAATTAACACAGAAGATATTGAAGATAATGAGTTCGAAATAGAAGACTTTAGTTTACCGAATGGAAATCATACGTTAAGCTTTAAAATTAAAGCGCCTGAAATTTTGCCTAATAATTTTACGGAAATGGAAATAAATATAGATATGACGACATCTTCCGAAATTGATTGTGCTTCTATTGATATAGACGGTAATAACTTTGTTTTGGTTTCATTCTGTACACCTGTTCCATTTTGTACATTAGATCCTAACCTGGAACCTTCAACTGAAGTTTCTAAAATAGGAATTACCACTCTTGAAAAAGAGTTGAAAGGGTGGCCTTTTAATACATACAATGGATTTATAGTTTTGGAATCAAAAAATAAAGGTTTTGTAATTACAAGAACAAGTTCTGATTTAATTCCTCAGGAAAAACTAGTTGAAGGAATGGTTATATATGATACTACAGATAAATGTATTAAATTGTATAACGGTGAGGAATGGCATTGTATAGAAAGAACTTGTCCTCAATAATTTTTTGACGAGCAAAATTGAAAATAACTCAAAAAATGAAAAATGATATGAAAAATAAAATATTGATCTTATTTATATTGCTCCTAACAGTAACTTCAAATGCGCAAGTTGCTATTGGTAAAAAGAAAGTGGATAAAGGTGGGATTTTAGATTTTAGTCAAGGGACTACTAAAGGTATACTATTGCCAATCGTTGAAATGTTACCGGAGAATGCGGTTGATGGAACTTTTCTAATGGATAAAGAAGATGCGGTAGTTAAAGTGAAAGTAAATGAAAGTTGGATGGATTTATCCGGAACGGGCAGTGTTTCCAATGTAGAGTTTAATAATTCTGTTGAAAAAGGAAATGGGGTTGTTATTGGAGATTATACGAGTTCAACACCCGAAGGAGTATTAGTCTTAGAGGCGGCCGATAAAGCTTTAATTTTACCAAAAATTTCCGATCCTCATTTAAATGTAAAAAGTCCACATCCGGGAATGATTTGTTATGATACAGCAAGTCAATGTATAGCGATTTTTGATGGTTTACAATGGAATTATTGGAAGTAAAAGAAAATTTTAGTGGATATATGCTAAATAAATTTAAATATGATTAGAATTAAATTTTTTTCATTCTCTAGATTTCTTATTTGAATAGATGAATAAATCTTTTACTAATCCTTATAATGGATAAATTCAATAGATAAAAAAGGGTAAATTAATTTACCCTTTTTTATATCATATAATTGATAAAAAATTGTAACTTTTATTATATAATGCTAAAAATATTAATTAATTCAACAAGATGTTAAATTGTAAATAATTTAAATTTTTTCAAATTAAGAATTTATAAATGTAAATATTAATTTAAGTTAATATTTATTTACGTAACAGGAATAAAAAATGAAAATATTGCTAAATTTATTTATACAAAATGTGAATTAAAATATTTTTTATGTTTGATCATATATTATAACTGAAAAGAATTATATTAGTAGAAATAATGATTATAATATTGTTAAATTAAATTATTTGTTTTAATTAGTATAAAAAAAAATAATATTTTTCATTTTATAAATAACAAAAAATTAATAGAAAATATAATAAATAATTAATGAGAAAATTATTAGCGCCATTTATAAAGATTTCAAGTTTTTACATAATAGTTGGTTTAATCTTAAGAATTGTTCTTCTCTTTTCACCTGTTACTGATTCAAATTTTTCATTTATTGATTATTTAAAAATATTTTCTGTTGGTTTACTTAATGATTTTTGTGTATCAATTTTAATTTTTGTTTTTTTTTGGATCCATCTAATCTTCATTACCGATTCAAAATTTAAATCACCTTTTAAATACATTATATTATGTCTTTTTTTGATTTTAATTGGTTATTTGTTTCTTTTCAAAACGGTTTTTGATGATTATGGAAGTGCTGTTCCTAAAATAATAAAAACATTTGTACTAATAAAAGCTTCATCATATATAATATTGCTGTTGATCCCTAAAATAAGGCAAACATGGCGTTATTGCATATACTTTTTTATTTTCTTTTTATACATTTTTTTAATTAATTTCAATGTAATCAGTGAATTTTTATTCTGGAATGAATTCGGGGTAAGATATAATTTTATAGCTGTTGACTATTTAATATATACCAATGAGGTAATCGGGAATATTTTAGAATCCTATCCTATTATTCCCATGTTTTCTGCATTAATAGTAATCTCAGTATTGATTACCATATTTTATCTCAAAAAATCCAAAAATTATTTTGAAGATTTACCTAATTTTAAAACAAAATTAATAAACAGTATAGTTTATATAGTACTATTTATCGGTGCGATTTTTCTTTTAAAAGTAAATGAAAAGTATGAAAATTCAGATAATGCCTTTGTAAATGAATTACAAGCAAATGGATTAGTTCGATTTTGTAATGCATATAGCGACAGTTCCTTAAATTATGATAAATTTTATGCAAAATTGCCCTTACAAAAAGCATTTTCACTAATTAATAAAATTTATGATAATCAATGGTCTGCAAATAAAAATACCAAAATCATAAAGGATACTCTTCCGGAACTTCATAAAAATGTTATTCTTGTAACCATAGAAAGTATGAGTGCCGCTTTTCTAAAGGAATTTGGAAATACTCAAAATTTGACACCTAACTTAGATAAGTTGGCAAAAGAAGGACTTTTTTTTACTGATATGTATGCTACCGGTAATAGAACCGTTAGAGGTTTAGAATCTGTCACCCTATGTATCCCGCCATCACCCGGTGAAAGTTTAATAAAAAGAAATAACAATGATCATATGTTTTCTACGGGGTATTTATTCAAACGTAGAGGATATACCGTTCAATATTTTTATGGTGGATATGGATATTTTGATAATATGAATACTTTTTTTGAAGGAAATGGGTATAATATTATAGATAGAAGTTCTTTTAAAAAAGATGAAATAACTTTTGCTAATATATGGGGAGTTTGTGACGAAGATATGTTTATGAAAGCCATCCATGTGTTTGATGAAAATAGTAAACATAAGTCTCCCTTTTTCGGACATATTATGACAGTAAGTAATCATAGGCCATTTACCTATCCCTCAGGGAAAATAGATATATCTAATACCAGTAAATCCAGAGAAGGAGGAGTAAAATATACGGATTATGCTATTGGTAGATTTATCGAAGAAGCAAAAAAACGTCCTTGGTTCCCTAATACAGTATTCGTGTTTGTAGCAGATCACTGTGCCTCAAGTGCCGGTAAAGAAGATATTCCTTTGGATAAATACAAAATACCTGCAATTATATATTCTCCGGGATTTATAAAACCGGAAAAGTTTTCTAAACTGGTATCCCAAATTGATCTTATGCCTACACTTTTTGGTAAATTACATTTTTCCTATTCATCACGTTTTTATGGGCAAGATGTATTTGACTCTTCTTATCAACCACGGGCATTAATTGCAACCTATCAGAAATTAGGATATTTAAAAGATAATAAATTAATTGTTTTATCACCCAACCAAAAAATTGAACAATATAATGTGATAGAAGGAACTCAAATGAAAAAATCAAAATCCATTGATACTTCTATAGCTGATGAAGCAATAGCGAATTATCAGACATGTTTCTATTTTTTGGAAAACAATAAATTGCGGGTTGAAAATAAATAAACAAATTTATTCTCTTTTAAGAACGGATTCATATCTCATTTTACGAAATACATTTATAAGCGTTATCACATCATTTTCACAGTATGTTTTTATACGTTCTAAATTTTTATCTTTATAATATACATCAGATACCTCACTGCCATTCATGTCATCTTTAGGAGAAGGCAATCCAAAAACATGAGATAATAAATCCAGGGATGTATAGTGTTTATAATCTCCGAATTTCCACAAATCCATAGTATCAAGATGTTGAATTTCCCATGGTTTTTTACCGTGAAATCTTAAAATTTTAGGCAGCTCTATTTGATGAATCATCATTCGCCGGGCGAGATAAGGAAAATCAAATTCTTTACCGTTATGAGCACATAAAATCAAATTGGATTTAAAATAATTTGATTTTAATAATTCATTAAATTCTATTAATATTTTTTCTTCGTGATCACCATAAAAACTTTTAATACGAATTTTTTTATCCTCGATAATTAATCCACAAGATAAACATATAATTTTACCAAATTCAGAAAGTATTCCTGCTCTTTCATAATAATACTCTTCCGGGGAAACATTTTCTTTCCTTTGAAATTGAGTTTTTTTCTCCCATAAAACTTTAGTTCTTTCAGATAATTCGTTCCAATTTTCATGTTGAGGAACAGTTTCCAAATCAAGAAATAAAATTTGTTTTAAGGGTATAGAAGATAACATACTAAATATTTAATATCTCAAAGGTAATCAAAACTTATAATTCAGATAATATTGATTAAATTTAAGAAATAGTAAAATATTATGAAAAATATATTTGTTACAGATATTGACGGAACATTAACTGATCCATGCAAACCTAGCTTAGATGCTTATGGAATTAAAGCTTTACAAAAAGCTTTAAAATTAGGTGAAGTTATATTAGCATCCGGCCGCCCTTTTCAAGGAATTATAAGTATGTATTCACCGGAAGATCTAATCGTTGATTATATAATTGCATTAAACGGAGCACATATTTTATATAAAAACAAGACATTTAAAACCTATCCCATATCTCTTGATATCATAAAATATTTTTTGCAAGTCAAGCAGAAATATTTAAACTTATGGTTTTACACAGAAGAAGCTTGGTATGCTTCATCTTTAGAAACAGAAGCTTACTGCAAAGAAGTAAAAGGAGTTAATCATCAGGCATTGCCTTTGAAAGATTATAATTTTCAAGAAGTGTTAAAAATAGTAATTGTTGAAGAAAAAAAATTAAAAGAAGTAACCGAAGATTTAAAAAACAATCTTAAAGGAGTTCACATAACTGCTTCATCAAATTCTTACATAGAAATATTTTCTTCAAATATAAATAAATATTTAGCAGTAGAAGAGGTAGTAAAAAATACGGAAAGTAGAATTTTTTCATTTGGCGATTCCTATAATGATTTGGAAATGATTACAAATTCTTTTTTTGGATGTGCAGTAAACAATGCGGTAAAATCTTTACAAGAAAAAGCAAATTATATTTCTTCATATAAGTATGGAAAAGGAGTTTATGATTCGCTAAATTACATTGAAAGAAAATTTTTTAAATGATACTTTATTGTAATTGTTAACTATAATTTAATAAAATATGACAGAAAAACATAAAAATTATTAATAATTTATAGTCCTATTTAAATGCATTTTAATGCGTTGATTTTAAGGTTAATAAAATTGCAATAAATTCTTTGAAGAATGAGCATTTCAATCAAAAAGTATTAAAAAATATTATTATAGTAAAAAAATTTTTATATTTGCCGACTGAACTATAATAAAAAAAATAAAAGGTTATGTCTGACATTACATCAAGAGTAAAAGCTATCATCGTAGATAAACTAGGAGTAGATGAAAGCGAAGTTACACCAGAAGCAAGTTTTACAAATGACTTGGGGGCAGATTCATTAGACACAGTAGAATTAATCATGGAGTTTGAAAAGGAATTTGATATTCAAATACCTGATGATCAAGCAGAAAAGATTTCAACAGTTGGTCAAGCCATTTCTTATATTGAAGAAGTAAACAAACAATAATTTACACAAAGACACATTCAAGTATGGCTTTAAAACGAGTAGTAGTAACTGGACTGGGTGCAATAACTCCAATCGGGAATAATTTTAAAGAATACTGTAAAGCTTTATTAAGCGGAGTTAGTGGGGCTAGTCCAATTACTCTATTTGACGCAACAAATTTTAAAACAAAATTCGCTTGCGAAGTAAAGAATTATAATCCAGAGGATTATTTTGAAAAAAAAGATATTCGCAAATATGATCGATGTGCTCAATTTGGATTAATTTCTACCAAAGAAGCGGTAATCGACAGTAAAATATTAGAATATTCTGATTTAAATAAAGATAGAGTAGGAGTTGTATGGGGATCCGGAATAGGAGGTTTAAACACATTTGAGCAAGAAATTACCGCTTATGCTTTAGGAAATGGAACCCCTAGATTTAATCCATTCTTCATTCCAAAAATGATTGCAGATATGACCGCAGGTCTTATTTCAATCGAATATGGATTTAGAGGGCCAAATTATGCAACTGTTTCAGCTTGTGCTTCTTCTTCCAATTCTATAATTGATGCTTTAATGCTATTAAGATTAGGTAAAGCAGATGTAATTATAACAGGAGGTTCTGAAGCCGGGATAGTAGCGAGTGGTGTTGGTGGTTTTAACGCTTTACACGCTATGTCTACTCGTAATGATGATCCTAAAACTGCCTCTAGACCTTTTGATAAGGATAGAGATGGATTTGTTCTTGGAGAAGGAGCAGGAACCCTTATTCTAGAAGAATATGAACATGCAGTAAAAAGAGGAGCTACTATTTATGCCGAAGTAGTTGGGGGAGGATTAAGTTCCGACGCCTATCATATGACAGCCCCGCATCCTGAAGGATTAGGAGCATATAATGTTATGAAAAATGCTATTGAGGATGCCGGAATAGAATTAACAGATATCAACCATATTAATGTCCATGGGACTTCTACACCATTAGGAGATTTAGCTGAATCAAAAGCTATCCTAAAATTATTTGGTGAACATGCATACAACATCCAGATCAATTCAACCAAATCAATGACCGGACATTTATTGGGTGCTGCAGGTGCTATTGAAGCCTTGGCTTGTATTGTGGCTATCAGAGAAAATAAAGTTCCGCCTACAATCAATCACTTTACTGACGATGAAGAGTTTGATAAAAGATTAGATTTTACTTTTAATGTAGCAAAAGAAAAACAAGTAAATTATGCAATGAGTAATACTTTTGGTTTTGGAGGTCATAATGCATGTGTTATTTTAAAGAAATTTTAAAATAAGAGATTACTAACAAATGAGTATTTGGAAAAAAATACTTTTATGTTCATATTTATTTAAACAAAATTCTAAAAAAAAAGAGGAAACAACTTTTAATAAGAAAATTGAAAATCTTATTGGATATAAACCATCCAACCTGTCGATTTTCTATGAGTGCTTTACTCATTCCTCAATTAATACAAATGATAATAAGAATTTCGAAAGATTAGAATTTCTAGGAGATTCCATATTATCAAGTATAGTATCTGACTATTTATACCATCAAGCACCTGATAAAAAAGAAGGTTATCTTACTCAGATGCGATCCAAACTGGTAAGTCGAAAATCCTTAAATGTTTTAGGAGCAGATTTAAAATTAACCTCTTTTCTTCAAAAGAGGCAAAATACAAGTTTGGGCGAAAATATAAATGGAAATTTATATGAAGCGTTGGTTGGTGCAATTTATATAGATAGTGGATTTGAATTTTGTCGAAATTTTATAAAAGAAACACTCATTAAGCAAGAAAACTTTGAACAGCTTGAAAAAAGAATTGCAAGTTACAAAAGTCTGATTATTGAATGGGCTCAAAAAAATAAACTCGAAATTATTTTTAATACATTTCAAGAAGAAAATGCAGAAGAATCATTAATCTTCAATTCTATAATTCAACTGGATAATAAGATTATTGCTAAAGGAAGAGCTACTTCTAAGAAAAAAGCCGAAGAGAGCGCTTCCAGGAGAGCCTATCACAGTCTTAGCAAGTATTATAATTCTCTGCAAAATAAATGAGTATATTAAAAACATATTCTTTAGATTGGGAAGTAAATGATCCAATATTTGATTTTAATTTATTAGGATTTAAAACCTGTATTAATAAAGATTATGATTTTGTATTCTATTTAAATAAGAATTGCAACCTTAATTTTAAGCGAGTCAATGACCAACAAATAATAGAAGATGGGATTACTTATATTTTCTCAATTTATAGGTTTTTCCATGAAAAAACTAAACAAAAATTAGAATTAATAAGTAACTTCTCTTTTCCTCAAACCATACATGAAAATGATAGTTTTTTTGACCAGATCGAAAAAGTTAAAATTTTAATCCCCGAATATAAATATTACAATTATTTCTTAAAATCAGATGTCATATTAGATGAAGAATTCTATATAAATTTGGGAAATCTTAAAAATATTTATAAATTTAGTGAAATAAATATAGATAAAATTAAAATAAAAAATTTAGAAAATTTGATATTACCTACATAATGAGTGGATTTAGAAAAAAAACGAAGATAGTAGCTACTATTGGTCCTGCATCTGAAGATAAGAATACATTATTAAAGATGTTCCAAGCAGGTGTAAATGTAATTAGAGTGAATTTCTCTCATGCAGAAGAAGAAGTTGTTGAAAAATGGGTACGTACAGTTAGGGACCTTAATGAAGAACATGGCTTTAGCGTAGCCTTATTAGCCGATTTACAAGGGCCTAAACTTAGAGTAGGTATTGTTAAAGAAGGAACAATTGTTAATGCTGGAGATACAATTACGTTTACCAATGAAAATATAGAAGGAGACGCAAAACAGGTTTATATGAGTTACCCCCAATTTGCTAAAGATGTCAAAGTGGGAGAAAGAATATTATTGGATGACGGAAAATTAATTTTTGAAGTTTTAGAAACTAATTTAACAGATAAAGTAGTAGCAAAAGTTATTCAAGGAGGCCCGTTAAAATCTAAAAAAGGAGTTAACTTACCAAATACTCAAATTTCTTTACCAGCTTTAACGGAAAAAGATATTAAAGATGCGATAACTGCAATAAAATACGAATTTGATTGGATTGCGCTTTCTTTTGTTAGACATAAAGAGGATGTTATAGATTTACAAAATTTAATTAAGAAACACTGTGATCTTAAAATCCCAATTATAGCAAAAATTGAAAAACCGGAAGCAATAACTAACATTGAAGAAATCGTTCATGTTGTAGATGGAATTATGGTGGCCAGAGGAGATTTAGGAATTGAAATTCCAATGGAAAAAGTTCCTTTAATTCAAAAGAATTTGGTTAGCATATGTAAAACTCACTGTAAACCTGTGATCATAGCAACTCAAATGATGGAAAGCATGATTGACGGGTTAACCCCTACCAGAGCGGAAGTTAATGACGTGGCTAATTCTGTATTAGACGGCGCTGACGCGGTTATGTTAAGTGGAGAAACCTCAGTAGGTAAGCATCCGGTTGAAGTAATTGAGAACATGTCTAAAATTATTTTAAGCGTAGAAGATGATCACCGTATTCAAATACCTTTACACTATCCAAAAAAAGGCAGTGAGCGTTATATAACTGATATGATTTGCTACAATGCTGCTGTTATGGTTGGACAAGTAGGAGCGAAAGCTATTATTACTTTAACTCAATCAGGATATACAGCATTTCAAATATCATCCCATCGTCCACTAGCTAATATTATTGTTTATACATCCAATAAACGAATAATCAATATGCTAAGCTTACTATGGGGCGTTAAAGCATACTTGTATGAAGGAGCGAACAGTACTGATGAAACAGTTGTTGAGGTTAACAATAATATTAAGCAAAAAGGGTATATAAAATCAGGTGATTTTGTAATCAATCTAAATGCAATGCCTTCTTTTGCGAATAGTTTAACAAACACATTACGCCTTACCCAAATTTAATATATTTAAATTTTTACCATAAAAAAAGAGTTCAGTTATAAACTGAACTCTTTTTTTATGGTACCCTAAATAAATATTTATGGTTTTTTCTTATATAGAAAATAAATATCAACTGATCTTTCATCAATTGTATTAATGATCGTATCAGTAAGAATTAATTTATAATTTTCCAATAAAAAAGGATTTCTTTTTAAACTATACGGCGTATCAATAGGATCCATTTTATCATAATACCCATTACTAGGTATGTATTGCTGTATGATAACAAAATCCGTTTTTTTATCTTTTAAATATTGTAATTGTTCGTCTCTTAATTGAGGATAAAATTTATGAGAAAGATTAGGAGTAACAAAATACTTAATATTAGGCACTATATTACACGTAGTAAAAAGATTATTAGCCAGACCAAATCCTAAGTTTAATAAAGTAGGATTATTTTCTTTCATAATTTCCTTTTTTAACCTCATGGTCATTAAAGCTTTTCGGTCATAATTTTGATCCGTTAATATCCATTCTTCTACGCGCGTATTATCAAGTCCTGAAATCCCCGCACAGGTAAATACGAATATCAACATAGTAAAAAATAATGTTTTACTTGAATTTAAATAAAATGAGCCAAAATATCTTTGGAATATAGTTCCAACATATATAAATCCTATAAATCCGAAAATTAAAAAAGGTATAGGATAATAATATTGAAATTTTCCCATAAATATAGCTGTATATAAAATAATTCCGGAAAATACTATACCTACTTTAGCAAATATATTTTTAAGATATTTAAATGGAAATAAAAATATTCCCATAAAAGCAAGTAAAAATAAACACGTGGGTTCTAAAAATAAATAAAGTATTCTTGCCAATAACCTTAAAACAATATCCTTTGGAGTTCCTAATTTTGCATAAGCACCATTTAACTCAATGTATATTTTATATGCTTCTTCTAAGCAATTATGTGTATAAAGATATCCTATAATTGGTATACTAATGAATAAAGACCCTAAAATAAAAGCTAAAATATTATGTAAAAGGTTTTTGTATTCCTTATGATATAAAATATTAATAAATATCGCTGAAAGAGGAAAAATCCAAAATGCTATAAGATTTAATTTTGTAAATAAAACAGCTGTTATTAACAGACCATTAATAAACATATATAAGGGTTTGTGAATAGGATTGCCTGATTTAAAATATTTTAAAAATAAATATAAGGTAACCCCTTCCATACATAAAATAAATTCTTCAGCAGATCCTCCCGCTTTCATAATCTTAATTAAAAAAATAAAGAATGCGGTGGTAATAACAAAAGAAATGAATTTACCTAAAAATAATCTAGCACTTGAATATAAAGATAATGCTAAAATAAACCAGGAGACTAATTCAATTAAAAACATTCCGAAGAAATTTTCATTGGAAATTATATATCCGGCTGCATAAATAAAAAATATAAAAGGTCCCTTATGATCAAAAATTTCTGTATATAATGCCCTACCATTTACCATTCCCTTTGCAACATTAAAATATATGTTAGGATCTGCCCATTCATTAGTAATATAAAGAGGGGACATCTTTGAGCAAATGAATAAAACACTTAATACATATATAAATAGTAAAAAGTAAATATTTCTTTCAGAAGTTTTTTCCATTTTATAAAAATTAAATATTTTATTTAAACCTTATTCTTAATAACTAGATTTTCAATGAGCTCTGCAGCTTTTTTATTTCCTCCGGCTTCAATGAAAGATTCTTGAATTTCTTTTGCTGCTTTTTTATATTTATCATTATATAATAATTCGTCAACCGCATGATCTATATCCATAATTCTCATGCGTTTGTATTTTAACCGTATACCGCATCCGTATTGTTCAATTAAAGTGGCGGTATGAGATTGGTCAAAAGCTATAGGTATTATGAGCATTGGAATACCATTCATATAAGTATCACAAACGGTATTCAATCCTCCATGACCAATTACTACATCAATATGCTTTAAAAGCTCAAGCTGTGGCACATAACTTTGTACAATAAAATTATCCGGCCATTTTTCTATAATAGAAGGGTCTGTTGCCGCAACAACAGTTACGTTTTTATCTTTAAGAGCCTCAATCATTTTAGTGAAAAACTCTTTTCTGATATCTACTAAGACAGTACCTAAAGATATATATATTTTAGGATTATTATCTTTATTTAATCTGTCCCAATCAAAAGGAGTATTATCCGGGCGACCGGTTAAAGCTCCGATAAATTTCATATAAGAAGGATATTCTCCATCATTATATCCTGCAAATTTTTGAGAGGTATAAAACATATTAACTTCTTTAGAAGAAATTAATTCTTCATCACCCGATATACCTAAAGATTTTTGCAAATTTATGATAGAATCATGCACCCATTGAGTTACTTTTGGTGCTGTTCCCGGATCATGAAGTGTATTTGGAGTAACAGGAGTGATCGTAGCCAATGGAATTTTTTTAACATGAGCTACAAATGCTCCCGCAAATGTAATACAGTCATTGATAATAACATTCGGTTTATAAGTATCTACTAACTTAGAAAGCTCGGCATACATTATTCTGGCAAAAGGAATATAAGTGCCCTGAAGACCCAATTTTAAAGCTTCCAAAGCAGGTAATTTAGCCCCTCTGTCTTGTAGTTTAATAATATCTTGTATTTCTTCTTTATTTTCTTGATATGATTCTTTTAATATAAAAAAAGTACCGCCTGCCGGTATAGTTTCTGGTTTTATTTCGGTTAATCCGGCCCATGCGACTTCATGACCGTTTTCTAATAAAGTTCTGCCTATACTTAGACTGGGATTGATATGTCCAAAAAAAGGAGGGACAACAAATAAGAATTTTGACATAATGTTTAATTTTTTACTAATGTTTGTAAATAGTCTGCTCCTTTACTCACTCCTCCTGCTTTTTCAAATGAACTTTGAATCATTTTTGCATTTTCACTAAATGATTTCTGATTTAATAATGATTCAACAGCTTCTTTTAGATGAGAAGTTTTAAAACGATTAAAATTTAAACGTATACCTGAACCACTATCTGTAACGCAACTGGATACAAAAGATTGGTCATAAGCAATGGGAATAACAACTAAAGGAATACCGTAAGACAGAGATTCACAGACCGTATTATTTCCACCATGACATACCACTGCTTGCATCTGTTGAATTATTTCAAGTTGGGGTATGTTCTTTTGAATAATAAAATTATCTGGAATATTTTCAAATAAATCAGGATCGGATACCACAATAACAGTAATATTTTCTCCCCCAAAAGCCTCAACAACTTTACTGAAAAATTGTTTCTTTTGTGTATGATCAAATGTGGTTCCTATACTTACTAAAATCTTGGGACGATCTTGACCCATTTTTTCCAGCTTTTCCCAATCAAAATCAATTTTTTGAGCGCGTGGTGATAGTACAGGTCCTATAAATTTGTAATTGGATGGCAAATCGGTTTTACCGAAAAATTCTCTTGAGGTGTATACCAAAGTTAATAATTGAGAACAATCAAGGCGATTATATCCGGAAACACCGTATTTATTTTGAAAAGCTATAACTTGTTCACCTTCCCATTCATGAATTTTTGGAAACGAAGGATTAACTTTAATTGATGCCGGAGCAGTAACGGAAGTAGCATAAGGAATATTTTTTTTGAATGAAGCAACAGCCCCGGCAAAAATTTGATGATCGGAAATCACCACATCCGGTTTATATTCATCTAATGCATTTTCAATCCCATTCATCATTAATGAATTCATGGGAGTGAGAACTTCTTCATATAAAAATTTAAGACTGTCTATTCCGTATACTTTCTTTTTTTGAAGCTCTTGAGCATGTTCAAAAAGCTTTTTTTTTGCTATTTCATTCATTTCTAAAGGAAGAACAACTAATTGGCCTTTTTCAGGCAATTGAGCTTTTAAATTAGCATCTAAACTATACCAGGTAACTTCATGGTTTCTTTTTAAAAGTTCATTGCCAAGGCTTAATGTTGGATTAATATGACCAGTAAGGGGAGGAACTATGAAAGTAAATTTTGCCATCTAGTAATTAATTTATTAAGTAAAAAATTCACTCAGTTTTTCGTTAATCCATTCAGGGTTTTGAATTGGAATGTTATGATCTCCTGTTCCAGAAAATAAGGTTGAATCAGGAATATAGGTATTTAATAACTTCCCATCCGGTAAACAATCCGATTCATTCCCATAAAGTAATAACGTTTTATTTTTTATGAGACTCATATTTTTTTCTGTTGAAAAATTCTTATCCTTTATTAAATCTTGAGGCATCGAAGTTTCATGAAGTAGAAAATCAAATAATTTTTTACTTTTTTCAAGCTGTTTGTTATTAGGAGTAATATTTGTTGAAATACTATAATTTTTCATATAGTGTTCGATATACTCATTACCATATTTTTCAAGAATTTGCTCTGTATCTCCATTTTTATCTGTAATAGGAGAATCGATAATAGCAAGTTTTTTTATTTTATCCTGATGGTGAATTGCAGTATATAAAGCTATTAAACCACCAAAACTATAGCCTACAAGATCAACTTTCGATAAATTTAAATGATTCAAAAGATCCAACAAATCATTAGAAAGAGTTTCTAAATCATATCCATTATCAATTTTGCCGCTAAGGCCGTGGCTACGTAAATCATACATAACCACGTGATTTTTTTTAGCAAGTTCCGGAGCTATATTAAAATAAAATATGGATAAATTGGTAAACATACCATGAACCATTACAATCGTTTCGGAAGCTTCCGGATTGAGTTCTAAGATGTGAGTTTTTCTATTATTTATCTGAATTATTGGCATCTACAATATAATTAACAACATCGTTGATTGATAAATTGATTAATTGATCCATATCCATACCTGATAACCATCCATTAAAATCTATATTGTCACCATAGGTAGCTTTTACTTTCTCCGCAAATGAAACAATTTCAATACTGTCCATTTCCAAATCTCTGGTAAAAACACTTTCCGGTTCAATAGTTAATTCTTCCGCTACGTCTTCGCCAATTACTTCAGTAATAAATTTTTTAAGTGATTCAAAAATAGTTTCTTTTTGTTTTTCTATAGAGTCCATCCGATTATGAATTTATTATTATGTTTAATTGTTTTTATTATAGTTTCATTGATAGTTAAATTTTCACCATCAATAGATGTTACTTCATATTGCTTAGGATTTCCGTTTAATCCAACACCAAGCATTTTTCCATAGGCTTCTTTAGCCACCCAAAAACGAGTGCTCCATTCTGCAATATTTTCTTTTGATTTAATAAGAGTAAGTTCTTTATCTGTGAATGCAATATCTAAAAAGCCTTTGTCACGTTTCTCGATGGTTTCTATATCAATCCCTACCGGCTTATTAGATACCATACTTACCGTATTGCTTCCTTTATGAGCAATTGAAATTTCTAATGACTCAGTTTCCGGAACGCCGTGTATGGATGGCTTATTTTTTTCGTCGTGCTGAATAGAAAATTCAATAGGGAAATATTTTATACCATTTTGTTTATTGATGTAATCTCTAACACTATCCTTTACACATACACGACTGATTAAGAAATCTTTTTTCTTATTTAACATTAAAGAATCATATCGACGTTTTTCTTCAGTGTTTAAATATATATGCATCAAGAAATCTTGATTAACAGCTTTTTTATATCGGTCATCGAAGAAATAAACATTCGGTGCTATTTCATTTGCCAAAATATGATCCGCCGGACTCATATTCGTATTCCATAGCCTGGTGTCAAAACCTTCAAATATTTGATTTTTCCAATTTTTAATTATACACCAAATTTTTCCGTCGCGTTTCATGATAATATCGGCAGTTGCCAATTTATCTACATAGGAGGTAGGAAGACAAATACATTCAAAAATTCCTTCTTGATCTTCTACATCTTGATAGAAATTAATTTCTTCAATTTTTACCGGAAAACTAACTTTAGATTCTCCCTCTAACATCAATTGAAGATATAAGCCATAAAGTTGACCAATAGTATCCATTAAAGAACCTTTACCAAAGGATTTCTTAACAATGGCTCTTAATCCTTTTTTAGAAATGTTTGTAACTTCTAAAATGCCTTGATATCCCGGACCATGGAACATATGATCTTTATAAATAATTTCCGGAGTAGGGAGAGCTACCGCATTTTCTCCAAAATCAATATTTTCAAGATAAGCAGGGTCTACACTTGGATATGCATCGCCTAAAGTTACATCTCCATTTGCGAAATTTTTGATTTTCAAAGAAACTACATTTTCAGTTTTCCAAGTTCCTTCAATGGTATGTTGGAAAGGTTTATATACTTTCATCCATTGGAAAACACTTACAGGTCCCAAACGAAGAACTTTTTTATTTAAGTTTTGTTTATGGGCCGCTTCAATTAACAACTCAAAAGTCATGGTCATAGGTATAACCGGACACATATCTTCAACAACTTTCCAATTTTTAGGTTGTCTGAATAAAGAATGATCTATTATATAAGGATAATTCTTTAAGTCGATATCTAATTTTTCTTCAAAAGAACTTCCAACTTTTATCTCTTGAGTAACCGTATTAGGAATAATTGGTTGAGGAGCATATTCTTTTAAGGGTACAAAATCAGTAACTAGATAATCAGAATTTGATGCAAATGCTTTTCTTGTTTCAACCATTTCAGTAAATTCCTTCTGCATGAGAATAAGTTCTTGGGTGTATTCATTCATCGCTTGAATAACCGGATGATTGGATTTAATGAAAAGAGAATTTATAGAATCTGATTCGGTAGTATGAATTTTATATTTATTGGATAATTCCTGTAATAAAGGAAATTTTTTTACTAAAGATTGGTTTTCAGTAACTTGAATTTCTTTGATAGAAGAAGTTTCCTTATTTTTAAGACCTATGAAAGAAGTATTAATTTCTTTACCTTCAATGAATAATAAAGAAAGTACCCTTCTCAATTGTTCCAGAGTTGAAAGTTTAGGAACTGTAGCTGATATTGCAGCATATTCTTTATTTTTAAGAATATCATCCACAAAACCAATTAAACTTCCACTTCCTATTTGTATAAAAAATCTAACATTTTCTTTTTCATATAATTTTTCAATTAATTCACGAAAAAGAACGGCTTGAGTTAGATGTTGCATGGTTAATTCTTTGAAAGATTCAAAATCATGCGGGTAAACATCTAGGGTAGTGGCCGACCAAACCGGAATGTCATTTTTTTCAATCTTAATATAATTAAGATCGTCCAGTAAATAAAGCTTCTTTTTTAGGAATGGTGAATGAAAGCCGGATTTAAAATCTAAAACTTGATAAAATATACTTTTAGATTTTAAGATTTGTATTAATTGATCTTTTGCTGTTTCTGTTCCACACAAAAGAACTTGGTTGGGACAATTATCATTAGACAGGTAAAGATCCTGGATTCCATCTAAAATGGGATTTACTGTTTCTGTACCGGCGCCTACGGCGATAAAATACACATCGTCCATATTGTATTTTTCCGGATCCATTGAATTTAATAAATTTTCAACAGATTCATCAGAAACCAGACCACCTGATTTTGCAGCGAACCATTCTCCTAAACTATGCCCTGCATTTAAATCGGGTATTATACCCATTTTTTTTAACGCTCCGTCTATAATTTCACCTCCGTGAAATTGTTTAAAAGACTGGTCAAGTAATAAATTACCTGTAATTCTTTCTTTAGGTATTTTATACCCAAAATATTTTGCAATACTTTCTACTTCCGGATTAGATGAAGGATCGAATCCCGGAAATAAGAAAGCTATTTTTTCATTTTTTCTTAAAAGAGGTTTGTTTGAGAACCAAATATCTTGTCTTCCTTTCCAGGGCTTATCTTTTGAAATTAATTTTTTAGCTTTTTCAATACGATCCGATGTCGGATTAAAAAGAACTAATCGATAAGTACCGTTTGGATCAGATAAGGAAAAATCTCTTTTATCTAAAGCTTCAATTAACGCCTCTTTAGATGAAGCGGAAATAGCAATCGCTTCGTTGTCAAAAACCGGAATTGAAGAGTTGTTTTCCTCGGCATGACTATGTGCCTGTAAAACAACGTGTGCACTCATACCGTCAATACCAAATGCGCTAACCCCTGCATGCAACGGAATTTCTTTTTCATTCCAATCGATTATTTCAGTAACGGGTGTAATTTGTGTATTTTTTAGTGAATTATTAGGATTTTCACAATTCAGAGTTACAGGAATTTTCTTATTATATAAAGAAAGTGCAGTTTTAATTAAACCGGCCATACCTGACGCAGAAAGAGTATGTCCGATATTGGATTTTACTGATCCGATTAAAACTTTTCCATCTTTGAATAGTTCAGAAAGCACATCAATCTCAATTTTATCATTGCTTTTAATAGCTGTGCCGTTAGCCTCTATATATCCGATATTTTCAGATTTAACTTTTGCATTTTTCCAAGCCTCCTGAATAGCAGTTTTTTGTCCGTTTGTAAAATTATTTCTATTGGAAGCAATTCCCACCCCTTTAATTACAGCATAGATACGATCATTATCGGAAAGAGCTTTACTTAATTTTTTTAGTACAATAAATCCGGCTCCTTCACTTAATAAAATACCGTCAGCATCTTCATTAAAAGGTTTAATCTCTTGTTTATGAGATAATAAACCCGATTTTGAAAACATACTCCAATAAGGAGAGTTTTGGCTAAATTGCATACCTCCTGCGATTGCAATTTCGACCTTATTAGCAAGTAATTGCTGTATTGATTGTTCAACAGCAAGTAATGAGCTTACTTCAGATGCATCGATGGTATAGGCAGTACCTTCAGTATTAAAATGAGAGGAAACTATTCCCGCAATTGACTTTGTCGTATGTTCAAGTTGCAATTTGTTTTCTTGAGCCCCTTTATCCTTTTGAAAAGCCTCTTTTACTTTTTCAATGTCTTGATCGGAAATGGACGGAAGTATATTTTTAACGGCTAAAGCAAGTTGCTCACTCGTACGAACAATATCGATCCATTTTAAGTCATTGGAACTAATGTAATTTTCTTTTCCGATTATAATCGAAGATTTCTTTAATGAAATATTTTTTTCAAATACAGAAGCATCCTCTAATGCTTGATAGACTAATTTTATTACTAAAAGCTGAGTAGGGTCTAAATGCTGTACCTGTTCCGATGTTATTCCTATTTTAGATGGATCAATTGTAATAGGAGGAATAAATCCTCCTTTATTACAATAAATATGATCTAATTTATTTAAATTATTTTTAAAGTAGATTGAATCAATTTTTTCTTCAGGAACATCGGTTATGGAAGAAGTTCCTTTCAATAAATTGTTCCAAAAATCATTGATATTATTTGCTCCTGGAAGGAAACAAGACATTCCTACAATTGCAATATCTGTATCTTTCATAGTTATACTCAGATTCCGAAAAATTGTTTAACTCCTTGATCACTTCCTCCCATAATTAAAACTTGGTTATCATGACCATATTTTAATTCGTTAACGAATTCACGAGCTCCTTGTTTTAAAGGAATCATAGCAACACCTCTTTTATTAAATTCATTTTCCAAAGAGCTGGAGACCATTCCTGCTCCTTTCCAAGGCCCCCAATTAATAGCTAAAACTCTGGCGTTGGTTTTTCCCTGGATAGCCCACGAAGTCATGTCAAATACGCTGTTGGCTGCGGCATAATCAGTTTGTCCTCTGTTACCGTATACAGAAGCGATGCTGCTGAAGAAAATAATGAATTTAATATCACTATGAAGTTCGTCTAACAGTACGTGTAAAGGATTTATTTTAGTAGAATAAACTTGTTCGAATGCTTCAAGGGTTTTATGTGTAAATAATTTATCAACTAAAAGACCTGCTGCATGAATGCATCCGTCAATTCTACCGTATTGTTTGTACGTATCTTTTATAAATTTCCTTAGTCCTTTTTCATCTGTTACATCTAAAGAAACATACGTCACTTTAGAGCCTGATTTTTCAATTTGGGCTATGGTTTGTATAATTTGATTGGTTTTATCAATTTTTTGAGCTTTCTTCTCTATATCAGTAGGAGTTTTCATTTGCTCTTCATTGATAAGATATTTACGGATTTCATTTTTATCTTTTAATGAAATGTATTTTTTATCTTCCTCCGTAGGTTTAGCGGAACGTCCTACCAAAATATAATGACAAGGATATTCAGCTGAAAGTTGATTAGTTAATTCAGCGGTAATTCCTTGAGCACCTCCTAAAACAAGTACTACAGATTCTTTATCCAGGTCTAATTTAGAGCTTCCATTTACAGCAAGAGCTTCAGGTACTAAATTAAGACGAAAACGTTCGGTATCTTTATAAATGACTTCAGCAGAAATGTCTTTTGCTTGTATTTCATTTAAAACAATTTCCGTTAAATTTTTAGAAGTAAATACAGTATTAGATATAATGGCTCTACAATTTATTTTAGAATATTCACGAGCTAAACTTTTGATTAATCCCGGAAAACCTTGAATTTTCTTTAATTCTTTGATATCTTTTTTACCTTCTAAATCACCCATCAGGTCACTGAAGCTATAGATCCATTGAATACGATCCATATCAGCACTTTTTATAAGAGTAAAAGCATCTTTAATAGTATAATGCTTAGATGATTCTGAAACCTCTAGAATAAGAAGACCGTCGTAGTTTGAAAGATTTGTGTTACTGTCTGAAATGATATCTACTGTAGCTCCTTTTGCTTCTAAAGCTTTTTTAATATCTTTAGCCATAGATTTTCCATCATCAGTAATTGCAAATTTTTTGCCTTCTATTTCTATTTTATCTGATCCATTAATTGGATATTTTTCAAGTTCAAAACGAGTTCTTAAAAGAGGTTCGTCTTTAGCTGAATCAAGGTTTTTTTCTAATTCTGAAATTGATTCTGCATCAAAAGATATTTCATTTACAGCCGGTGAAGCTGCAATTTGCTTGTCTGTTTTTTCTGAAGAATCCCCATTTGCTAAATCTTCAATCCATCCGATAACCCCGTTTAATGTTTTTATAGAGGCCATTTTTTCGATAGCATCTTCAGATTCCTCAAAATCAGAAGTAATATTTAATCTTTCTCGTAATGCTCCAATTATTTCCATTCTTTTAATGGAATCGATACTTAAATCAGCTTCTAAATCTAAATCCAAACCTAACATATCAATTGGATATCCGGTTTTTTCACTTACGGTATTAAGGAGAGCATCTTTAATCACTTCCAAAGAAAGGGATTCTTTCTTAGCACTTGGAGTTGCTGCAGGTAATATATTTGTAGCTACAGTAACTTCTTGAGATACGGGTTGATCTGATTTTACTAATTCTTCAACCCATCCGATAACCCCGCTAAGTGTCTTAATAGAAGCCATTTTTTCGATAGCATCTTCAGATTCTTCAAAATCAGCATTGATTTTTAATTTTTCTTTTAAAGCTCCAATTATTTCCATTCTTTTAATGGAATCTATACTTAAGTCAGCTTCCAGATCCATGTCTAAACCTAGCATATCAATAGGATATCCTGTTTTTTCACTTACTGTATCAAGCAAAGTGTCTTTGATTACTTGAATTGATAAAGCAGGAGCTGAACTTTGAGCAACCGTATGTACCGGTACGGCGACTTGAGCCGGAACAACTACCGTTGGTTGAGGAGTAGCAATTTGATTGCTTTGAGTAGGCACTTGAATAGTTGTTGTTGCTTGAGGAGCAGCAATAGTTGTTGGATTTTGACCAAAGTATCCTAACATGACGTCTCTTTGGTTTTGTATCATAGATCTCATGTTTCCTAAATATTCAAGGATAACATGATCCGCTTGAGTAAGATTGTTATTCATGGTATAAGTATCGGAAATAGCTCCAAAATTTAAATTTATCGGTTTGCTAATTGGAAGTGCTCCGTTGGGAGGAAGACTTCCTACGGAAGGAATAGCATAATGGCCATTGATAAGCCAGTTTGTAGCTCTCTTTTTATATTTTTCCGGATCATCAAAATTTATTGTAGTAACTTTTCTACCTTCAAATAATTTCTCAAGATTTATATTTCTTCCGGTAGCTATATATTTAGCTAATGCATTAAGTAAAAAGGTAATCCCTTCTTTTTCTTTTTCTTCGGTTTGAATTGTAGTAATTTCTTGAGCACCTAAAGTAGATTGAACAAGATTTATAAGAACTTTGCCCGGACCGGTTTCAATGAATACTCGCGCACCTTCTGCATACATATTCGTAACCTCTTTGGTAAAGTATACTGGATTAATTAAATGCTCAGCTAAACGATTTTTAATTTCTTCAGGTTTGGAAGGGTATAATTCTGCAGTTGTATTAGACCATATGGACAACGTTGGAGAAGTAAAATCAACAGAAGAAAGCTCTTTCAAATATAAATCTTTAGATTTATTCAATAGTGGACTGTGAAAAGCACAATCTACGGCCAATTCTCTGTAAGTGATTTTCTTATCCGTAAGTTTCTTCATAAACTCAGTCATTGCAGCAGTAGAACCGGCAAGAATGGTTTGTTTGTTAGAATTGAAGTTCACGGCCCAAACTTCTTTTTCTCCTTCAAGTAATGATTTTATTTCTACTTCCGGTAGATTTAATGCAATCATTTTACCCTTATCTTGTCCAACAGCATCTAAAATTGCAAGGGCTCTTTTTCTACTTAAAGAAACTAATTCTTCAGGTTTGAATACTCCTGCAAAACAAAGCGCAGGAAGTTCTCCATAGCTGTGTCCCGCAACCATATCCGGTTCAATTTCTAAAGATCGTAAAAAACTAGCGATCGCATAATCAACAATACCTAATGATGGCTGGGCATTTTGAGTTTTTGTAATCGTAGTTTGCTGTAATTTCTTACTTTCATCATCAAAAACTGCATGAGGGAATAATATTTTTTCAACCTCTTTATTTTGAATTAATAAGGATCTCATAGCAGGAAATGCCACAAAAAGATCACGAGCCATATTAATTCTTTGACTTCCTTGTCCTGAAAACAAAAAGACAACTTTACCTTCCTTAGGATCCCTTAGATAAATTCCCGATTCTTCTTTATTAGAAAGAAGAGATTCAATTTTATCTTTTAATTCAATAGTATTGGAAGCTACTATAGAAGCTTGAATATCTTTATTGTTATCAGTTGCTAAACTATAAGCTATATCTTTTAAGTTTAGAGAACTGTTTATTTCAATTAAATTTTTAACTTTTTGAGCAATTTGTTTGGCTTCTTGTAAGTTATCCCCTTTGAAAACAAATAATTCGGAAGGCCAAGAAGTTAAGCTGCTTGTCGTAGGAATTTCTGATTTATAATTTTCCATAACAACATGGAAATTGGTTCCACCAAAACCAAACGCACTAACTCCGGAAATTCTTCTTTCACTGCTCCAGATTCCCGCTTTAGTATTGAATTTAAACGGACTACTTTCTTTGTTATAAAAAGAATTCGGATTAGTTAAATTGATAGTCGGCGGTTGAATACCGTAATAGGTTGCTAAAGCCGTTTTAATCAATCCGGCCATACCGGCAGCACATTTAGTATGTCCGATTTGAGTTTTTACAGACCCTAAATGAGTTTGTCCCACTAAGGCTCCGGACTCTAAAAACATTTCAGTCAATGCGCTTAATTCTGTTTTATCACCTACAACAGTTCCTGTTCCATGAGCTTCAATTAATTCAACTTCTGAAGGTAAAACACCTGCATGTTTATAGGCTCTTTGTAGAGCTTTCATCTGACCTCTTTTATTTGGAGCGGTCATACCTAAGCTTTTACCGTCACTGCTGGCACCTGTTCCTCTTATTACGGCATAGATTCTGTCTCCATCGCGTTCTGCATCTTCCAATCTTTTAACCACAATCATTCCAATTCCTTCTCCTAAAGCAATTCCATCAGAATTAGCATCGAAGGAAGCACATTTTCCTTTTCTTGATAAGGCATGTGTTGCAGAGAACATTAAAAAGTCATTTAAACCATTATGTAAATCTGCTCCCCCTATGATGGCAATGTCTGTTCTATAATTTTGTAATTCTTGGCATCCTATATCTACTGCTGCAAGAGATGCACCACAGGCAGCATCAACAGTATAGTTGGTACCTCCTAAATTTAACCTGTTGGTAATTCTACCGGCCACCACATTGGATAAAACCCCCGGGAAGGAATCTTCATTAAGTTTAGGAAGCATATTTTTAAGTTCCTCAGGAAGATCTCCGAAAACTTGTTTAGCATATCCTCTAAATCCATAACTTGAAGCTAATTCGGTTGCTCCTTCTGCACCGATAATAACAGATGTATTTTCTCCATCGAAAGTTTTCATGTCATAACCGGCATCTTCCAATGCTCTTTTAGCTACTAAAAGGCTTAATAACTGCACCGGTTCTATAGAAGCTAATGATTGAGGAGGGATACCAAATTCTAACGGATCAAAATCTATGGTTGGTATAAAACCACCCCACTTAGAGGAAACGAAATCAGTGTCTCTGGTGTCAGGATTATAGAAAAGTTCTTTATTCCATCGGTCATCAGGAACTTCGGTAACACAATCTTTGCCGGATAAAATATTTTTCCAGTATTCCTCTAACGTTTGGGCTTGAGGAAAAATACCTGCCATACCTACAATTGCCAATTTAGAACCACTAGGTTCTTTAGTTGGTTCTGTAAGGTTTTCTAATTTTGAAAGAACTTTATTATTTTCTATTGCTACGTCTTTGTGGAGTTCTTTTATGGTAGTTGAATTGCCTCTTAAAGCACCAACCTGTCCAATCATAAATACCCCTTTATTTAACTGATCCTCATTGGATAGTTTGATAAGTTCTTTACCCTGTCTTTCAATTCCTTTTGCAGCAATTCTTTGACGTCCCAAGTTCATTTCTTCAAGTTTCAACCAAACTTCTTTAGAATCTAAACCTTCCGCAAATAATCGTTGTTTTTCTTGATCGAATAATTTGGTAAAAGGGGTTGGTAGAGCTCTGGTTTCTTGACCTGGAGCCGCTTCTAGTAAAACAGTTTTATCATGTGCTACGGATTGTTTTTGATATTCATCTGAAATAGCACCCGTTTCCACAGCTTCTTTTGTAAATAAGTAAGAAGTTCCCATTAATATACCAATTTTAGCTCCTTTAGCTGCTAGGGATGCAGACATAATAGAGATAAATGCGGAAGAAAATGCATCATGAATTCCTCCTGCAAAGAATATATTTAATGTACTTGGTTGGTCGTCTTTTAATAAACGATAGATTTGTTTTTCCCAAAGAACCATACTTGGTAAAGGACCAACATGTCCACCGCTTTCTCTTCCTTCAAAAATGAAATTTCTGGCACCTTCTTTTAAGAACATGTCCAGTAATGATACAGATGGTACATGTAAAAATGCTTTGATACCTTCTTTTTCATAGGGTTTAGCTAATGAAGGTCTTCCACCTGCAATGATAATAAAAGGAGGTTTATTTTCGAGGATGTATTTCATTTGCTCTTCGCGCAATGGTGCCGGAGCAAAACCTAAGATACCTACTCCCCAAGCTTTATCTTTTAATAGAGCATGTGTTTTTTCAACAGCATCTTTAGCTGCTTGTCCAATCATCAAGCTCATTGCTATAAATGGAACCCCACCTTCATTGGCAATTTTTTCAGCAAATTCAGGTACGTCACTAACTCGGGCCATAGGACCTTGAGCGATTGGAAATCTGGTTCCTAATTCTTTCGCAAGAGGGCTATTCTCTCCGATTATATTTAAATTTTTAGCTTGCAATAAATGCCCATAGGCGGCTTCTTGGAAAGCTATAATTAAATTTTCAAGCTTTTTGTATCGTTCTACAAAATCCACGGATAAGCAAATATCTTGCCCCATAGGAATTATATTTTGAGAAAGATCCAGTCCGCCTAGAAAAGGTAAAATATCTTCATATTTTGCTTGTATTGGTAATTCCGGTGAATTTTTTCTAAGTAAGATTCTGAAATTGTCGATAATAACAGTTTCGCTTCCACTCAGCTTGTTAAAAATATTTTTTAAATCTTTAGATATACTACATTCTGGAAAAAGAGCGATTTGACTATCAAGTATAATACCTTGTGCCCCCATTGCTAAGGCAGCAGCAGAGGTATGAATACCCATTCCACCTTGTATGTAAATTTTAGCTTTTAATTTTTTGTGCTTGTTTTTAATTCCTTGAAAAAGAACGTATGAGGATTCATAAGCCACTTTCCCTGCTCCTTCATTTCCTTTTAATATAATAGATTCTACCCCTTTTTTGATGGCTTCTTCTGCTTCATCCAGGGAGTGAACTTGATGAAAAATTTCTATATTTTTTTTAACAGAAATTTTAAAATTAAAAGGAATAAATATTTTTGTTACATTTTCAGGAAGTGTAAGGTCAGCCATTGATTCCGACACAAAACATACACCAAATGATTCTCTTGTTTTTTCAGAAAGTTCATTTAAACTTTGAATAGCTTTGTTTTTATCTCTTCCTAAATGTAGGATTGGAAAAGCCCCGGTTTTAATAGTTTTTAAGGCTAGATCAACGTCAGGTAATTCAAAAGGAGAAAGAACAAATAACTCTTTTTTTTCTTGCATGGCTTAAAAAAATTGTATTTAGTAAATATTTAACTTATCAATGTTTTTTACTACTTAAGATAATCTAGGATCATATAGTATTAACTAAACATATTCCCCATATTATTAAAAGGAGAAATCGAATCGCAAATATAATCAAAAAAAAATAATTTTAACATTTTGTTAATATTAATTTATATTAAGTTTTTGATCTTGCGAACCTGCCAAATAAAGATAATTATAGCTAAAATAGTAGAGATTGTATCGGATAAAGGGATAGAGTACCACACCCCGTTTAATTTTAAGTAGTTAGGTAGAATAAATAATGAGGGTACAAGTAGTAAGAATTGTCTGCTCATACTTAATATAAAAGCAATAACAGCTTTTCCAATACATTGAAAAAAATTGGAAATAACCATTTGTATACCGCTTAATGGTAAAGTAATGGTCATTATTTGTAAAGCTAAAGATGCTTCTTTAGCTAATTTTGGGGAAGGATTAAAAGGTTTAACAACAAGTTCAGGGAATAAAAAACCGAATAAAAAACCTAGACATCCAATAAAAAATCCGGTTTTAAGGCTGTAAGTTAATGTGTCCTTAACCCTATTCATATTTTTAGCTCCAAAATTATACCCTATAATAGGCTGCATTCCTTGGGTTAAACCTACTATTACCATTATAAATATCATGATCAGGCGATTGGCTATGGTATAAGCTTCTATGGCCGTGCTGCCTCCGTAAACATTCAGCCTGTTATTTATGAAAAAAACGACAACAGATGCAGCAAGTAACATGAAAAAAGGAGCAAACCCCACATTAATTATGGACCATATGATCTTGTAATTGGGTTTTAAACTTTTCCAGTGAAAATATACAATGGAATTAGAATTAAAAAAATGTTTCAATAAAACGCACAAGCCTATCGCCATAGAAATATTGGTTGCTATGGCAGCACCTTTCATTCCCCATTTCAATACAAATATAAAGATGGGAGCTAAAATAATATTGGCGACAACTCCTATAAGCATCATATACATGGCTTTTTTAGGATATCCTGATGCTCGCATGATACTGTTGAGAGCATAATTAACGGTTAAAAATATATTTCCCGGTAGATAATAGAGTAAAAATTCTTTTGCAAATGGGAATGTTTGAGGAGTAGCTCCAATACCAATAAGTATCGAATCCATGTAGGTATACATGCCTATGATTAACAAGAAAGTTAATACGGTAGCTAATAAGATGGAATTTCCCAATACAATATTGGCAGATTTCATATCTTTTTGGCCTAGAAAAATTGAGGTACGTGTAGACGCTCCGGCTCCAACCAGCATACCTATTCCTGAGATAAGGTTCATTATGGGAAGAAGAACTCCCAGTCCTCCTATAGCATGGTCTCCCAAATTTTCTCCATGACCTATATAAATACTGTCAATGATATTGTATAAAGCAATTACTATAGTTCCTATAATAGCCGGAACGGCATATTTCCAAATAAGTTTGCCGGGTTTTTCATTCTCCAGCTCTGAAATGTTTTGAGATTTATCTATAGCTTCCATTCGTAATAATAAGATCGTCTATTTTTTTTAATAAATAGTTAGTTAAGTAAAGGACAAGAATAGGTTATTAATCTTTTTATGAAGATTAATAATCTATTCCATATAGTTTTTGAGAAAGGTTAATCTTTTACTAATAAGCGAAAACCTTCTCCATGGATATTTACGATTTCTACATTGTCGTCATCTTTAAGTAATTTTCTGATTTTAGCAATGTACACATCCATACTTCGAGAAGTGAAATAATTGTCATTATGCCAAATTTTAGTTAGGGCTTCTTCTCTTGGCATAAGATCATTTTTATACTTGCAAAGAAGTTTTAACAGCTCATTCTCTTTAGGAGATAATTTATGCATTTTACCGTTAACCTCTAATTGTCGTAATTTGGTATTAAATTTAAAATTGGAAATTTCATAAATTTCTTTGTCTTCATTTTCAGAATTAACGGAAGAATTGGAATTCCTTTGAAGAACGGCATTAATTTTATACAATAAAACTTCAGAATCAAACGGTTTAGTTATATAATCATTAGCGCCAAGTTTATATCCGGTAAGAATATCCTCACGCATATTTTTAGCTGTTAAAAAGATAATCGGAACATCCGGATTAATGTCAATAATTTCTTTAGCTAATGTAAAGCCGTCTTTTTTCGGCATCATTACATCGGAGAGACAAATATCAAAATTGTCTGCTTTAAATTTTTCTAACCCATCCTCACCATCAACAGATAGGGTTACATCGTAATCGTGAATAGAGAGGTAATCTTTTAAAACAGCACCAAAACTTGGATCATCTTCTACCAATAATAGCTTTACTTTTTTATCCATGATATTTTTAATTTAGAGGAATACGTACAATAAAAGTGGTTCCTTTATGTAATTTACTAACAACTTTAATACCACCATTATGTAACTTAATAATATTTTTTACGTAGGTCAAGCCTAATCCGTGACCTTTTACATTATGTATGTTTCCGGTTTCTTCCCGATAAAATTTTTCAAATATTTTTTTTATAACGTTTTCAGACATACCTTTTCCTTTATCTGAAATTTCAACTACGTAATCATTTTTATCGTTGTAAGTTTTTACCGAGATTTCAGGTTTTTCTAATGAATATTTGTTCGCGTTGTCTAATATGTTAACAAAAGCATTGGTGAGATGAAATCCATCTACATTTCCAACATATTTATCTGCTAAATACTCTTCTTTGATTGTTCCCCCCCGTTGTTCCACTTGTACCCGAACAGTTTTAATGCTGTTTTTCAGGATTTGACGAATATCTGTTTCTTTTCGGATCAGTTGAAGTGCATTTCGTTCAAGTTTAGACATTCTCAAAACCATCTCCACTTGTTTTTTCATTCTATCATTTTCCTGCTTAATTAAAGAAGTATAGAATCTCATCTTTTCCGGTTCTGATTGAACTTTCTCCGAATTTAGCGCATCCGTGGCAATATTAATGGTTGCTATAGGAGTTTTAAATTCATGAGACATATTGTTTATGAAATCAGTTTTTATTTCAGAAATCTTTTTTTGCTGGGACATATAATATATGGAAGCAATATATATAGCAATAATAACCAAAGTAGAGGCTATGGTTACTCCAATAGCTCCCAAAATAGGATTTAGTACGGAATATTGTTTAGAAGGGAAATAAACGGATAAATAATATTGGGTGTTATCTTTTCCGTCAGAAAATAAAACTACATTGTAATTTTGAGTAAACTTATTACTTAAGATAAAATCATCACTATGGATTTTAGTTAATTTAAGTTTATTGTTGAGTACTCCGCATTTAAATTCAGTATTAATATTGTGCTTTTTAAGTTCTAAGCTAACCACTGAATCTATTAGCTGCATGTTAATCCTGGATTCCAAGCTCATCTGGTTTACACTCAATCTTGCAAATTCGTCCAAGGTAAATTTAGGGCTTACAAAACTATTTTCAATATTTTTTTCAATCGGTTTAATATTGGTTTGGAGGGAATCTTTTTTAATTTTTAATACGCCTTCATCCGTTAGTAAATTGGTGATTTTTAAAGTATCTTTTTTTGAAAAAGGAATGACAAGAGGTTTTTTATTGACGATTGTTTTTTTATAAATGATGTATTTAACAGACTGAGAGTCAATAACACTCATAGCTGTTTGGATAGTGCTGGAATCTTTTTGATTATTGATGTCTTGATAGAAATTAGTAAACGGTTTGTAAAACTTATTAATCTCTATAGTATTAATTTTTTTGGAAGAATTATTTAGTGCTTTGTATACACGAGATGAAAAATCCTGTTCTCCTGCATCTATAGCTTGTTTCAGCCAAAAAATCTGCAATCCCACAAAAACTATAAGGGAAATGGTCATTAATCCCGATAAAATAGGGATGAAACGTTCCTTCATAGTACAAAATTAATCATTTTAAACGATGAAATTTACGACATATCGAAAATTTTCAATATTTTTAAAATCTTATCTGATTAAAAATAAAGCTAAAGAAATATTTATTACGTTTAAAATATTATATGGAGAATAATTTTAAAAATGATTTAAATTTGTACGTCTATAACTATATTATATTATGCACCAAGAAGAAAAAAAATCTTTAAATTTTTTAGAGCAGATAATTGAAGAAGATTTAGAAAACGGTTTTCCTAAAGAGAAATTAAGATTTAGATTTCCACCTGAGCCTAACGGCTATCTTCATGTAGGCCATATTAAAGCCATATGGATAAATTTCGGATTGGGGCAGAAATATAATGTACCCGTTAATTTACGATTTGATGACACTAATCCGGTTAAAGAAGATCAAGAATATGTTGATGCGATTAGAAAGGATGTAGAATGGCTGGGATATACTTGGGATAAGGAATGTTATGCTTCTGATTATTTTCAACAGTTATATGAGTGGGCTATAAAATTAATTAGAGAAGGAAAAGCATATGTTGATAATCAGACTTCAGAAGAGATGAATGAGCAGAAAAAAAATCCTTTTGAAGAAGGTGTCGAAAGTCCTTATAGAAACAGGAGCATAGAGGAAAACCTTGATCTTTTCCAAAGAATGAAAGAAGGAGAATTTGAGGAAGGAAGTTGTGTACTTCGCGCAAAAATAGACATGAAATCTCCGAATATGAATATGAGGGACCCGGTAATGTATCGTATTTTAAAAAAACATCATCAAAGAACCGGTAACGAATGGTGTATATATCCTTTATACGATTGGACACATGGAGAATCAGATTACATAGAGCAAGTTTCTCATTCTTTATGTTCTCTGGAATTTGAAAATCACCGACCTTTATATGAATGGTTTTTGGATCAAGTATACGATCCATCAAAAGTTAAAAGTAAGCAACGTGAATTTGCTAGATTAAATTTAAGTTATACGATTACCAGCAAACGAAAATTATTGCGTTTAGTAGAAGGAAATTACGTATCCGGTTGGGATGACCCGCGAATGCCTACCGTATCGGGTATGAGAAGAAGAGGATATACTCCTGAAGCTATCAAAGATTTTATGGAACGAGTAGGAGTGGCTAAAAGAGATAACATTATTGATTTTGCTTTATTAGAATTCACGGTAAGAGATCACCTTAATAAGATTGCGCCAAGGGTCATGGCTGTGGTCAATCCGGTGAAAGTTGTAATCACTAATTATCCGGAAAATTCAGAAGAAAATGTTTGCATTGAAAACAATCCGGAAAATAGTGAGGCAGGAGAAAGAGAAGTTCCTTTTTCAAGAGAAATATATATAGAAAGAGAAGATTTTATGGAAGAAGCTCCTAAGAAATTTTTCCGATTGACCTTAGGAGGAGAAGTCCGATTAAAAGGAGCTTATATAATTAAAGCAGAATCTGTTGAAAAAGACGAAAACGGTGTAATTCAAACCATTTATTGCACGTATGACGATAAAAGTAAAAGCGGAAGCGGAACAGAAGAAAGCATGCGAAAAGTGAAAGGTACTTTGCATTGGGTATCCGTTAAACACGCATTACCTATAGAAGTGAGAATTTATGATCGATTATTTAAAGAAGAATCTCCGGATACGCAAGAAGGTGACTTTTTAAATTTTTTAAATCCGGATTCTTTAAAAACTATTCATGGTTTTGCAGAACCCGGCTTAAATGGTACAAAAATTGGAACAAAATATCAATTCCAAAGACTTGGGTATTTTGCAGTCGATGACGATTCAACAGAAAATCATCTAATTTTTAACAGAACTGTAACATTAAAAGATACCTGGGCGAAAATCGCTAATAAATAAAGTTTTAAATTATGAAAAAAATAATCTTTCTAATTGCTCTTTCTTCTTTTTCACTTTTCAGTGAAGCTCAACAAGTAAAAACTCCGGCAGCAAGTTTAAAAGCAGAGGTTGAACAAATGGTAGGTTTAACAGATGTTGAATATGAATATTCTCGACCTAATAAAAAAGGAAGGGTAATTTTTGGCGGATTGGTACCTTACGGCCAAGTTTGGAGAACAGGGGCTAATGAAAATACAACCATTAAGTTTGGGGATGATGTTGAGATTGATGGAAAAACTATTCCTAAAGGTAAATATGCAATTTATACAATTCCCCATGAAGATACCTGGGATGTAATTTTTTATTCCGATTCAGAAAATTGGGGGACACCTGAAAAATGGGACGATAAAAAAGTGGTTTTAAAAACAACGGCACCGGTTAAAAAATTGGCAGAATCAGTGGAATCATTTACTATAGGAATAAATAATCTTTCAGATAATTCCGCACATTTACAATTTATGTGGGATCAGGTTTTGGTAGATGTAACTTTCCATGTACCGACACAAAAAATAGCAAATGCAAGTATTGACGGTATATTATCTAACCCAAGAGCAGATGCTAACGCCTATTATGCTTCAGCCAATTATTATTTACAGTCTAATGGAGATATGAAGAAAGCTTTAAATTGGATCAATAGAGCCATTGATTTAAAGCAAGGAGAATCCCCTTATTGGTATTACAGAGTTAAATCGCAAATTCAATCTAAGTTAGGAGATATAAAAGGGGCAATAGATTCAGCTGAGAAATCTTTATATGGAGCCCAAAAAGAAGGTAATAAAGATTATATTAGATTAAACACCGAATCTATTAAAGAATGGAAAAAAATATTATAAATTATTGATTTAAAAATAAAAAAACAGAACGGTAAGAGATTTCTTACCGTTTTCAGTAGTATTTGTAGTTAACAGTAGATAAATTTTTTGGATTTTATTATCTATTCAAATTTGTATTTATAAATAAGGTAAATGTATAAAGTTCCGATTCATAAAAAAGCTATTATTGTTCCAATTGTATTTGTTGGGTTCATATGGTTGGTATTTCTCTTGCAAAATTTATTGGTTTTCAAAGAATGTTATGGAATTATACCTCTTAACCAAAAAGGTTTAAGAGGAATCCTGCTCGCTCCGCTATTTCATGGAAACCTTACCCACATACTCAGTAATTCTATTCCTTTATTTGTTTTAACATTTTTTACTTTTCAGTTTTATGAAAAATTGGCATGTTTCATTTTACTAAATGGTTGGATTATATCAGGTTTTGTGGTTTGGTTATTACCCAATTTCTCTTTACTAAATTCCTACGTTTTATCTTGCCATATAGGTGCCAGCGGAATTATCTATGTTTTGGCTTCATTTCTTTTTTTTAGTGGAATTTTCAGACGTGAAATTGCTTCAATAGCGGTATCTTTTATTGTTGTTTTTTTATATGGAAGTTTGGTTTGGGGAATATTTCCCAGAGAACTTTTAGGCATATACGATAATCACCCAGTTTCCTGGGAAAGTCATTTGTCGGGAGCAGTAACCGGGTTTATATTAGCTTATATGTTGAGGAAAAAAAGTAGGGGAAAAAAGAGAGGAACATCAATGGGATATGGATGAATATGATCATTCTGATGATGAAAAACTTTGGGAAAAACAACAATTGGAATATCCTGAATATTTTCATGAAGAAGATCCTTCGAAATTTGATTGGACTACGGAGATAAATAAAACTGACAATGTTCATTACTAAGATGAAAAAGATTCATTGAAAAATCAAGAGAATCTATAGGTCAAAAACGGAAGGTCGTTTAGTGATAATGCTGTCTTTAATCCATAGAAAAAATGCTCCGGTAAGATATAAAGCAAAAATTCCACCTAAAGTAATAAATGACAAGTAGATAAATAAAAGTCTTAATTTAGACGCCCGTACTCCGAATTTTTCCGATACACGTGAAATTACTTCAAATCCGTTTGCTTCAAATAGGGTGCGTAATTTTTCTATCATAAAAAAGTATATTTTAAGTTAATACATATAAGGTAAAAAATTACAATTTTTTATTTACAAACATCAATTCGCTAAAATTGAACCAAAATACCTCCCAATACTTGAGCTCCTAAGACTTTATAACCTTGAAAGCGTTCGTAATTTTTACTGAATAAATTGGTTCCATTAACAAATAGTGAAAAATTCTTATATAATTTATATGAAGCCGAAAGATTAAGGTCTACATAACTGTCTAAAGTAGTTATTCCCTCCCTAACAGATGAAGAGGCAGGATCGTAATAAAAATAATTACTCTTACGCTCACCGGTAAAAAATAATTTTGCTTCTAATTTTAATTTATCTTCTAAAGTTTTATAATTACTATCTAAACCTACTTTAAAATTTGGTAAATTATAAGCATGTTTAAGCTCATCCAGATTGTAATTATGATATTCTCCTTCCAATCCAATAGACAAGTCTCCGGTCCAAAAATATTGTAAAGCACCTTTAAAAGTAATAATATTACCATCATCGTACACAGCATTAAAGGTATTTAATCGGTTATAGGCATTTAATACAGAAGGCAAGGTAAGGTCATAAGGATTTCTCATGAAAAAATAAAGGTTTTCGGCTTTACTGAATGACCCTTCCGCTTCGTACTTAATGCTTTCATCTATATCCCCTTTAACCCCTCCATAAACTTTATATAATATATTGGTAGGTCTTAACAATTGATTGGAGTATAAATACGGATTTTCCGAAAATAAGTCGGACATATTATTAAGTTTTAAACCGCCATCAATACCGGCATATACATTAATTTCTCTGGCAGCATTGAATAAAAATTCAGCCTTAGGATGGAAGAAAATTTTTGTATTATTACCTTCCAATTCGCCATTATAGGCAATATTAGCACCCACTTTCAAATAAGAACCTTGACTTGAAATTCGTAACACAGGAGAAAATCCGGCTGTTAAAAATGAATATTTATCTTTTGTGTCCAATCCAAAATGCGTATAAGTATAATTAAACAAAACATCTGCTTCCACGCCAAAATTTAAACCGGGAAGCATAAGATTTGCATTTTCGGAACTCTTAGCCAGCTTTGCTTTTAAGTCTACAAAAGTTTCATTTGAATCAAATTTGTCCCACATATATCCGGCTTTTAAAGAAGCTTTGTCCAAATAATTATTACTATACATGTCATAATCGGATTTAAAAGTAAGTTGATTGGTATTTTGCCTTAAATTCATGTGGGGAGTTGCATGTATTTCCGGTGTGTTGAGACCGTAATAATTAGTTCCGTTATAGGTATAATTTCCCGCAAAATGTAATTTGCCCGTTTTTAATTTAAAAATGTAAAAAGCTTCTGCATCAATTGTTGAAGAAGAAGTTTTCCAATCGTATTTGTTTTTAGGACCATCGGTAGAAAGTGCAGATAGTTTGATACCGGTCAAATTATTATTTATCGGATAATTAAAATATAAATCCCCCAGTACCGTATTTCTGGTTCCATAACCTAACTTAGCATGATTATCATAATATGAATTAGTAAAATCAGTGTTTAAGGATTGAGGAGGCAGTTGAGACGTTTGAAATTCAGAAACAGCAGGAACATCAATAATCGTATAATTCAGTGAATCTTTTTTTACTGAGTTACTTTCGTTAGACGGTGGATATTTATCCGGGTCTGTTTTCTTTTTCTCAATATTTTTTACATTAACATTCGGATTTTTCTTTTTTCCAATGGTTAATATTTCTTCTTTAATTTGAGAATATCCTGATGTGGTTGAAATAGTTGCTATTAAAATTAAAATCAGTATTTTATATTGAGTATTCATAAACTTCAAAACGAGATATAATTATTTAATATGGTTAAGTTGAGTTTGGGCATCTTGAACAACATCCGGAAACTCTTTATAATTTTCTATAATTTGCTCCAATATATAAGTAGCCTGATAATTATCTTTAAGGTTTAGATAATTGTTGCTCATTATAAGAAGAGCTTTAGCTCCCCAATACTGCTGATCAGAATATTTAGATGTTAAATTAAATATTACGGAATTACTGGCATCGTATTTTTTATCTTTATTTTTTAATAATGCATTATAGTATAAAGCCTCAGCTTTTACTGCATTGTTTTTAGATTGTTCAAGAGTTGTAAATACTGATTTTGCTTCATTGGTTTTTCCCGAATTGTATAAACTGCGCGCTTTTATCAAAGTGGCTTGTTCTTTTACAGTAGAAGGATTTTTTGAATTATTAAGTACTTTAACAGCCATTTCATTAGCCTTAGTATATTCTTTATGATCGGAATAGATATACATCAATTCTAATTCGGCGAAAGATTTATAATTCTGATTGGAAGTAATTTTATACAAAGATTCTAGCGAATTTTGAGCAGCTTCGTCTTTTTCTTGTTTTATATAAATTTGAGAAAGTCTAACCAAAGCATCTTCCTGAAATTCATTGGATGATTCTGAAACTTCTTTTAATGCCTCTAACGCTTGATTATAATTAGCCAGCTGAAAATAACTTTCTCCTAAATAATAGAGAGAGGTTATTTTACGACTTGTAGTTGGAAACTTAGTTAAAAAAGTCGCAAATTCTTGAGAGGCCTCAGAGTAATCTTTAGATAAAAATTTCTTTTGAGCAGACATAAAAGACAATTCCTCAGCTTCCGCACGGTCCATATTATAGCCTTTTCTATTTGCCCAGTCAATATATTCATTTTCTTTACCGCTTTCAATAAATGCAGTTTTAGCTCCGGTTATAGCTTGTAAGGCATAATCGGTTTTAGGATAATTATCGGCAATAGTTCCATAATTTACAATAGCTTTTTGATATTCTTTTAAACTGGTCAAATTATCAGCAATACCAAGATATGACATAACCACTAAGTCATTATTTTTGGAAGAACTGATAACTTTCTGAAAATAGTTATTTGAATTCTGATAATTTTCAGTTTCAGCGTACGCTGTACCTAATTCAAAATATGCATCGCTAATTTTTTCCGATTTTGGATATGCTTTAATTAACTTTTCAAGTTCAACAATTTTATTTTTATAATCTTTTTGCAGACCATATACAATAGCTTTTTGATATTGAGAATATTCCCTGTCTTCGATAGAAGAGGTATACGCTTGATCATACATTTGAATTGCTTGGTTAAGCTGATTGCTGCCTAATAATGCATCGGCAAGACGTAACTCTGCATCTGCTTTAAATTCTTGCTTTGGATTTTTAAGATATTCTTGAAATGAAACTGCTGCCAAATCGAAATTCTTCAATTTTAAATAAGAATATCCTTTTTGATACATCACTTGCGAACTTTCCGGTATGGTAATTCCGGAATTTTGCAGAAGTTGTAATTTATCAATAGCATTTTGATAATTTCCTAATTGGTATTGACAGTCGCTATACCAATAGAGTGAACGAGCATAAAATTGGGAATTATTTTTAAAAAGTATGGCTTTTTCAAATTCTTGAGAAGCCGATTCTATTTTGCCCTGATTGTATAATTGTACTCCGTAGGCATAAGCAACTTCTTGCTCTTTAAGTTTCAACTCCGAAGATTTATTGGGTATGGAAGATAGAAGTTGAGAGGCTTCTGAGAAATTTCCGGAATTAATATATGATTTAACCAGCAATTCATTGATTTCCGATTGATGCTTGGAAGCGGGATATCTTTTTAAATAGGTATTTAAAACTTTGGAAACAGGCTCATAAGGATTACCTACTTCATAACTCAATTTCGCATAATTTAAATAGGCATTTTCTTGAATTTTTTTGTCAAAATCCATTTCAGAAGCAGCTTTGAAAGCAGTTAAAGCTTCTTTCTTTTTATTTGTTTTCAGGTAGGAATTCCCCAATTGGTAATATGCATTTTGTGAAATGGGAGAAATATCTCCAACAGTTATTTTATTAAAATAAGTAACTGCTTCTTCATATTTCTTGGCTTGATACAAAACATATCCCATTTGATAATAATCGCTCAAAGTTGGAGAAGCACTATTTTTTATATAAGATGAAAGATAGGGTTCGGCTTCGGCATACTTTTTTAATTTGAAATAGCTTTCTCCTATAATTTTTATTATCTCATTTTTTAACTCAGGATATTGATTAGAGGCTAATAAAGTTTTACCGGTAGATATGGCAAAATCATATTCACCATCATTAAAATAAATCTGAACCATATAAGGCTTGATTTTTTCGGTAAATTCCGGTTGATTTAATAAGGAAGTAAATTTTTTCTTAGCTTCAATATGCTCACCGTTAGCATAAGCTATATGACCTAACAAAAAGTCTATTTGATTTTTGTATTGGTTGCTATAGGATCCTTTTTCTAAGTTTTTTTCAGCATTTTCAAAATCCTGATTCATAAATTGAGCATACCCGAGTTTGATGTATTGATTGGCTCTTTTATTAGGAGGAAGTTTATCTATAGCTACTTTAGAGAGTTCTTCTGCTGCACGAAAATAATCCTGATGTATTAAATAGTAATTTCCCAATTGGAGGTGTGCTCTTTCAGTTAATACGCTTTGCGGATATTTATTGGTAAAAGCATCAAATTTCTTTTCTGCTTCTTCATCTTGTAAGATAAGGCTTATCAGAGCATCGTAAAAATTGGCAATTTCCAATTGATAAGATCTCAGATTAGAAAAGTTAATTAAATCATTAATTATATATTGAGTTCCTCTATAGGCTTCATTTTCATATAATTCCTTTGCGTTGCTTATCTGGTAATTGTTATAATAAATTTCAGATAGTTGAGCATTCACAAATAAATTAGCTCCTAATAATGGGATAAGCCATTGGATTTTTTTTCGCATAACTTTAGTGCATATTTTTAATATAAACGACTTTTTTAGTTTTAAAAAATTCCTCGTCAAAATAATCTTTTAACTCATAGAGTGTAGCCTCGGGAAAATTTTTCAATTCTTCAGTTAGATCTCCTCCTTTTAAATATAAAACGCCATTTTGTAAACTATTGATATTCTTAGATGTAAATTTTTCTTTAACCCAAGACATAAAAACAGGCATTTGGGTTACCGCCCGGCTTACTACGAAGTCAAACTTCTCTTTAATTTTTTCGGCGCGAGTATGAATACCAATGACATTATCTAACTGTAATTCTTGTGCAATTTCATTAACAACCCTAATTTTTTTTCCAATGGAGTCGGCCAAAGTAAATTGAGATTCCGGAAAAAGTATAGCTAATGGTATACCCGGAAATCCGCCACCTGTACCAATATCCAAAACTTTGGTAGAAGGAGCGAACTGCATTACTTTTGCTATTCCCAAAGAATGAAGCACATGTTTTTCAAGTAAAGAATCTATATCTTTCCTTGATATAACATTGATTTTTTCATTCCAATTTGAATACAAATCAGGGAGTTTTTCGAAACTATGCAATTGTTTTTCAGTTATCTCCGGAAAATACTTTTGTATTAAGTTTGTCATGGGTATTAATAGATATACAAAAATATAAGTTTTAATAATATAAGACTCTATTTTATAATAGACATTTGTTTTTATTACAACAAAAATAAGGGTTTAAGAGTATGTAGAAGACTTTTTAAAGTCATTTAACAAAATTTATAAAGATCAGATGGTAAAGATAAAATTTAATTGGAATGCTATTAATATAAATTATAATTTATTTTGAAAGCAAGTTATTTTTGATTCGACAATTAATTTATATTACCTATTTTTATAAAATAAAAAACGAGCCTACACTACTTAAATATAAAATAATTACTATAAATATGATTTCCTTCATTCAGAAACGAATTGATATCTCTCAAAAAAGCATAGAAAATACGGTAAAATTATTAAACGAAGATCATACCATACCCTTTATTGCCCGTTATAGAAAGGAGATGACCGGAAATCTGGATGAAGTTCAATTATTCAATATATCTAAGTTAAAAACAGATTTTGAAGAAATTCAAAAACGTAAGGAGTTTATTATAAAAAGCATTGACGAGCAAGGAGCATTAACCGAAGAATTTAAGCAAAGAATAGAAAATTGTTTCGAACTTACTCTTTTAGAAGATTATTACTTACCCTATAAAAAGAAAAGAAAAACAAAGGCGTCTGTTGCAATTGAAAACGGTTTAGAACCTTTAGCAAAAATCTTAATGGCGCAAAAACCGATTTCAGATTTAACTCTATTAGCTTCAAAATACACCAAAGATGAGGTATTGTCAGTAGATGATGCTCTTCAAGGTGCCAGATATATTATTGCGGAATGGATTAACGAAAATAATTATGTACGTTCAAATTTAAGACGTTTTTTTCAACAAACTGCCGTATTGGAATCTAAGCTGATTAAAGGAAAAGAGGAGGAAAAAGAAGCACAAAAATTTTCAAATTATTTCGAATTTTCTGAAAATTTAAAACGTTCGCCATCTCATCGGTTTTTAGCAATATTACGAGGGGAAAAAGAAGGAATTCTACGCGTTAAAGTTAAAGTTGACTCAGAGGAAGCCTTACATATAATAAGCAAACATATAATTAAAACCGATGAAAAAATAATTAAAGATCAACTACTTTTAGCAATAAAAGATTCTTTTTCACGCTTATTAGAACCGGCGCTAAGTAATGAAGTTTTCCAGAAAGCCAAAGAGTCAGCCGACCAAATAGCCATTCAAGTGTTTTCATCCAATTTAAAACAATTGTTACTGCAATCTCCTTTGGGGGAAAAAAGAATTCTGGCAATTGATCCCGGATATAAATCAGGTTGTAAGTTGGTTTGTTTAAATGAAAATGGTAATTTATTACATAATGATACCCTATATCCTCATCCTCCCCAAAAAGAAACTAAAGAATCAATTAAAAAAATTAAATCTTTAATTAATGCCTATAAAATTGAAGCCATATCCATAGGTAATGGTACAGCCTCCCGAGAAACAGAACGATTAATACAATCCATAGCTTTTAATCGTCCTCTAAAAGTTTTTGTTGTAAATGAAGCCGGGGCGTCCGTATATTCTGCATCTAAATTGGCTCGGGAAGAATTTCCATCCTATGATGTTACGGTAAGAGGAGCAGTTTCCATAGGAAGAAGGTTGTCAGATCCACTTGCCGAATTGGTAAAAATAGAACCTAAAGCCATAGGAGTGGGACAATATCAACACGATGTAGATCAAACATTATTGAAAAAAGAACTGGATGCAGTTGTTATATCTTGCGTAAACAGTGTAGGAGTAAACCTTAATACAGCCAGTAAATCCTTATTGTCTTATGTTTCGGGTATAGGAGAAAAGATGGCTGAAAATATTGTTCAGTACCGTTCGGAAATGGGAGCGTTTTCAACCAGGCAAGACCTGAAAAAAGTTCCCAGACTTGGTGAAAAAGTATTCCAACAAGCATCCGGATTCTTAAGAATTCCAACGTCTGTAAATCCTTTAGACAATTCCGCTGTTCATCCCGAAAGCTATTCTCTAGTTAAGAAAATGGCGAAAGATTTAGGAGTAAAAATGGGAGATTTAATCCGAAATAAAGAATTAATTCAAAAAATAAATTTAAACAATTACGTAAACGAGGATGTAGGGATTTTAACTTTGGAAGATATTTGTAAAGAATTGGAAAAACCCGGATTAGATCCAAGAACACAGGTAAAAATGTTTACTTTCGATCCTTCTTTAAAAACCATAGATGATTTAAAACCAGGAATGAAAGTTCCCGGAATAATCAATAACATCACCAATTTCGGTTGTTTTGTAGATATAGGAATTAAAGAGAATGGATTAGTACATCTTTCTAAAGTATGTAATGAATTCATAACAGACATTAGCACAGTCGTGCATCTTCATCAGCATGTTGAAGTAAAAATAATCGATATAGATAAGGAACGAAAGAGAATTCAATTATCTATGATTGATTAAAAAAATAATAAAATAATATTTAAAAAAATAAGTGTTCTATTACAGAATGTATAATTATTTTAAATATTTAGAATACAAATACTTTATTTTTTATTTCATAAAATAAAAAATATATAAAAATATAAAAGACCTAAAAACTTTTAAATTATATAATTATTCCTCTAATAGTAGTAAAAAAAAATAAGAATTAATATCTTTATCCATTCATTATCCGTATTTATCATAAAATCTGATTTAATAGGGTATTATTTAGTTAAATAATATAAATAAAATTAAAAAATGAAAAACTTTTATTCGTTCGTTATTTTAATACTTTTTATTGGTAAAATTTTTTCACAGGATTTTAAAGAACCCAAGATCTTGATCAAAGATCATAATGGAAATTCAGATACTGTGTTTGTTGACTGTGATTATAAGTTTTTTAGAAATAAAAATATTAAACTAAGTGTAGATTATCCTATAATCAAACAAACAGATAAATATGAAGTTTCTTCCATTCAATATCCTTCAAACGTAGATTTTACCAAAGGTACTCCGGTATCAACCGGTAACTCCAATGGTAAAAACGATGATGTTTTTGGTAACGATATCATCGATATAGGTTTTAAATTTTGTTTTTATGGAAAAAGTTATAATCAAATCATTGTCAGTGATAATGGAGTAGTCAGCTTTGACCTGTCACAAAAAAATAAAGAATGCCCGTATATTATTTCAGGTAATAATCCAAATTCCGGATTACCTAAAAATTCAATATTTGGTGTTTATCATGACATGAATAATACCACGCCGAGCAAGGTTAAAGTTGCTTATGAAGGGAAAGCTCCCTATAGGAAATTCATTATTAATTTTGATAATTTAAAACAGTACGGACCGGATCGGATTTATTCATCTTCACAAATTGTTTTGTATGAAACTTTTAATATCATAGATATATATGTTGGAAATAAAAGTAAAAACCCCAACACCACTAAAGATAAAAACGCTTTAATAGGGATCATCAATTCCAATGGATACATAGGAATTTCTCCCCCGGGAAGAAATAGGGGAGATTGGGAAGCAAAAAAAGAAGCATGGAGATTTACACCGAATGGAATTACGGATATTTCCGTTACTTGGTATGAAGGAAATTCTTCAAATCCAAATAATTGGGGTGATACTTGGGTAGTTACTCCCACTTCTAACACTTATTTTAGAGCAAAGGTTACTTATAATGGATGTAATGGTTTTTCACTTACTGATACCTTACAGGTGAAGTTCAGCAAAGAATTTCCAACGGCAGTAAAACAATCACCTGCACCTTTTTGTATCAATAATGGAGATAGTTATACAGTTGATTTAACCTCATATCAACAACTGATAAACCCGGATCCAAATTTAAAATTTACCTATTACAGGTATAAGAATTTAACCAATCAGATTTCAGATGAAGAAGCAAAATCCTTTACTTTTTCTGATGATATGACGGTCTATGTAAAAGTATTGAAAAGCGGAGTTTGCTTTGTTTCTACAGAGATAAATCTTAAATTAAATAAGAGGCCTGATTTAAAAAATAATCAGCAATTCATTGTTTGCGATGAAGGCAATGACGACATAGAGAATGTGAACCTGAATAATTTTAATTACGGAATAAATAAACGGACTACAGAGTATATTATACTGGATGATCAAATGAGAGAATTGCCCGATGTTGTTATACGTAATTATCCGATTGATTTATCAGGAACTAGCGATGATAACGTAAAGTTTTACCTTAAAGCATGGAATAAATCCATAAGGGATAAGTCGTGTTATACCTTAATCGCATTCACTGTAAAATTGGTTAAAAAATTAGAGTTAGAAGAGTATTTAGCTGAAATCTGTGATGTTAGAGAAGGGCAATCCGTGATGATGGATTTAACCAAATATACCTCCAATTTATTATCAAATTCTCCGATCAATCCTTCCCATACTACAGTAAAATGGAAATACTATAAAGATTCCTATTACAGCAACGAAATTTTAAATCCGGATAATTGTATGTTGAGATTAAATAACACTATTTACATCAAAGCGACTCATCCGGATTTTTGTGGAGAAGTAAAAACAAAATTGATTTTAAAAGCCATCGGAGATTGTAGCGATGGTGGCGGAGGCGGTGGTGGCGGCATCGGAGATGGATTGCCATATCCAACTATATGTGATGCCAATGATACAGAAGAAGTAAATTTGGAATCATATCTTCCTAACTTTTTGTCCGGTACTTCATTAACTCCACAAGATATTGAGATTGAAGGTTTTTATAAAGATTTGGCATGTACGGATAAACTTAAATTAAAGGAATCATCACCCGGTTATATCTATAGTGTAGAGGCACCGGCTAAATCTACTATTTATTTAAAATATAAGATTAAAAAAAGCGGAATTATAGCAGTAAGCTCTATAACTATCTTCGTATCTAAAAATCAAACATTATATAAGAGGGAATTTGATATATGCGACACATACAATGATGGTATCGAGAAAATATACTTAAAAGATTACGAAGATTTACTTAAAGATCTTTATACTTATTCATATTCACATCCATCCTTTGGAAATGATTCAGATGATAAAATTGTATTTTTTGACAATCAGCACGATCGGGATATGTATTTGGCAGATCCTAAACATGAAAAAGGAATGATTAAAAAGAGTTTTGATTTAACTTCGGCTGAAAATCCAAAAATAATATATCCTGCAGTCCGATATAACCGATGCAGCTATGCTTATGATTTGAAATTCAATTTGATAACAATTGAAGAAAAAGTATTGGGTCCCCATACTATTTGTGATTTTAATGATGATGGAATCGAGGTTGTTAATATATTAGAATTTATAAAAGGTTCTAAAAAGACTGATCCAAACAAACTGGAAGAACTTCTTACTCAAGATCAGTTATCAAGTTTAAAAACTCCTATAAAAGATATAAAAAATTTAAGGTATTATAAAACCAAAAATGAAGCACACGAAGGGGGTAAAGCAACGATTACAAATCCTGCTAAATTTCAAATTGGACATGGTATTTTTTCGGCATTTGTCAAATTAGAATTTAAAAACCAATGTCCCATTATTGTTGAGATTAAATTTAATTTAGTTCCATCCGTACAATTGCCGGAATATACAGACTTAGAGGTCTGTGACATTGGGGATGACTATAAAGAAGAAGTAGATTTGTCTAAAATCATACTTGATTCAAAAGGGACAACCATTCAATTTTATCGTTTGATATACGATGCAGAATATGAAATAGATGCTCCCGGTGAATTGTTAGGAACGTATACGGACAGCAATACTCCAATAAAGTATCTGGTAAATACGACAACAAATATTACCAATAATGAGATATGCATGAGAGTGGAGGATCCGGTAACTAAGTGTTTTAAGATTGTTCGAGTTACAATAAACTTAATTCCTGTACCGACAGTTAGTAATCCAAACATCTATATATGTGATTTTGGAAATAACGGAACAGAAAAAATCAATTCATCAAATTTATATCAACTGGTAACGGCCCCACTTATATCAAATAATTCAAAGTTGACGAATCAAATGGGTTATGAATATTATGTAACAGAAAATGATGCAAAAAATGGAACTAATCCGGTAAGTGAATTTGATGTAACCAACTCCTCAAAAATTTGGGTGAAGATTAAAACCAAAGATTGTTCGGATTATTATATGTTAAATTTTTCATTAATTGAATCTCCCATTTTAAAGCAAAATGTAACTGTTACCATATGCAATAATAACACGAAAAATGATCAAGACAGCATTTATGAAACTATTAATTTGGGATATTATAATAGCCTTTTTCTTGATTCCAACATAGATAATAAGGATTTTGAATTTATTTATTTTACTAGAGAGGATGATGCACTTAAAAATCAAAATCGTATATATGGAAGTGCTGCGGTTACCCGATTTCCAACCACTTTTTGGGTTAGAGTAAGAAATATAAAAAGTAACTGTTTTTCAATTGCACCTATAGTAGTTGAAGCATATCCTGAATTAGAGGTAAATCATTTTGCTACCTTATTATGTAATGAAGAAAAAAAGGTAAAAGTTAACTTAAAGGATTATCCACCCCAAATGATAGGAAGTTCTTATAAAACAAGTGATTTTACTGTTTCCTATTATGCTAGTAGATACAATGCAATTAATGGTATCGTTATACCTGAGGCAAATTTAGAAGAATATGAAGTTTTTGGTGGAGATGAAGTTTGGGTTAAGTTTATTTACAAAAAAACGGGGTGCTATATAATCCGTAAAGTAGAATTTTTAATTTCTTTAGTTCCTAAAGCCAATGTCCACTTTATAGATATTTGTGATGAAACCGATGGAACCATAGACGGCAAGTATGTAATCAGGAATTTAGATGATTACAAAACTAATATTATTACCGGAGAATCTCTATCTTTTATCAATTCGGAGTATGATTTTACCTACTTTAGAACAAAACAAGATGCAGAAGAACATAAAAATGAGGTATTGCCTGTAAATTTTACCATTAAACATAATGAATTTACCAGTGTTCCTCCTGACAATCCGTTTTATACAATCTATGTCAGAATAGATAAGAAAGATAAAACTTGTCCGACCATTACCGCTATTTCGGTAAATGTAAATCCACGCCTATCGTTGGATAAACAGGTAGTTGAAATAATAGGATGTATGGACGGTCAGGATAAATCCTTCGTTGATCTTACTTCTGTTTCCAACCTTATTAGTAGTTCTTCCTATGTTCATTTTGAATATTATAAAGATGAAAATCAAGCACGAAAAGGAGAGATCAGTAATGCTGTTGCAAATCCAAATGCTTACCAAACCGAAGTGATAACTACAGATGGATTTTATACATATGATGAAGTATTTGTCAGAGTAAAGGATAGCAAAGGAATTCAGTGCGATAGTATAGCAAAAATTAAAATAAAAGTATATCCTTATATAAAAGTAGAAAATCAATCCGTTGAAATTTGCGAATACGAACCGGATGCTACAAAATCAAAAATTAATCTTTGGGAATTATCCCGGTCAATGCTTGAATCAAATGGCATTCCTGATCCAACACGTTTAAATAGAATGATCAATTCTTTACGAATTATCTACCTAGACAGCAAAGGAGTAGAGATTGGCAAAGTAGAAGACACATCAGGACCAATACCTAATGCTTTAACCGATTACGAACCCCCTGTAGGAGAAAACAAAGTAGAAATAAAAGTCCTATTCGAAAACAAAGAGAACGGATGTGGAAATGAAGGAATAATAACAATTACCCAAAAAGAAACGCCACGCCCTAATAAAGTGACCTATACCCTATGTGATGAAGACTTAGACGGAGAGTATAATGACGTATTACTAAAAGATTTAGATAACCTGGTAATTACCCCGTCAGCGAAACAAGAAATTACCTATTACCGCACTCAGTCCGAAGCCTTAGCAGTAAATGACCCGACCATTATTCCGATAGACAAACAAACGTACTTTACTGTGGACTTCCTAAACCCTTTATACGTACGAGTACAGAATCAAGAGAGTGGTTGTATAGGCATAAATGAAGTATGGTTTAAGAAAAATCCCAACCATGTACCGATCCCAAAAGAAATACGCTTATCAATAAAATGCGATGATTCCCAAGACGATTCAAAAGAAATATTTAATCTACATGAATCAGAGCAATTACTGGGCAATTATCCGACAAGCAATTATCGTTATTACAGAAATGAATCAGATGCCAAAGAAGCCTTTAAAAATGAAGCAAAAGGGATTTATACACACCTGACCGAACCGGAAATAAGTAACTATACCAATAGAGAATTATATAAAGAAGGATTATACCTAGTAGATGAAATCTATGTAAGAGTACAAGACGAAGAAGGTAACTATTGTGATGAAGTATCGAAAGTGAAACTCTACGTATATCCATATTTAAAAGTAGCAAAAGACGAACCGATTATCTGTGAATACGAACCGCAAGGCAGTAAAACCCGAATAGATTTATGGAGTTCGATTTATCCAATGTTGTCATCCAATGGAGAAGAAGCAAGAATAAAAAGCTTCTTACAAGATATGCGAGTAATTTTCCAAGACAGCAAAGGAGTAGAGATTGGCAGAGTAGAAGACACAACAGGGCAAATACCTAATACTTTAACCAATTACGAACCCCCTGTAGGAGAAAACAAAGTAGAAATAAAAGTCAAATTCGAAAACAAAGAGAACGGATGTGGAAATGAAGGAACAATAATAATCACCCAAAAAGAAACTCCACGTCCACAACTGATACCTCAATTTGTGTGTGATGGAGACAATAATGGAAAATATGATGACCTGTTACTCAAAGACCTTGATCCTAAAATTAAAGATAAATCAGGACATAATTATTTAGATCAACGCGTATATGAAATAACTTATCATGAAGGATATAAAAAAGCATTGAACGGAACAGGGGTATTAGATAAAAACAAATATTTTAATTTCTCCGATTCAATTTATTGTAGAATTAAAAATATTCAAACCGAATGTATCGGCATTACAAAAATAGAATTTGAAACCAATGATCCTGTAGAACTTAATGATGCTACCCTATATGCTTGTGATGAAGATCAAGACGGATATGCCTATTTTCAACTTCCGTTAGTTGAACATTTATTTAAAAATCAACCCAATTCAACAATTCGTTTTTATAGAACCGAAAAGGATGCAAATAATGCCTTGAAAGATGAAGCAATGGGTAAACCTTCCAAACAAATACAAGAACCCGAATTATCTAACTATAAAAGTAAAAAAGGATATGTATATGTTCGTGTGGATAATATAGATGATGATTTTTGTCCATCGGTAGCAAAAGTAGAATTGATTCCTTATGTTTCTCCAACGCCTCCTAATGAAATAGTTTATATCTGTCCAAGATATGCTGCAACACTAGACGCAGGAGATGATGGATACGATCAAATCCGATGGTATTTCAAAGGAAAATTAGTTGGAACCGGTCAATATCTGGAAAATGTTAGAGACATAGGTATTTATACGGTTGAACATACTAAAATTTTAAATTATAATATCAGCTGTACTACTACGCATCAAATAGAAGTTAAATTATTGGAAGAACCGATTATTGTTGAATTACAGCAAGGAAAGGATTATATAACCGTAATAGCAAATGGACCGGCTCCGTTGGAATATTCCATCGATAAGATAAATTGGCAAAGAAGTAACACATTTACTAATTTAAAACAAGGAATTTATACATTCTATGTACGTTCCGTTGCCAATTCATGTGATGCTATAACTTCCAAAGGAATAATTTTCGGAATTAATAATGTGATAACTCCCAACGGTGATAATTATAACGATGCATGGAGAGTATGCGGATTAGATTTGTTTAAAGGCGAATATTCTCAAGTTAAAATCTTTGACCGATACGGTAAACAAGTTTTTGAAGAAACCTCTAATACATGTTTTGTATGGGACGGAAAACACTTAGGCAGAAATCTGCCGACATCTTCCTATTGGTACATAATTACTATTGCCGACGGAAGAGAATTTACCGGTTGGATTATGTTAAGGAATTACAATGAATCAGATCGATAAACAGTTTGCTTATAAACAATACAAAATAGAAAAGACATTCATTTACGAATGTCTTTTTTTTAATTAAAAAAAGCCGATTGATCATCGGCTTACATACAAAAGATAAATTAGGACAACAACTTCCTAACAGTTTCTGATATTGTTTTTCCTTCGGATTTTCCTTGTAATTTTTTTGAAGCTATGCCCATAACCTTTCCCATATCTTTGATATCTTGAGCACCGGTTTCGGCTATAATCTCTCGAAGTTCTTTTTCTAATTCTTCAGGAGTAAGTTGTGTCGGAAGGAATTGCTCAATGACTTTTGCTTGTGCTAATTCATTTTCAGCCAATTCATTCCTGTTGTTGGCTAAAAATTGTTCATAAGCCTCTTTTCTTTGCTTAACCAATCTTTGTAATAAAGCAATTTCCTGGTCCGGAGAAATATCTTCCGTCTTACCATCCGTTTTAAGTAATAACAATTGAGATTTAATAGCTCGTAATGATTCCAATGCTACTTTATCTTTATCTTTCATGGCGACTTTCATCGCATCCATTATTTTAGTTTCTAAGCTCATAATTATTTGTTTTAGTTAGGGACTAATCAACATTATCATGGAAAAAATTATTCGGTCGGATTTGAACTTCATTAGAATTTTTGTTAAAGTACATATCCGAACTTTTATTAGAATCTATATTTTCATCTAAATTAATGCCTTGTCTTTTATAAGCCGGAACTTTTTCCACTTCATCAACATTTTGTTTAGATAATCCTTGAAATTTGCTGTTCATTTTTTTCAATCGTTCTCTTCTTTCTTGGATTTTTTTCTCCATAAGCTCATTTAAAGATTCTGAAGAATAATTTTTATCTTCAGAAACGGTTTGATCTTCTGTGAAAATTTCCTTTTTTTCTTCAGGAAGCTGAAACTTGTTATGATAAGAACTCAATTCTTCGGTTTCTGTTTGAAAATTTACTTTTTGAGTAAAATCCTCAGCTTCATCTAAAGTGAATATAGTCGATTGGTTTACAGGGTTGTCGGGAAGTCTATCTTCTTTGATTTCCTTAAATGTATTTTCTGTATTAGAAAATAAAGTTGTTTCATTATTTTGGGGAGGATATACATCCTTTTTAATAATATTTATTTCCTCATCAATGGGAAAAGAAGGAACAATCGGATCTTTTCTGTTAGATATTCCGAAAGTGGTTACCTCTTCTTCATCTTCTAGAGTTATTATTTTTTGAATCGTTTTTTCTTCGTTTTTTTCCTGAACATAATTTCCTTTATTAATTGAAGAAATTATTTGTGGTTCATCAGATCTATTATCTTTTTGACTATTGAAATTTGCAGCTTTTGCATTTCCTAAATTCAAGGGATTGGAAGTTGGAAAATCATCAGTTAACGTATGTACAATCTTCTCTTTTTCTTTACCGCTGTTTCTTTCATCGTCTACAGGAAAACCGGTTGCAATGACAGTTACTCTGATACTATCTCCTAAACTTTCATCTTCGCCGATACCCATAATAATATTTGTACTGTTACCGGCCTCAGATTGAATGTAATCGTTAATAATACCTATTTCGTCTACTGTTATCTCATCATCGCCGGATACGATTAACAATAATACATTCTTAGCTCCGGTAATTTTATTATCATTAAGCAAAGGAGAATCCAAGGCAGCCATGATAGCATCCTGGGCTTTGTTAGGTCCGGAAGAAACAGCAGATCCCATGATGGCAGTTCCGCTATCTGCCAGAACGGTTTTAGCATCACGTAAATCTATATTGATGGAGTAATTTTTGGTAATAACTTCAGCAATTCCTTTAGCAGCTGTGCTTAGCACCTCATTGGATTTTGAGAATCCGGATTTATAACCCAAGTTTCCATACAATTCTCTCAACTTATCGTTTTTTACGACAATTAAAGAGTCAACGTTTTTCCTGATTTTTTCAAGACCTTTTTCTGCTTGTTCCAATCGCGATTTACCTTCAAAAGAAAAAGGAATAGTGACAATACCAACAGTTAGAATACCCATTTCTTTTGCAATACCCGAAATAATAGGCGCCGCTCCTGTACCGGTTCCTCCTCCCATTCCTGCGGTAATGAAAACCATTTTAGTTTGATCACCTAAAGCATTTTTAATGTCATCTATACTCTCAAGAGCAGCCTGTTCTCCGATTTCAGGATTGGCTCCGGCTCCTAAACCTTCCGTAATGGTATTTCCCAACTGAATTTTATTCGGGATAGGATTATTGATTAATGCCTGTGCATCCGTATTGCAAATTATAAAATCTACACCGGTAATGCCTTGATCATACATATAACCAACAGCATTATTTCCTCCACCTCCGACACCAATTACCTTGATGGCTGAAGTTTTATTTTTGGGCAGCTCAAAAAATAGCTTATTGTTCTCTGTATTATCCATTGTATTCTATCTGTTTATTCTGTATCGTTAATATATTTAATAAATTTTTCTTGAAAAGAAGCGAATATAGATTTTTTCTTTTCTTTACTTTTCTTCTTTTCTTCTTTCAAAGTTTTTTGCTCAATATTTAGGGTAGTTGTATTAGAATTTTCAGTCGGAATATCTGAAGAAACTTCAGGTTTCTTTATATTTTTAGTTTCCTGTTGAATTTTATTTTTCTTTAGTTCAAGATTATTGAGCCCTGTCATTAATAATCCTATGGCAGTAGCATATTCAGGACTGGCTAATTCTTCGGGCTGTCCTCCGGCTAAATGTTCATTACAATAACCAATGCGAACATCCATACCTGTGGTGTATTCAGTTAATTGCCTTAAATGTTTTAACTTAGAGCCTCCTCCCGTCATTACGATTCCTGCAATCAACTTTTTCTTTTGCTCCTCACATCCGTAATTTTTTAATTCTAAGTAAGCTAAGGAAATAATTTCTTCAACCCTTGCATGTATAATTTGAGATAATTTCTTAACGGTAATTTCTTTGGGTTCTCTTCCGTGCAATCCGGGTATACTGATGACTTCAATCTCTTTATTTTCAGAAGGCCAGGCAGAACCATATTTAACTTTTAAAATCTCTGCTTGTCTTTCAATAATTGAACAACCTGATTTGATATCATCAGTAATCACATTTCCACCGAAAGGTATTACCGCTGTATGACGGATAATATTATCTTTAAAAACGGCAATATCCGTTGTACCTCCTCCTACATCGATCAAAGCAACTCCGGCTTCTTTTTCTTCCTGACTCAAAACCGCATCCGAAGAGGCAAGGGGTTCCAATGTTATACCTACTAAATTTAACCCTGCTTCTTTAACACATCTGGCAATATTTCTAATTAAAGAAATTTGACCAACTACTACATGAAAATTAGCTTCCAATCTGCTACCGTGGAAACCTCTCGGTTCAATAATTTCAGATTGAGAATCAACCTTGTATTCTTGAGGAAGAACATGTATAATTTCTTCTCCCGGAAGCATGACTAGTTTATGTACTTGTTCTTTTAACTTTTCAATATCCGTATCGTCAATAACATCTTCAAAATTAGGTCTGGAAATATAATCGCTGTGTTGAAGACTTCTAATATGTTGTCCTGCAATTCCAACAGTAACATCGGTAATTTTGTAATTTGCTGCTTTTTCAGCCTCAGAAATTGCTTTTTTTATTGAATCAATAGTCTGAGTAATATTATTTACTACACCCCGATGAACGCCTAAACTTTTAGCTCTTCCCATTCCCAGAATAACCAATTTTCCATGTTCATTCCTTTGCCCAACTATAGCAACAATCTTTGTTGTGCCTATATCCAAACCTACTGCAATATTGTTGTTGTTGTCCATATTTATCTCTTTGTTGCAACTATTTGATTGTCATATTTTAAACTTATTTTCTTATAAACGCCAAAACCTACATAATCTAGATATTGTTTGTAAAATTCTTTTAGATTTGTAAGTTTCTGATGATTGTTTTTAAGATCACCATATTCTATATATACTCCGGCTACATTTAAAAGTAAATTATAACTATTTTTTTTGTCTTTATCAATGCTTATAATGTGATTTTTTAATATCTTATCTTCACTTATTAATTGAGATAATTTCACTAATTTTTTATATTCCTCTGCTTTAATATCACCACTTACAAGTAAACATGGCAATGAAAAGTTTTGGGACAAAGGAAATTTCGTACCGTATTGATCCAAATAAAATTCATCATTAGGAGTCTTAATTCGAACAATTGGAATTTTTTGACACACATGTATATTTAGGGAACCATTTAAGTCTATATAAACATTACTGTTTGAAATAAACGGTATGGTATCCAAATTTTCTTCTGTTTTTGAAATATCTATATCTTTTATTTTACTTGCTTTCTTTTCATTTTTTGAAGATCGGTTGACAATGTCATAAACCATGGCATTGGTAATAAAATGTATATAATCAGAATTATCAATTAGAATACTGACGTTATCTATACTTTTATCATTATGTCTTCGAACTGCAAAGTTCATCAAAAATCCTAGTACTATTAGTAATAAAAAAATTTTAATTAATCTATATTTTAATTTCATTAAGCCAATTTATAATGGGATCATATAAGGTATCAATATTACCGGCTCCTATGGTTAAGAGCACATCAAAATCTTTTGTCTTAATACTTTTTAAAACATTATCAATCGAGCATACTTCCTTGTCGTCAAGTTGTATTTTATCCGCCAACCATTCCGAAGTTATTCCTTCGATAGGAGTTTCTCTGGCCGGGTAGATGTCCAATAAAATAAGCGTATCTGTTTTGCTGAGACTTTTAGCAAAATCCTCTGCAAAGTCAGCGGTCCTTGAATATAAGTGAGGCTGAAATACTGTCAGTAATTTTTTGGTAGGATACAAATTTCTAATTGTATCGATTACAGCATTGATTTCAGTTGGATGATGGGCATAATCATCGATGTAAATTTTATTATTTTCAAATACATGTTTATTAAATCTTCGTAAAACCCCTTTAAAATCAATTAAAGCCTTACGTAGTATATCGGCTTCAATACCTAGTTGTAAGCTGATTGCTAAAGCGGCTATTGCATTTTCTACATTGTGTTTTCCGGGTATGGGTACAATAAAATCTTTTATAATTTGATGAGGCGTTACTAAATCAAAATGGAATTGCCCATTGATTATCTGTATATTTTCAGCATAATAATCTGCCTTTTCATAAGCTGAATAAGTAAGGTGTTTTGCATTGATGGGTAACCCTTTTTTAACAATTAAAAATCCGTTTTCGGGAATTAAGTCCGCAAATTGATTAAAAGATTCAATAATATTTTCTTGATTTCCATAAATATCCAAGTGATCTGAATCTGTAGATGTTATAGCTGCCATGTTTGGAGAAAGAGACAAGAAGGACCGATCAAATTCATCAGCTTCAACAATGGAAATCTTAGACCCATTGTAAATGAAGTTAGAATTATAATTGGCAGAAATACCGCCTAAAAAAGCAGTAGCAGGTAAATTTGCATACTTACAAATATGACCTAATAAGGTCGAAGTTGTCGTCTTTCCATGAGTTCCTGCAATAGCTAAACACAGAGTACTTTTAGTGATTTCACCTAAAACTTGGGATCGTTTGAAAAGTGTAAATCCTTTTTCAATAAAATAGTGTTTAATTTTTAAATTTTCAGGTATAGCTGGTGTATAAATCACTACCGTATCCTCTTTGGAAATATTTTTCGGAAGTAATGATATCGTATCCTCATAAATAATGGATATATTTTCCTTTTCCAGGTTATGAGTCAGTTTAGTGGGAGTCTTATCATATCCATACACAGTTGCATTGGAAAATTTGAAATAACGAGCCAAAGCACTCATTCCTATTCCTCCAATTCCTATAAAGTAATAATTTTTATATGTATGAATATCTTTCATAGACTAGTAAATTTTCAATTCATTTAATATATGAGTTACAATTTCTTCAGTTGCATTAGGCTTAGCCAATTTAACAATATTTTCAGACAATAGTTCTCTTTCTTTTTTATCGTTACAAAGATTTTGTATCTCGCTTAATAATTTTTGAGAAACCTCTGAATCCTTTACCATTTTTGCAGCGTTTGCGTTAACTAATTGCTGGGCATTTTTAGTTTGATGATCTTCTGCGGCATAGGGGAAAGGTATAAGTATTGTTGGCTTTCCGGCTAAGGTTAATTCCGATATGGCTATTGCTCCGGCTCTAGATATAATGATATCAGCGGCAGCGTAAGCAACGGACATATCTTTTATAAACTCAAAAATAAATATATTGTTGTGTTTTAAGTTGTTATTGGCTTTAATGTCTGAATAATCCAATTTTCCGGTTTGCCATATGATTTGAATATTGGTATCAGCAATTATCTTGGAATTTTCTTTCCAAAAATTATTGATAGTTCTCGAGCCTAAAGACCCTCCTATAGATAAAATTGCCAATTTCGATGGATCGAGTCCTAATTCTTTTTTGGCTTGTTCTTGAGTTATAGTTCCAAATAAAGATTTCCTTACAGGATTTCCCGTAACATATAAGTTATCTTTTGGGAAATAGTTTTCCATGCCTTCATAAGCAACAAAAATTCCTTTGGCTTTATTTCCAAGTTTTCTATTGGTAATACCGGGAAACGAATTTTGTTCCTGTATAAAAGTGGGAATGTTTGCTTGAGCCGCAACATATAAAGCAGGCCCGGATGCATATCCGCCGGTACCTATCGCTGCATTTGGTTGGAAAGATTTAATAATTTTCCGTGATTTTACCAGGCTCGAAATAATTTTAAAAGGAAATTTAAAATTAGATAGCATGGACGATCGTGAAATTCCTGAGATCCATAATCCTTCAATAGCATAACCGGCTTGAGGTACTTTTTCCATTTCCATTTTATTTTCCGAACCAATAAACAGAAATTCTGCATTAGGAATACGATGTTTTATTTCATCTGCAATGGCAATTGCAGGAAATATATGTCCACCGGTTCCACCTCCGCTTATTATAAATCTAGGCGATCTCATAATTTATATCTCCTTTATTATTTTCTTTAACTGTGTTTTCATTTGAAACAATATCACGACTTACACTAATAATAATCCCTAAAGCCATATAAGTTACCCACATGGAAGTTCCTCCGTAACTTAATATGGGTAGAGGCTGTCCGGTAACCGGAATTAAATTTACGGCTACAGCCATATTGGAAAATGCCTGAAATATAACCGGTAGACCAATACCCACCACTAATAAAGTACCGAATATATTTTCTACCTTAGTGGCTATAACAATGATTCTCCAGAGTATAAGTAAATAAAGGAAAAAACATAAAAACACTCCTGCATAACCGTATTCCTCTACTATAATAGCAAATATAAAATCCGAAGAAGATTGAGGTAAAGATTGCTTAAAAGCGCTTTTTCCCGGTCCTCTGGGTATAATACCGCCCTGAACTATAGCTGCTTTAGCTTGCTGTACCTGGTAACTTTCTTCTCCATCTTCTCCTGCAAAGTTTTCAATTCTGCTCTTCCAAGTATGAACCCTGTGGCCGGGAAACATATCCGGATATTCCAAAACGATTGTTATAAAAAGAATAGCCACAATTATACCAACCCCGATAATTGAAAGTAATATTTTGATAGGATATCCCCCGATAAACAATAAAGCTAAAACCATCAAAAAAATTAAAATTCCCGTTGATCCGTTTGCAGGAAATATAAGTCCGACTACCATAAAAATAGGTAGTAAAATAGGTACAAAACTATTATTGAAAGTTATTTCTTTATCTTTAATTCTATCAAGATATCGGGCAACATATATATTTAATACTAATGCTGCAAAAACAGAGGTTTGAAAGGCAAATGGAACCCCCGGAAGTTTCAACCAACGAGAAGCATTCGCTCCATCAATACTTTTTCCTTGCATTAAAGTAAGTATCAATAAAAAAATAACTACCGGTAATAATAATTTGGAAAATCCGCCAAAATATTTATAATCAATTTTTTGAAAAATAAAAACAATACCTATTCCGACTATGATAAACCCGGCATGTTTGGCAAAATGTCCCAAAACAGATCCTTGTCCGACTACATACTGCAAATTCGAACTGGCAGAATATACGGGTAAGAAGGAAGCTAACGAAATCAGTAATATCGCTGCCCAAAGAGTTATATCTCCCTTAAAGTATTGTTTTAATTTTCTCATTTATTAAAGTTTTCTAACTTCCTCCTTAAACTGATTTCCTCGATCTTCATAATTTTTAAATAGATCGAAACTTGCACATGCAGGTGAAAGAAGAACAGAATCTCCTTTTGAGCCTAAACTATAGGCTGCATTTACGGCATCTTTCATACATTTAGTTTCAACAATGTTTGAAACTATTTCCTGAAAAGTATCAATTATTTTTTTATTATCAACACCTAAACAAACTATGGCTTTGACTTTTCTTTGAACAAATGGAATCAGTTCACTGTAGTCATTTCCTTTGTCAGTTCCTCCCACAATCCATATCACCGGTGTTTTCATACTTTCTAAAGCATAATAAACAGAATTTACATTGGTCGCCTTACTGTCGTTGATAAAATTAATTCCATTAATTTTTAAAACAAATTCCAAACGGTGTTCTACCGCTTCAAAATCCATTAAACTTTGTTTTATGAAATCATTTTTAATTTTAGATAGTTTTCCGGCAATTCCTGCTGCCATGGAATTGGCAATATTGTGTTTTCCTGTAAGTGCTAATTCGTTGATTTTCATTTTAAAAGTGTCTGAGTTAATGTGGAAGTTTATATTTTCATGATCGCTAAAAGCTCCGTTTTCTATTTTCTTATGTAAAGAAAAAGGAAGCTTTTGCGCTTTGGTATTGTGATTTTGAAACCAATTAGTAGTCATTGGATCATCCTCATTATATATAAAATAATCCTTAGTATCTTGATTTTTAGTTATTGTAAATTTTGCATCGATATACTTTTGATAGGTGTATTCATATCGATCGAGATGGTCAGGACTTAAATTCAAGACCATAGCTATATGAGGTTTGAAGTTTTGAATGTCATCTAACTGAAAACTGCTAATTTCAAGTATATAATAATCAAAATTTTCTTCGGCTACCTGCCAAGCAAAACTTTTACCGATATTTCCTGCCAATCCAACAGAATAACCTGCTTTTTTAAACATATGGTAGGTTAATGAGGTAGTGGTTGTTTTACCATTTGAACCGGTAATAGCAATAAGTGTTGCATCGGTATATTGCGAGGCAAATTCAATTTCTGATGAAATAAGAATTTGTCTTTCACAAATTTTTTGAATTATGGATGATTTTTTAGGGATCCCCGGGCTTTTTATGATCCAATCAGCATTGAGTATTAATGCCTCTGTATGTTGTTTTTCTTCAAATGGGATTCCCTTTTCAGATAAAATTGCTTTATATTCTTCTTTTATAGAACCCATATCGGAAAGAAAAACGTCAAATCCAACTTTTTTTCCTAATATGGCTGCACCTACGCCACTTTCTCCACCTCCTAATATAACTAGCCTTTTCATTTCTTTTTATCTTACTTTTAGGGTTATGATACAGAATATGGCCAACATAATTCCAATAATCCAAAAACGGGTTACTATTTTACTTTCGTGATATCCTAATTTTTGAAAATGGTGATGAAGGGGAGACATTAAAAATATTCTTTTTCCTTCTCCGTATTTTTTCTTAGTATATTTAAAATAAATTACCTGGAGTATTACAGAAAGATTTTCAATTAAAAATATTCCGCATAATACAGGAATTAGTAGTTCTTTTCTTAAAACTATAGCTAAAACTGCGATAACGCCTCCGATCGTAAGACTTCCCGTATCTCCCATAAATATTTGAGCCGGATACGTGTTATACCATAAAAAGCCGATCAAAGCACCGGCAAAGGCTGCCGAAAATATTACTATTTCGCCCGAATTAGGGATATACATCAGATTTAAGTAATCTGCCATCATTATATTACCGGATACATAGGCAAATAAAGCTAGTGTGGTAACAATAATTGCTGAGCTTCCTGCTGCTAGTCCGTCAATCCCGTCGGTGAGGTTGGCTCCGTTAGAAACTGCAGTAACAATAGTTATAACTACCGGAATTAAAATGATCCATACTAAATCTTCTGATTCTTTCTCATCCATTCCTATCCATTTGAGAACCTTTCCGTAATCAAATTGATTGTTTTTAAAAAATGGAATAGTAGTTTTAAATGTTTTTTCTCTGGGATAGAAATCTTTTGCGAATTCTATATTATGAGAGCCTTCAATTTTTTCTTTGATTACTATATCTTTATTTGTATATAAAACTACTCCCACAAAAATACCGAGACTTATCTGACCTAAAACTTTGAATTTACCTTTTAATCCGACTTTATTTTTTTTATGAATTTTTAAAAAGTCGTCTAAAAAGCCTATAATTCCCATCCAAATGGTTGATATTACCAATATAATAATATAGATGTTGTTTAATTTACAAAATAAAAGTACCGGAATCAACGTTGCTAAGATGATAATAATTCCTCCCATAGTCGGAGTACCTTCTTTTTCTTTTTGTCCGCTAAGTCCCAGTTCTCTTACTGTTTCACCTAATTGTTTTTTACGAAGGAAATTGATAATTTTTTTACCAATAATTAAAGAGATAAATAGAGATGTAAATACCGCTGCTAAGGCTCGGAATGTAATATATCTATATAAACCGCTTCCGGGTATATAATAATTTACATTTAAATAATCAAATAAGTGGTAAAGCATCCTTTTTTATGTGTTTTTTAATAATTCTTTAGCTATTTTCATATCATCAAATGGAAAATGCTTTCCATTAATTTCTTGATAATTTTCATGTCCTTTTCCTGCAATCAGGATTATATCTTTAGGTGCTGCCATTTTAATGGCTATTCGTATGGCTTGTTTTCTATCATTTATGGATAAATATTTATTGGTATTTTGAGGTTCAATTCCTGTTTCAATTTCCTGTATTATTTCATCCGGATTTTCATCTCTGGGATTATCGGATGTAATAATTGCTAAATCAGATAATCGAGTGGCAATATTTCCCATTTTGGGTCTTTTCTCTTTATCTCTATGTCCTCCACAACCAAAAACAGTAATTAATTTTTCATTTCTGGTACGAGATTGATTGATGGCTTCCAAAATATTTTGTAACGCATCGGGAGTATGGGCATAATCCACAATAATGTATTTTTTGTCATCGCTCACGTAGGTTTCAAATCGTCCTTTCACTCGTTGTAATTTACTTAATGCCGTTACAATACCTAAAGAATCAAAGCCTAATTCAGAAGCAATAGTATAAGCTAAAAGTTCATTGTATGCATTGAATTTTCCTGCTAAAACTGTCCAAAATTCTTGATTATTAAATTGTAACAACATTCCGTCTAATCTATTCTCAATAATTTTTCCCTTATACTCTGAATTTGATTTTAAGGAGTAGGTTACTTTTTTAGCGTTCGTATTTTGAAGCATTATAAGACCATTTTTATCATCCATATTAGTGATCGCAATCGCGGTCTTTGGTAATTCATCAAAAAATTTCTTTTTAGCAGCAATATAATTGGAAAACGTTTGGTGATAATCCAAATGGTCATGCGTGATATTTGTAAAAGCTCCAATTTTAAAAGTTAACCCTGCTAACCTATTTTGATGAATTCCGTGGGAACTGACTTCCATGAATGCATATTGACAACCTTCGTCTACTGCTTGAGCTAGTAATTGGTTTATGGTAATAGGATCAGGAGTCGTATGATTTGAATTTAAAACTTTATCTGAAATTCTGTTTTCAATTGTTGAAAGTAAAGCACAACGAAAACCTAATTGTGTAAATAAATTATAGAGTAAAGTTGTTGTGGTGGTCTTACCATTAGTTCCTGTAATCCCTGCAAGTGTCAATTTCTCGGAAGGATTGTCATAAAAGTTTGAAGCGACTATACCTAAAGCTATGCTTGAATTTTTAACCTGAACATAAGTTACGTAATCTAATAACTCTTCAGGAAGTTCTTCGCATACGACAACAGTTGCCCCTTGGGTTATTGCTTGAGGTATATATTTATGACCGTCTAAATCGTATCCTTTTATAGCAAAGAAAATATATCCCGATTCAATTTTTCTTGAATCAAAAGAAATATTTTTAATTGAAGAACCAACATTACCAATTAGTTTTTCAATGGATACTTTATATAATAGGTCTGAAAGCTTTTTCATGCGCTTAATTTTAAATATACAGTCATACCTTTTTTTATAGGATAGCCAATTATGGATTGTTCAATGACTTTTCCATTTCCTGAATAAACTACTTTTAATCCCAGATTTTCCAAAGCGGGAATAGCATCTTTTCCATAATAGCCAATTACGTTTGGAACCAAGGCAGTAGATGGGCTAATAGTTAGCTTTTGGTTTTTAGTTAATAATACATTTATATTTTGTGACTCTTTAGATTTATCTTCTTTGGGAAGATTTAATGGTTTTTTAAGATATACTTTACCTGCTATTTCTTTAAAAACAGGAGCCGCAACCTGAGATCCATAAAATCCTTTTTTTGGTTTGTTAATAACTACTATACACGAATATTCAGGATGATCTGCGGGAAAAAATCCGCAGAAAGAAGCTTGATATAATCTGCCTTTTCCTTTATTCCAGTATTCCACCTGAGCAGTTCCTGTTTTACCGGCCATTGATAAATTAGGTGTATAAATACTTTTTGACGTTCCTGTTTCCACGGCATAGGTTAACATTTTCTTTAAATCGTTAATTGCTTTTTGGGAAGCCATTTTTTGATTTATTACTATAGGCGTAAATTTTTCGGTAACGATACCTTTTGATTCAATTTTATACAGAAGTTGAGGTTTCATTAATTTGCCGTTGTTAGCTACTCCATTGTAAAAAGTAAGAATTTGCAGCGGAGTAAGTTTTACGCCATAACCGAATGACATCCAAGCAAGGGTAACCGGACTCCATTTTTTACCGTATTTAGGTATGTAAGGAGCGCTTTCTCCGGGTATATCAATGTCTGTTTTTTTATTAATGCCCCATGAATTTATTTTATTTAAAAAATCTTGCGGATTTTTAGAAAAATATTTATCTACCGTTTTAGAAATTCCCACATTGCTCGATTGAGAAAGAACCTGTGATAAAGTGATAATACCGCTACCGTGATCATCTCGTATGGTATGTTTATAGTATTTCCAATACCCGGGACCAATATCAACCGTGGTATTTGGTTCTACATATCCATCATCCAGAAGAGCCAACATAGATATTGATTTAAATGTTGATCCAGGTTCTGCTGCCTCCCACACTGCAAAATTCCGTAAATCGTCATATCCGCCGTCTTTAGTTCGTTGAAGATTGGTAAGGGCAACAATTTTACCGGTGGCAACTTCCATAACTATAGCACAACCATGATCCGCTTCAGATTTTTCAAGTTGTTCTTGCAAAGCAGAATAAGCAATGTCTTGAATCCTCATGTCTATAGTTGTATAAACATCATTACCATCTTGAGGTTCTAACTCTATATTAATGGGTTTCCACTGTTTTTGATTAATTCTTTGTTGGATTTCTCTCCCGTTTTTACCTTTTAAATAACAAGAAAATGCACCTTCTAACCCTGATTTTCCTCTTTCATCATCAAATCCTAGGGTTCTGATTCCAAATCCTGAAATGGTTTTTATTCTCTCGGTTCTTCTTTCAACTATAAAGCCTCCTTTGTTTTTTCCTTTGTTTAAGATTGGGAAATTTTTAAGTCTGGCAAATTGTTCGTAATCAAGGCCTTTGGCTAGTTTTAAGTATTGATTTTCTTTTTTTCTTGCTTCGTTTAATTTTGAATAAAAATAAAAGCTTGGCTTTTTAAACATTTTTTGCAAAGAATCGCATAATGCTCCAATATTATTTTGATACAATTCGTTACGGATAGTTTTCATATCCATATATATATCATATTTAGTAATCGTGGTGGCAAGTAAGATACCGTCCGAAGCATATAAATTACCTCTTGCGGCTACAACCTCTACATTTCGGAAATTGGTGGTTTGAGCAAGATTTTTATATTTTTCGGTATCATGAGTTTGAATATAAATAAGGCGAGCAAACACGGATACCGCAAATAATAAAATAAGTGCGGCAACCAAGTAGGTACGTGCTAATATTTTTTTTCGCTCATTATTCATCTTTAACTTTAGGTACCAAAATTTTATAAGGTTGTTTATCTAATGCATGAAGTGAATCAGAGATAACCATGTCTTCTAATTCCGATTCTACTTTCAATTTCATTAGTTTATTATGTATTAAAGCATATCGGGCTTTATATTCTTCTGATTTTTCTTTTAATTCTGAAATTTCAACTACTTTTTCGTCAACTATATGAGAAGAAGAAATTGAAATTAAAGACAAAATCATCATAAATAAAATAAACTTCCAAACGGAAAAAGCATCTCCCTCTACTAAAAATTTTCCTTTTAGTATATCTAAAATAGTTCTACCTTTTTTATTTTTAGCTCTTCTTTTAGCCATTTTACCGTTTTGTTGCTATTCGCATTTTTGCACTACGTGCTCTTGTATTATCTAAAATTTCTTCCTGATTCGGGATTATAGCTTTTGAATAAGGAATATCATAAGGTTTGTCCCAGTTCCCGTAAATATCTCTTTCCGGCTCTCCTTTAAATAATCCTGTTTTTAAAAATTTTTTAACCAATCGATCTTCAAGCGAATGGTAGGAGATAAACACCAATGTTCCCCCCGGTTTAAGCATTTCATAGCTTTGAGTTAATAGTTCTTTCAAAGCATTTAATTCGTCATTTACTTCAATTCTAAGTGCTTGAAATAATTGAGCGAAAAATTTATTTTGTTTAAAAGAGGGAATACTCTTTTCAAATATTACTTTAAGATCTGAGGTTGTTTCTATATGTTTTTCTTTTCTTGCTTCTATAATTTCTCTCGAAATTTTTCTGGATTGTTTTAATTCTCCGTATAAATAAAAAATTTCAGCTAATTGATCTTCTGTATAGTTGTTAATAATATCTTTTGCACTAAGGGATTGTTTATTATTCATCCTCATGTCTAGTGGACCGTCAAAACGGGTGGAAAAACCTCTTAACGGCATATCAAATTGATGGGATGAAACCCCTAAATCGGCAAGTATACCATCAACAGCGTCTACTTTATAAAATCGCAACGAATTTTTCAAATAACGAAAATTCTGTTGAATGAATGTAAAGCGACTATCTTGAATAAGGTTGGCAATTGCATCATAATCTTGATCAAAAGCAAACAGCTTTCCTTCAGGAGATAATTTTTCCAAAATTAAACGAGAGTGCCCTCCGCCGCCAAAAGTGCAGTCTACATAAATACCTTTGGGGTTTGTAATTAAAGCATCTACGCTTGGATGTAATAATACAGGCTTATGATAATTCATCTTCAGATATATTACCCATTACTTCCTCTGCTAAATTGGCAAAGTCTAAATCATTTACATTAACAGAATCTTCATAAAGGTTCTTATCCCATATTTCTATAACATTAATAGCTGCTGCTACTACAATATTTTTTTCAAGCTTAGCAAATTGTATCAAATCTTTATTTATCTGTAAACGTCCGCTGGTATCTATTTCCACATTTTTTAAACCGGCTGTAAATTGGCGGATAAAATCATTATTTTTTTTCACAAAACGGTTTAATTTATTTATTTTGCCCATTACCTGATTCCATTCAGACATGGGGTGAAGCTCTAAACAGGGTTGAAATACGGATCTTTTTAGGACAAAACCTTCTTGCAAAAGGGTGTCCATTTGCTTCTTCAAACCTGAAGGGAGCAACATTCTTCCTTTTGAATCAAGGGTACATTCATATGTTCCAATAAGATTTACCATATTAGTCTTCAAAATTAGAAATTATTTTCCACTTTGCTCCACTTTTACCCACTTTTGTTGATAACTTTTGTGGGCTAAATAATTCGGTAAAAAAAGGATATTTAAATACATAAAGAAGGAAAGTTATTAGTAAATAATGTTTTTATTTAGTAATAAATGATGTATTTTTGCATCTGCACAGCAATAAGATTGACTAATGATTTTTAATCTTCGTAAAGAAAAAAAATTTGCATATACGGTAGAGGGAGAAGGCAAACCAATAGTTTTATTGCATGGTTTAATGGGTAGTTTAAGCAATTTTTCGGATCAGGTTAATTTTTTTTCCAAAAATGGCTACAAGGTGTATTCTATTGAACTTCCTTTATATTCTCTTCCTACTTTGAGGACTAACGTAATGGGATTAACTAATTATGTGATTAGCTTTCTACAAAAGGTTGTTGATGAGCCATCCATTATTTTGGGGAATTCTTTAGGCGGACATTTAGGATTAATGATTTCTTTGAAAAAACCTCAATATGTTGATTCTTTGGTTTTAACCGGTAGTTCAGGATTGTATGAGAGAAGTTTTGGAGAATCCTATCCTAAAAGAGGCAGCTATGATTATATAAAAAAGAAATCGGAAGAGGTTTTTTATGATCCTAAGATTGCCACTAAAGAATTAGTTGAAGAAGTATACGAAACATTGTCTGACAGGAGCAAAGTTTTAAAAACAATTCACATTGCAAGAAGTGCCATCAAGCATAATTTATCTAAAGAGTTAAAAAATATTCATCAACCGACATGTCTGATTTGGGGAAAACAAGACAATGTAACTCCACCGGAAGTAGCGGAAGAATTTCATGAAGGAATTCCTAATTCTCAATTATTTTGGGTAGATCAATGCGGCCATTCGCCAATGATGGAAAAACCGATTGAGTTTAATGAAATTCTTTTTAATTGGCTGAAAGAGATGAAATTGTAGAAAATCAAACCATGAATATATATTCAGCAGAATTTATAAAAAGCAGTAAATTAATTGAAGATTGTCCGGAAGGCAATAAGCCTGAATATGCTTTCATAGGCAGATCTAACGTAGGTAAATCATCTTTAATTAATATGCTTACCAATAAAAAGGGGTTAGCTAAAACTTCATCCACTCCAGGAAAGACTCAATTGATTAATCATTTTTTAATTAATGACAACTGGTATTTAACAGATTTGCCGGGATATGGATATGCGAAAGCTTCTAAAACGAATAGGGCTGCATTTTCTAAGATGATTGAAAAATATGTGTTGTCTAGAAAAAATTTAGTAAACCTTTTTGTATTAATAGACGCTCGTCATTTACCTCTTAAAATTGATATAGATTTTATCAACTGGCTGGGAGAATCAGGTATCCCTTTTTCATTAATTTTTACCAAGTTGGATAAAGTCACTCAAAAAGAGTTTTCTTTTAATTTTAAAAAGTATTCTCAAGAATTACGTAAAACTTGGGATGATCTTCCTGAAATGTTTAAATCTTCATCAGAAAAGAAGATTGGAAAAGAAGAGATACTTTCTTTTATTGAAGATACCAATAAATATTTGGCAAGAAATAAAGTTTATTTTGGGGATTAATAATCTAACCAAATAATTAGTAGAAGCTTGACTAAATATTTATAAATTACCCTCAATTAAAAAATATGGAAAAAGATTTTATATTCGGAATACGGCCTGTTATGGAGGCTTTGGAGGCAGGAAAAACTTTTGATAAGGTATTTATTCAAAATGGTTTATTAGGAGATAATATTAAAGTCTTGAAGATGAAATTTTCACAAGCGGGAATTCGTGTTAAGTATGTTCCGATTGAAAAATTGAATCGATTGACCCGTAAAAATCATCAAGGTGTATGTGCTTTTCTTTCACCGGTACAATTATTTTCAATTGAGGAAGTTATACCTCAATTGTTTGAAGACGGGAAAATGCCATTGGTCCTTATTTTAGATCATTTAACAGACGTTAGAAATTTTGGAGCAATTTGCAGAACTGCAGAAATTGTTGGTGTTGACGTCATAGTTATTCCTGATGAAGGTTCGGCTCCAATCAATTCTGATTCTATTAAAACATCTGCAGGAGCTATTTACAATTTAAAAATTTGCAAGGAGAAGAATTTATTAAAAGTATTGGAGTTTTTAAAGCTAAGTGGTATAAAAGTTGTTAGTGCTACTGAGAAAACAGATACCTATTTATATGATGAAGTGTTGGAACTTCCGTTAGCTGTTATTGTAGGAAATGAAGAAAAAGGAATTTCAAGGGATCTGCTTAAAAATTCTGATGCAAAATTAAAGCTGCCTATTTACGGTAAAACGGATTCTTTAAATGTATCTGTAGCTTGTGGCGCCTTTTTATACGAAGTGGTAAGGCAGAATTTAAACTCAAATAAATAAATTTTCATAAATTTATTATCTAAAATATATTATAATAATGAAAAGTTCAATAATTATTGGTATTCTATTTTTAATCCTGGGAATAGCCTTAGGGTACATCCAATGTAATGGATCAAAAGAACCCTTTTTAACAATTACATTAGTTATTGGTTTATTGGCCGGTTCCGGATTAGGTCTCATATTAGGTGCTATTGGCGGTTATAGCAGTAAAACGCAAAGTATAAAGAGAAAAGCTAGAGAAGCCGAAAGAGAAGTTATGAGAAACAAGCTACAAAATCAAGAAACAACAACCAATAACGATACTCCTAGCGGGAATTAGTGGGTAAATTCTTATAATAATATATTGCGGGTATAAGCAACAGTAAAAATATAGGCTGAATTAAAACTCTTCTTATATAAAATGTTGGCATGTAACCCAAACTAAAATTTGTTAGTAAGGAAAATAAATAAAGGGATATAAAAATAAGGAATCCAATACCTAAAATATAGGAGCATACTTTCGTTATTTTTTTATCATTGTACCATAAATATATAATCACAAGCGTTATAATAGAATTTAATCCGTATCGAAAGATAAGAGACGTCGTAAGTTTTATGAGATTAAATTCAGGGGGAATTTGATGATTAAAATCTTTTTGTTTAAAAAATGAGAGTAGAGGATCATAAAACAAAGAGGTTTCAAATTTTCGTACCATAATTAAAGCAAGTATGCTTAGTAGAATTCCAATAATTTTACCTGTTTTTTTCATATTTTTATTTCTTTTTAAATATGAAATATTTAATCCATACAATCCATAAAATAATTATCAATCCGTATATAATTGATGGAAATAAATAGTCATGGCTGAATTTTCCATATTGCGGATAATAATAAAATATATAATTAATAAAACTTATTCTTACAATGTTTATTAAGTATATAAATAAGATAGTGATAACCAGATAAATACAGCTTTTTTTGAAAGAATTAGCAAAAGCTATTATAAACGATAGGTAAAGAATAATTACCGACAAAGCATTGCAACCTTCATTTACAATGCTGACAAATTTATTATTGATATAAAAACGCATGTAATTTTCATGATCTACATGAATCGCCCGGCTAGTAATGCCAATCCATTGAAGTAAACAAGACGATTGTTTAGCAACATCAAAAGTATAAATATCACAGGTCGCCAGCTCATTTTGATAATAAGTAAGATACCAATAATAGAGTGCTGTTAAAATTAAATAAACAGAGAAAAATTTAAGTAAACTTATAAATATGGGCCTATATTCTTTCATGAAAAAGAAACTAAAATATAAAAATATAAATTATTATAATTATAAGTAGTGCAATTACTAAATATCTTATACTTTAATTATAAGTTTCAAGATATAGAATTAAGATGAGAATTAGTCGGATTATTTCAATTTTTTGGTAATATTATAGTTTTAAATATTTTATTGAAATAATAAGTAGTTGAAAATAAGGACTTTACCAATATGCGTAAAAAAGTATGTAAAATCTGATTTTTATAAAATATATTTCATTCAATGAACTAAATAAAAAAAGGTTGAAAATCATTTCAACCTTTTTTTATTATAAAGTATTATTTTTTACTTTCAGAATCCTTTTTTTCAGGTTTAGGTAATAAGACTTTTCTTGAAAGTTTAATCTTTTTCTTATCGTCTACACCTAAATATTTCACTTCGATGATATCTCCAAGCTTAACGGAATCTTCAACTTTTTCCAAACGTCTCCATTCTAACTCGGAAATATGAACCAATCCTTCAACACCTTTAGAAATCTCAACAAATGCTCCAAAAGGTTTTATTGAAACCACTTTAGCTTTGTAAGTAGCTCCAACTTCAGGAACGAAAGCTATTTGTTTAATTTTTTCAATTGCTTCATCAATTTTGGCTTGATCAACTCCCGATATTTCAACTTTTCCTACATCATTACTCTCTTCAATCGTAATTACAGTGTCTGTATCTTTTTGAAGTTGTTGAATGATTTTTCCTCCGGGTCCGATAACAGCGCCAATAAAGTCTTTAGGAATTTCCAAAGATACCAATTTAGGTGCATTGGGTTTCAAATGATCATTAGGAGCGGAGATAGTTTCCAATATTTTACCTAAAATATGTAAACGTCCTTCCTTCGCTTGATTCAAAGCTTTTTCCATAATTTCAAAAGATAACCCTTGAATTTTAATATCCATTTGGCAAGCGGTAATACCGTCGGCAGTACCGGTTACTTTAAAGTCCATATCTCCTAAATGGTCTTCATCTCCAAGTATATCAGAGAGAACGCTCCATTTGCCTGATTCTTTATCAGTGATTAACCCCATGGCTATACCGGATACAGGTTTCTTTATTTTAATACCCGCATCCATTAATGCTAATGTTCCGGCGCAAACAGTTGCCATTGAAGAAGAACCGTTAGATTCTAAAATGTCGGAAACAACACGTATAGTATAAGGAGAATCTTTTGGAATAACATATTTTAAGGCTCTTTGAGCTAAATTTCCATGACCTATTTCTCTACGAGAAACCCCTCTTACCGGTCTAACTTCACCGGTTGAAAACGGCGGGAAATTATAATGTAAATAGAATTTTTCTTCGTGTTGAGATATTACATTGTCCACTCGATTAGCATCCAATGAAGAACCTAGGGTAACAGTAGTCAATGATTGAGTTTCACCGCGTGTAAAAATGGCTGATCCGTGAGATCCCGGAAGGTAATTAACTTCACACCAAATAGGTCGGATAGTTTTTGTGTCTCTACCATCTAAACGAATTCCTTCATTTAATATAAGTTGTCTAACAGCGTCTTTTTGTACATCATGAAAATAAGTAGCGGCTAAAGATTTTTTTTCTTCTAATTCTTCTTCAGTGTATCTTGATAAAAATTCTTCTAAAACAGCATCAAATTTTTCGCTTCTCTCATGTTTTTCAGAAGGTGTTTTGGCTATATCATAAATTTTTTGATAGGAAAATTCTGTAATAGCACTTCTTAATTCTTCATCATGAGTTTCATGGCAATATTCCCTTTTAGGCTGAGATTTTCCAACCTTAGCGGCTAATCTTTCTTCAGCATCAATTTGTTTTTTAATGGCTTCATGAGCTACTGAAATTGCATCGATCATATCTTTTTCAGAAATTTCGCTCATTTCTCCTTCAATCATAACAATTGAATCTTTGGAAGCACCCACCATTATATCAAGATCAAATCCTTCATCCATTTGATCAAGGTTCGGATTAATGATGTACTTTCCATTATGGCGAATAATTCGAACTTCAGAAATTGGTCCGTTAAAAGGAATATCAGTGATGCTTATAGCTGCTGAAGCAGCTAGTCCTGCTAATGAATCGGGAAGTATGGAGCCATCGTACGAAATAAGTTGAATCATTACCTGTATTTCGGCATGAAAGTCGTCGGGAAATAAAGGGCGTAGAACACGGTCTACCAATCGCATGGTTAGTATTTCCTCATCCGTTGGTCTTCCCTCTCTTTTCATAAATCCACCCGGAATACGTCCTCCGGCTGAGAATTTATCCCTGTAATCCACTGTAAGAGGTAGAAAATCTACTCCGGGATTAGCCTCTTTTGCAGCCACTACTGTTGCTAATAACATGGTTCCACCACATGTAACTACCACAGAGCCATCTGCTTGTTTAGCAAGTTTTCCGGTTTCTAAGATGATTTCTCTTCCATCATCCAAGACAATTTTTTCTGTAATTGCTTTTGGAATCTCCATAAAAAATAAAAAATTTGTTAATAAATATATAATAAAGCAAAAAGAAAAGGTAGTGTTGATAAAATATTTAGCTACTTATCTTAAATAGGAAAACACCAGAGAACACTCAAGTCCATTAAAATAATGAAGATTAATGGAATTCAGTGCTCAGTGTGTTAAAATATATAAAATGAATAACTTATTAAATTAAACTTTTTTCTTTTCGTGCTTTTTTCAAAAGATAATAAAAGAGGCAATTGATAAATTGCCTCTTTATAATTTCTTTTACTTACGAATACCTAATTCTGCAATAATTGCTCTATATCTGTTGATATCTTTTTTCTTTAGATAATCAAGTAATTTTTTTCTTTTTCCCACTAATGCCACTAAAGCTCTTTCAGTATTGAAATCTTTATGATTTCTTTTAAGATGCTGTGTTAAATGGTTAATTCTAAAGGTAAACAAAGCTACCTGTCCTTCAGCGCTACCGGTATTTTTTTCATCTTTACCGTGTTTAGCGAAAATTTCTTTTTTTACATCTGATGTTAGATACATGCCAATATTATTTTAATGATTATTATGTATTGAGCAGCAAATATATAACTTTTTTTTAGATGTAAAGAAAATAAGAGTGCTTTTGTGAAAAATACACTCTTATTTATATAGTTTGCTGTATCTTACTAGTATTTACTTATTTTGTTAACGGAGCAAATTCAAGTACTACTTTACCATCTTGAACAAATTGTAAAGTGTAATTGGTAAATACTAACGTACTTCTTTTACCCATTAATTCTAAAAATCTAGGCTCTTGGTTGTATTCAGGACAAGCCATAAGAGTTGAAACCATTGGACTAGGATTATAGACATTACCAATTAGAGCAAATGAACCGTTATATTGATTGCATCCTGCATTACCATTGGTTCTGTTTTTATCAAAGTCAAAATTTAAAGTAGGAATTTCTCCTTTAAATGAATTTGTTGCCAACGTACCGTCTATAGAAGTTAGATACCATGTACCTCTTAGTTTAATTTGTAATTCTTTATCATCCACTTTTTGTGCAACATTTTTGGTAGAATTACAACTTTGAAATGTAGTACCTAAAAATAATAAGAATAAACTGGTAATACTAATTTTAATTAAATTTTTCATATATTATATTAAATTAAATTTTTAAGCTTTTATAAGCCTTTTTTAACTTTTAAAGCGTTATCTCAAATATTTTGCCAAAGTATAAATTCAGGATAAATTAGGAATTTAACAATTGATTAATTTCTTTAAATCCACCACCATTATATATATCATTAAATCCTTCTTTTTTGAGGTAGTTAACTATTTTTTCGGATCGTATTCCTGATCTGCAAAAAACTATAAGTGGGGTAGAAAAGTTGCGAATTTCTTCTATTTTAGATGGTATCTCATTCATGGGGATTAAAATAGCTCCCTCTACTTCTCCTTCTTTAATTAATTCTTCTTTTTCTCTTACATCCAGAAGGGTTGCCGAGCTTTTTTTCAAAAGTTCTTTTAGATCCATAATTACCAAATAATAATTCTTTCTTTTTTAGGTTTAAACATTTTATCTCCTTTTTGTACATTAAATGCTTTATAAAAGCCTTCAACATTTTCTAGAGGCGCAATCGCTCTATAATAACCCGGAGCATGTGGATCAGTTTTAATTTGGTTAACTAAAGCTTCTTCCTTGGATTTGGTTCTCCATATTGTTGCCCAAGATATAAAATATCTTTGTTGCGGTGTAAAATTATCAATTTTACCGGGATTACCTTTTTCTTTTAAATAAATTTCTAAGGCATCATATGCAATGGCAACTCCGCCTAAATCTGCTATATTTTCACCTAATGTTAATTTTCCGTTTATATGTAGACCCGGAATGGGTTCATAAGAGTTATATTGTTTTTCAAGTGCTTGAGTAGCTTTCTCAAATTTTTCTTTATCTTCGGGTGTCCACCAATCTTTTAAATTTCCATCTCCATCAAATTGAGAACCACTATCATCAAATCCGTGAGATATTTCATGACCTATTACGGCTCCGATTCCACCAAAATTTATTGCTGCATCTGCTTTATAATTATAAAATGGAGGCTGTAAAATAGCTGCCGGAAATACAATTTCATTATAAGAAGGATTATAATAGGCATTTACTGTTTGAGGAGACATCAGCCATTCGGTTTTATCTACCGGTTTACCTATTTTGTCTTTATCTCTCTCATAATTAAATACAATAGCATTTAATTTATTTTGAAAATAAGATCCACCATCTTTTACAGATTTTATTTCTAACTTAGAATAGTCTTTCCATTTATCCGGATATCCAATCTTAACCGTAAACTTGCTTAGCTTATCTAAGGCTTTTTGTTTGGTAGGATGTGACATCCAAGTTAAATTATTAATATGGATGGCAAACGATTTTTTTAAATATTCAATCAATTCATTAGCGTTTCTCTTAGCTTCTTCCGGAAATACTTCAGCTACGTAAAGTTTACCAAATGCTTCACCAACTAAAGAATTAATACTTGTAAGAGCGCGTTTTTCCATTGATCTTTGCTCTGATTGCCCTCCCAATGTTTTATTGTAAAAATCAAAGTTTATATCATCCAATTCTTTGGTTAAGCTATTGGCAGCAGATCTTACAATATTTATTTTTATATAATCTTTTACTAATGAAAGGTTTTGTGGAGTAATATTATTATCTAGGTTTTCAAAATATTTTTTTTCGGGAATAATAACTGTATCTACACGTACTCCCAGTTTTGTCAAATAATCCGTTAAATTTATATTTTTGGATAATTCGGATAAACTTGTAAATGCATAAGGATTATTTTGAAGTTGTGCGTTTCTAATTTGCTCTACTGTTAAGAGATTAGAAGCTAATTGTTTCTCGAAAGCAACAATAGCAGAAGCGGTTTTATCCGGTTGTTTGTGTCCGATTACCTTTAATAATTTTGATAAATAGATTGTATAATCCTGCAATGTTTTTAAGGATTTTTCATCATTTTTTTGATAATAATCTCTTCCCAAACCTAAACTTACATCTCCTAAATATACCGCATTTTTGTTGCTGTTATTTAAATCGGATTGAACACCGTATTCATAAAAAGGATTCATTTCTAACGGAGTGAACTCGATAAGTAAATTTTGTAAGTCCGTGAGGTTTTTAACCCGGTCAACTTTTGATAAATAAGGTTGAATAGGAGCTATGCCTTGTTTGTTTCTAGCATCCATATCCATGAATGAACTAAACAAATCTTTAATTTTTTGTCCTTCAGAACCTTTAGGATAATTTTTATTATTTGATTTTTTTAAAATCGTAAGTGATACGGAATCGGTAAATTCACGTAATTGGTCGAAGCTTCCCCATCTGGAACGGTCAGGAGGAATTTGAGTAGTTTTCATCCAATTTCCGTTAACATAGTTATAAAAATCGTCTTGCGGTCTTACTTTCTTATCCATGTACTCTTCATTAATTGCATGTTTTTGAGCAAATACTCCGGTAAAAGGCAGCAGCGCAGTTGCAATAAATAATATTAAATTTTTCATTATTAAAAATTAATTCTCAATCAAAAATAGTTAAAAATAGTCATATAAGCTATTTTTAACAAAACTTTAAAATGAAGTAAAATAAGCAATATATTTTAAATTGTTATTTTTGTGAAAATTAATTCTCTTTTATAAATACTTATAACTTTTACTAATGAGTGAGCCTATTTTGTACTTAAGAAATGCTAATATTTATCAAAAAAACTTTTTAGTTCTAAGTCATGTTAACATGAGCTTAGAAAAGGGTGAATTTTATTATCTTATTGGTAAAACAGGTAGTGGGAAAAGCTCATTATTAAAAATTTTATATGGAGATATTCCTTTGCTTGAGGGACAGGGGAAAGTAGTTGATATTGATTTGGTTTCCTTGAAAGATAGTGAAATTCCTACATTAAGAAGGAAGTTAGGTATTGTATTTCAAGATTTTCAATTATTAACGGATAGGAGTGTAGAAAAGAATTTATTGTTTGTTTTAAAAGCGACCGGATGGAAAGATTCGTTTGCAATCAATGAAAGAATCGAGGAGGTTTTACAAAGTGTTGGGATGGCAACAAAAAAACATAAAATGCCCCATGAACTTTCCGGAGGTGAACAGCAACGGGTAGCTATCGCAAGAGCCTTATTAAATCATCCGTCCTTAATTTTGGCAGATGAACCGACCGGAAACTTGGATCCTGAAACTTCTAACGAGATTATGCTCTTGCTTAAAGGTATTGCACAACAAAATCATTGTACCATATTAATGGCTACACATGATTATTCGATGATTAAGAACTTTCCTGCAAAAACTATTAAATGTGAAAATGGAAAGATTTATCATGGTGATTCCAATGATCTTTTTATTTAAATTATATTAATTTTAATTGAAATTGTAATGTTTAACCTCCTATGATTTCAATTCTTGTTCCGGTTTATAATTATTCCATTATAAATTTAGGTAAAGAATTGGTAAAACAAGGGGCAGAATTAAATGTACCCTATGAGGTACTTTTTCTTGATGATGCCTCTATCAATCATGAAATCACTAAAAGTAATCAATTATTTTGTGCAAAAAACAATCTTACCTATATCATTTCTCAAGAAAATGTAGGAAGAGCTAAAGCTCGGAATTTATTAGCTAAAAAAGCTAATTATGAATGGTTACTATTCATGGATTCCGATGTTATGCCAGCTACTTCATCGTATCTTAAAACTTTTGTTTCATCTATTCATTCTGAAAGTCAGGTTTTAAGCGGAACTATAATATATAGGAGGAATTTGAATGAAACTAATCAGAAGTGTTTACGTTGGAAATACGGAGTAACTTATGAAGAAACTTCTCTAAAAAAAAATTCTGGTAACTCAAATTATCTCTGTTTAAAAACAGCTAATCTGTTAGTTAGAAAAAGTATTTTTTATTCCATTCCTTTTCCTGTTTTAGAAAGCAATTATGGATATGAAGATACAATGTTTGGATTAACCTTAGAAGCAAATACTATTAAACTTGATTTAATGGAAAACCCTGTTTATCATGAGGGGATTGAACCAAACCATATATTTTTAAACAAAACAGAAGAAGCAATTAAAAATTTATCAAGTTTAATACAACATAATGAAATACTATGTAAAAAAATCAGACTTGCCAAAGTATATTTTCAAATAAAAAAGGTGAACGGCGTTAAATTCATTTCCTACTTATTTAAAAAAAATCGTGGTTTAATGAAAAAGAATTTATTGTCCGAAAATGCTGATTTAAAAATTTTTCAGTTATACAAAATAGGGTATTTGTGTTATTTACTCGCCTGATTGAAAATATTTAATAAAGTAGATTCCTGCGCTTCCCAATTGTATATTATTGAAGTTTTTTCCAAGTTATTTTCATAATGTTTTTTTCCTTTAGAAAGTAATAATTTTATTTTTTCTGAAATTTCATTTGCTGAATGATTGGTAATAACTTCGCCAATTTGATTTTCATTTATCATGTTTTTTATTTCCGGAAGATAGGTTCCTAGAACGGGTATTTTAGCATGCACATAATCAAATATTTTATTGGGGAGAGCATAACGATAACTTAGGCCCGCGTCTTCTTCCAGACTTATACCTAACTCTGCTTTAGGAGTAATTAATTTTAGTTGTTCAGGTGAAATTTCTCCTAAGAAATAAATTTTTTGATCTAAACGTAGTTCCTTACATAAATTTTCGAATGTGTTTTTTAATGGGCCATTACCAATAATCCATAATTGTGCATTTTCAATGTATTTCATGGCTTCTATCATTTTATCAATCCCTCTGCTGAAATTAATGGCTCCTTGATATACTATAATTTTCTTATTACATGGGGTTTCAGGTAATTTAGTATGAATATTTTTATTCTTGTCGGATACAGTGGCGATGATTGGAACATTTTTAATTATAATAGGGCGGTTGCTGTATCTTTCTTCAAAAAAATCTGCATATCCTTCACTAACGGTATAAAAATATTCAATTTTGGGTATAAGATATTTTTCCAGTTTTCTCCAAAATTTTTGTGCATATCTTCCCTGTATGGACGGCAGCTCAGAGTATATTTCATGACTATCAAAGACTAAAGGAATTTTTTTAAATTTTGAAACTAAATAATTAGGTAAAAGAGAATCCAGATCGTTAGCTAATAATATGGTGTGTTTATCGGATTGAAATAATAGTTTCCAAAATAATTTAAAATTAAATTCCGCAAATAATAAAAATTTTCTTTGAAAGGCAAGATGGAAACGGTGAAAAGAATAGGGTCTATTTAATGGGGGCTTTCCATATAAATTAGTACCGATAATTGAAATTTCGTAACCATTTTTATATAAGGAATTGCAAACCTTTTCTACTCTTTGATCCGTAGCTATATTATTAATTACAGAAACTAATACTTTTTTTCGTTGAGTCATTTTAACTAACAAAAATAATAAATTAATTATCTGGATAAAAATAATATATTTGTAGTTTGTTCTCTTTTACTGATGCGACAAAAATTACATATTCTTTTTTTACCTTATTGGTTTCCTTCCAAAAAAAATCCTAAAAATGGTAATTTTATCTTACGACATGCTCAAGCGGTTGCAACAATACATAAGGTAAGTATTCTTTATGTTGAAAGAGATGAACGGTTAAAAAATGAATTTAAATTTATTACGGATAAAGAACAAAATTTATTTATTTTAAAAATTTATTATAAAGGAAGTTCTTATAAACTTATTAACTACGTAAAAAAATGTCAAGCCTATATAAAAGGTTTACGGATAATAGAAAAAGTAGATTTACTTCATATTCATGTCTTACATTATTATGCTATTCTTGCTTATTATTTTAAGATGAGGAAGAACATAAATTTTGTAGTTACAGAACACTGGTCGCGTTGGCTCACAAACAATTCTAGTCTGTCTCTCAAACTTTATTATCTACTAATGAAACTAATTTGTTCTAAAGCAAGTTGTTTGATACCTGTAACTAAAGATTTGGAGTTAAACATGAAAAATAAAGGAATTAAGGGGAAATTTAGTATTGTTCCAAATGTGGTAAATACGGAGATTTTTAAACCATTAGAGAAAAAAAAGAAAAAAAATGAATTTCTTCATATTTCGAATTTAAACAATGAATACAAGAATATTACAGGTATTTTGAATGTAACTAAAAGATTAGCTGATTCGGGATATAGATTTACACTTCAAATAGGAGGGGATGGAGATAATACTCATATAAAAGAATTTATAAAAAATAATAAGCTGGAAGAATACATTTTTACTTTTGACTCTTTATCTGAAGTTGAGGTTTCGGATAAAATGAAGAATGCGGATCTATTAGTTATGTTTAGTAATACTGAAAGTCAACCGTGTGTAATTAATGAAGCTTTTTCGTGCGGTTTACCGGTAATTTCGACTAATGTAGGAGGAATTTCTGAGTTGTTTCCTGAAAATTTTGGGATTCTTATAGAAAAAGGTAATGAGGATCAATTGTATAAAGCAATGGAAAAATGTATTACGGGTAAAGTAGAATTTGCTGAAGCTGATGTTATGCATCAATTTTCTGATAAGCATTTTAGTATAAAAAGTATAGCCAAAAAAATGGATCAAATATATATGAATGTTATGTTCAAATACACTAAATAGATACTACCAATGATAAAAAGTTTATCATCTTTTTTACTTGAATTCCAAAAAAATAAGGGAGGATATATTGCTATATCTCAAGTAGTAAGTAAATTGGCTATGGTAAGTAATTCGTTTTTTATAGTTAGAATTCTTACCAAAGAGGAATTTGGATCGGTTACATTAGCCTTGTCCATTTTATCATTTCTTATGCCCTTTATAAATATGGGAAGTCAAAATGCATTACTTCGCTATGGCTCATTAGTCTCCGATAATAAGGAAAAGGATATATTAAGTATTTATAATTTTAAAGTAGGTAATAAGCTCAATAGTATCACCATATTTTTATTTCTAATTATTTGCTTGTTGTTTGCTACAAAATATAATTATCTAACAATAATTTCATTACTATTGAGCTTACGTTTCGTCAGTCTTTCCTTTTTTTATCAAATACGCATAGATTTTCAAATACGAGATAATAATTATGGATATGCAATTACGGATATGGTCTTTAATGTTAGCACATTAGTAGTTTCTTTATTGTTCAGCTTAATATTTGGAGTTTATGGATATGTTGTTTCATTATCCATTTCATTTATTTTTTTTTATTGCTTCCTTAAGAAATATAATAGGTTTAAAGAAAATGCAAAACTTCCCGTATCTAAAAAAGAATTTTGGAAGTATTCAATAGGTAGTTCCGTAGCTAATTTTTTACATTCTTCTATTTCATCGATAGATACTTTTATGGTAGGATATTTTCTTTCGGCAGTTAGTATTGCAGAATATAGAATTTCATCTATCATTCCTTTTAATTTATTCTTTATTGCTCAAATGTTTATAGTAACAGATTATCCTAAATTTGTAAAGAACTTTAACAACAAAAAGTATTTTCAAACCTATATGAAAAATTATTTTATAATTTTTTTTAGTTTGGGAAGTGTTCTTATATCGATATTTTTTTTATTTGGAGATTTTATAATTAAATTATTATTTGGAAGTAATTATCAGGTAAATACGGCCTTTTATATACTTATGATTGCTTCGGTTTTTTCTTTACTCGTATTGATTCCTTTTGGAAATATTTCAGCAGCATTAGGGTTACTAAAAAACAATATTTTTGCTTCCGTAGGAGCTATTATTATTCAGCTAATTGTAGGATTATTATTGATTCCTCACTATGGAATAACAGGAGCAGCTATGGCAACCGGTTTAGCGTATATATTTTCAGGATTTTACAATATGAGTACTGTATATTTATATTTCAAAAAACTCTAATTTTCAAAGCTTTTCCATAAATTATCATTTTCCGGAACCGGAGCTTCCAGTACAATTTTTTCCTTCTTAATGGGATGAATAAATTCAATTTTTCTGGCTAATAGATGAATGCTGCCATCAGAGTTGGAACGATCAGCACCGTATTTTAGATCTCCTTTGATTGGACATTTAATTGCACTGAGTTGTGCTCGTATTTGATGATGTCTTCCTGTTTCCAAATCGATTTCCAATAATAGGTAATGGTCAGATTTTTTTATTATTTTATAAGTTAGAATGGCCTCTTTGGAACCGCTTTGAGCACTCGATGAATTAAAAATAATTGCCTTATTATTTTTTTCATTCTTCTTTAAATAGTGAACTAACCTTTGTGTTTCAGGAATTTCATTTTTTTTTACTACCGCCCAATATGTTTTTTTAATTTCTCTTTTCTTGATCATTTCCGTCAATCGAGTAAGGGCTTTACTCGTTTTAGCAAATATAACAATGCCGGAAGTAGGACGATCAATGCGATGAACAAGTCCGGCAAAAACATTTCCGGGTTTGGAATACTTTTGCTTAATATAAGATTTTACCTCATCTAATAATGAAATATCACCGGTCTTGTCTCCTTGAACGAGCTGACCGGCTTTTTTGTTTATAATGATGATATGATTATCTTCAAAAAGTATTTGATTTTCAGTAAGCATATTTTTAAAAAAATAATTCCAATAATTTAAGACACTAAAATTTTATATCCTTAATAGGTGAAAAATTTAAAAGCTTTCTTCTTTACTGGGAAATTCTTTGCTTTTTATATCTTGAACATAATTTGAAACGGCTTCAACAATTTGTTCATGAAGATGTAAATATTTTCTGGCGAATTTAGGTTTGAAATTTTTATTTAAGCCTAGTAAATCATGAATAACTAAAACTTGACCATCAGTAACATTTCCTGCACCGATACCAATGGTAATAATATCTAATTCATTGGTTACCTTTTCTGCTAATTGAGCCGGTATTTTTTCTAATACTAGTGAAAAACATCCTATTTCCTCTAATAATTTAGCATCGGAAATTAGTTTATTCGCTTCGGCATCTTCTTTCGCTCTTAACTTGAAAGATCCAAATTGATGAATGGATTGAGGAGTTAAACCTAAATGTCCCATAACAGGAATTCCGGCTTTAACAATGGCTTCTATAGAATCTTTTATTTCAATTCCACCCTCCATTTTTATTGCGGAAGCACCGGTTTCTTTCATAATTCGAACGGCAGAATGATAAGCTTGTAAAGGATCGGATTGGTAGGTACCGAAAGGTAAATCTACAACTAATAAAGCTCTTTTAATTCCTCTTGATACACATTGGGCATGATAAATCATTTGATCCAACGTTATAGGTAATGTAGTTTCATATCCAGCCATTACATTGGCTGCAGAATCGCCAACTAAAATAGCATCTATTCCGGCTTCATCTGCAAGACTTGCCATAGTGTAATCATAAGCAGTTAACATAGATATTTTTTCTCCCGAAACTTTCATTTTTTTGAAAGTTTCAGTAGTTATCTTTTTAAATTCCAAGTGTATTGACATTATTATTAGTTTTTGGTAAATTTATGATAATATTAATTAAAAAGTATTTTTTAAGCTTTATCTTGTATATAGTTTATTATATTATAAGATATTTATAAACTCTAAAAATATATAACATCTGTTAAATTTATGAATGCAAATTACATTCCTTAACTGAAAAATAAATAATAATAAAGTGTGAATATTGAGAATATCGAACGTCAGGTAATTTTTGAAGATTATATAATTTGGTTTTTAATAAGGTATAAATTTAAACTAAAATAAGCAATTGTGTTTATCCCATACAAAATATTTAATTTACTATTAAAATATAGAAAAATAAAAACAGTTAAATATTAATGCGAAGTAGTAGAACTATATAGTATTTAAATAAACATAAAATCTTAAATTCAACTTTTTTAAATTGTAAGAAAATATTTAATAAATAAAACTCAAAATTTTAAGCTTTTTGGAAGTAAATAAAATATATCAATAATAAAGAACCTATAATAATTCTGTACCAGCCCCAAATTTTAAATCCGTATTTTTTAATCACTCCAACAAAAAATTTAATAGCAAAAATTGCTACTACAAAGGCAACAAGGTTTCCTAAAATAAAAAGCCACATTTGATTACTATTTGAAGCCAATAGTTCATACCCTTTCATGCTGATTCCATTTTCTTCCCATGTTTTTAATGTAAGAGAATATACAGTAACCGCCAGCATAGTTGGAACTGCCAGAAAAAAAGAAAATTCAGCGGCAACCTCCCGGCTTAATTTTTGTTGCATTCCGCCAATAATTGAGGCTGCAGATCGGCTGGTACCCGGCATCATTGCTAAACATTGCCAAAAACCTATAATTACAGCTTGTTTAATTGAAATATCCTCTTCTTTAAGTATAGTAGGATTTTTAAAAAAACGATCTACAAACAGAAGTATAAATCCGCCAACAACTAAAACGATGGCAATAGGAATGGGTTTTTCTAAAATAGCATCAATTTTTTCATTAAATAATTTGCCTAAAATTAAAGCAGGAATTACAGCACATATTAATTTCAAATAAAAATTTAATCTTTTAAAATCGAAAAATTTTTTCCAGTATAAAACAACAACAGCTAAGATTGCGCCCAGTTGAATACAATATTCAAACATTTTTACAAAGTTATTTTCTTGTATTCCTAAAATGGAACTGGTAAAAATCATATGGGCAGTTGAGGAAACAGGTAAATATTCTGTAAGACCTTCAACAATAGCAATAATGATCGCTTCTAACGTATTCATTTAGAGTTCTTTTTTGGATTAGAATAAGTCATGATTGAATAAATTTCGACTAAAAACCCAAGAACAATAAGAATTGGGGCCAGTCGAATTCTTCTGAAACTAAAAATATCTTCGTTCCAGTTATTCTTATCATAAACTCCATTTACAGTATTCGCATCCGGTCCTGTCATCAAAATAAGACCTAGAGCAATTAACCCCAAACCGATAAACATAAATGTATAATTTCTTTTTCCAAATAAAAAAGGTTTATCAGATTCAGAATATATATTTTTTGATGGTTGATCTTTCATAAAATTAAATTTTCAGCCAATTTAAGAATTATGAATAATATAGATCATCAATTTTAAGTTTTAAATATCTCCAAGTTGCAAACCATGTACTAACCGTTGTAATCAAAATTCCAATAAGCAAAATAAATAAAGACAAGATAATATGGTTAGAATAATCTACAATTGGCGGAAGAATATTATAACGGATAAGCATATAATTTACGGCGAATAAAAGAACTAAGGCTATTGCAGATCCTATGGCTCCTAAAATTACCGATTGAATTAAAAAAGGTTTCATAATGAATAAACGCTTTGCACCCACTAATTGCATGGTTTTGATTATAAATCTTTTAGCGTAAATTTTCAATCGAATGGAATTATTAATTAATGAAATGGCAATTAATAAGATAATACCGGCAAGTATGGAAATACCTAACGTAATTTTTCGAACTCCTTTATTCATCTGAGTTAATAAATTACTGTCGGATTTAACCTCATCAACTAAAACATTTTTTTGAATTTGCTTTTTTATAGTTTCAATATGTACAGAATCAGTATATTCCGGTTTTAAAGCGATAGTAATGGAAGCCGGAAATATATCTTCTTCGAAAAGAGATTGAGAGTCAACTCCTAAATCTTTTTTTGCGGTGTAAGTTGCTTGTTCTTTAGATATATACTTAGCCTTTTTTACGTAAGGATTTACTTGTATACTGTCAAGATAATTTAGTTGGGCTTTTTCATTTTTTATTAGATTATTTTTGTTTCTGTCGTTTTTAAAGAAAACTTCAATCACCATTTGTTCTTTCAAATAATCAATATAAGAATTGGCATTAATTACAATCATGCCAATGATTCCAATTAAAAATAAGACTAAAGAAATACTGATGACTACAGTAATGTTAGAAGAACGCAATCTTCCCTTATTTAGCTTGTCTGTTTTATTGGCCATATTTTTATAAAATATTCGCTAAAATATAAAAACTTCATTTATTTTAGTGTAATTTTGGATATAAATTATTGTTAAAATAAAGATACAATTGAAAGTTAAACCTAAAAAGCATTTAGGGCAACATTTTCTAAATGATCAGAACATCGCCTCAAAAATAGTAGATTCATTAAGCTATCATCCGTATGACTTAGTGTTGGAAGTTGGTCCGGGTATGGGAGTTCTGACTCAGTTTTTACTTCAAAAACAGGTGAAAGTATATGTTGCTGAAATTGATAAGGAATCTGTAGATTATTTAAAAATAAATTATCCTCAACTGGAAAACAATATCGTAGGTGATTTTCTAAAGTTAGAATTTGAGGAATTATTTTCAGATAATTTTGCTGTAATTGGTAATTTTCCCTACAACATTTCTTCACAAATTGTTTTTAAGATTTTAGAAAATAAACATAAAATACCTGAAATGGTTGGAATGTTTCAAAAAGAAGTAGCAGAAAGAATTGCCGCTCAAAAAGGAAATAAAATTTATGGTATATTGTCCGTTTTAACCCAAGCATATTATAACGTAGACTACCTATTTACTGTTCATGAAAATGTATTTACACCACCTCCCAAAGTTAAATCGGCAGTTATACGCTTAAAACGATATAGAGATAAAATAGAGGGAATAGATGATGAATTCTTTTTTAAAATAGTAAAGGCAGGATTTAATCAAAGACGAAAAACACTGAAAAATGCATTAAAAGTTTTAAACATTCCTCAACATCTTGAATCCCATGAATTTTTAAATCTACGCGCCGAACAATTATCTGTAGAAGATTTCATGCATTTAGCTCGATTATGGAGTTCAAATTAAAACTTCATATTTTAAAATTAAAATTCATAACTAATGAAAAAAAATATAAAATTTATCGCACTCAATATAATTGTAATGATGTTGATGGCATCTTGTGAGTTTAAGAATAATAAGGATACTAGCAAGGAAGAAATACTCCCCAACGTAAAAGTTGTGAATGAAGTAGATCCTGTATGTAGTATGTCTACCCATGAAAATTTAAAAGATACCTTAAATTATCAAGGTAAATTATATGGTTTTTGCAGTTCACATTGTAAGGAAGAATTCAAAAAAAATCCGGAAAAATATTTATCTAAAAATGAGTAAATTATTTTGACATTCGAAAAATAATAATGTTAGTAACATATAATTGGAAACTTTATTAATCTAAATAAAGTTTCATAACTGAATGGGTTTAATTCTTTTAAAAGCTCTTAATTTTAGCTCATTGTAAATATAAATTAAATAATAAGTAAACTCCTCCTTCTTTTTAGCGCTTAGCTCATTTAATTTAATGAATTAAAACCATGCGTACTTAAGGTAAATTTTAAATTAATTGAACCTCAATAATTAAAATCTAGTTACAACTAAATATTGATGTTAAAAATTCTATTTTTTGAAGTTTGACCTCAAAAAATAAGATTTTAATTAATAATTCTAAATTTTCGGCATAATTTTTTAATAAAAAATAATAATTTGTTTAACAATAATGAATATGTGTTGTTTTTTATAATAAGTGAAAGCAACTATAATAATTATGCTAAAAAAACATAATTATATAACTATCTTAATTAAATTATTGTTATATAATGATAAAATAAATCATGACTTATAGTAAAACTTTTTATTAAATGATTTTAAAAGTTAAGAATTATTATAAATTTGCACCCTTTAATTTGTTTTTTCGATGAATGATTTTATTGCTGCTCGATCGCAGATGGCAGTTTCATTAGGATTCCATATCATATTTTCATGTATAGGTATGGTTATGCCTTTCTTTATGGCAATTTCACATTATAAATATTTAAAGACCGGAGATGAAGTATACAAAGGTCTAACAAAGGCTTGGAGTAAAGGAATCGCAATATTATTTGCAACCGGAGCGGTTTCAGGTACCATGCTTTCATTTGAATTAGGATTGCTTTGGCCTGAATTCATGAAACATGCAGGTCCAATTTTTGGAATGCCTTTTTCTTTAGAAGGTACTGCCTTTTTCGTAGAAGCTATAGCTATAGGATTCTTTCTTTACGGTTGGAATAAATTCAACCCTTGGTTTCACTGGTTAACAGGATTATTAGTTGGAATTAGCGGATTGTCATCAGGTATACTGGTTTTAGCAGCTAATGCATGGATGAATAGTCCTGCAGGGTTCGACTATGTTAACGGAAACTATATAAACATAGACCCTGTAAAGGCAATGTTTAATGACGCTTGGTTTTCACAGGCATTACATATGATAATAGCTGCATTTGTGGCTACCGGATTTGCCGTAGCCGGTATGCATGCATTCATGATCTTAAAGAAAAAGAATATCGAATTTCATAGTAAAGCATTTAAAATTGCTGCCACTTGTGCATGTATTGCAGCTTTGATTCAACCTTTAAGTGGAGATATCTCTGCGAAAGATGTAAGTAGAAGACAGCCGGAAAAGTTGGCAGCCATGGAAGCGCACTTCCATACAGAAGCCCCGGCCTCATTTATTTTAGGAGGTATTGTTAATGAGAAGGAAGAAAGAGTTGATTACGCTATAAAAATACCCGGTTTATTAAGTTTTTTAGCTTATGGAAATGTAAAAGATCCGGTTAAAGGAATCACTGATTTTCCCAAAGACGATAGACCGCCCATGGCAATTACGCATTATTCCTTTCAAATCATGATTATATTAGGTGTGGCATTAATGATATTGGCGGTTATATATTTATTGGCACGATTCAAAACTAAAAAGTGGCTTACAAAAAAATGGATTTATAAATTATTTGTAATAGCTACCCCCTTGGGATATATAGCGCTGGAGGCAGGATGGACCGTAACTGAAGTTGGACGTCAACCGTGGATTATTTATAAAGTAATGAGGACAGCTGATGCCGTAACACCTATGCCCGGAATAGCATATTCATTCTATTTATTCACAGCTATTTTTATTTCATTATCAGCCATTGTAATTTTCCTTTTATATAGGCAAATGAAAATGGTTCCTATATTATATGACGCAACGGATAAGAATTATAAACCTAATAAGAAGTAGAGTATGTTTTATTTATATGTAGTAATCTTTTTCCTCTGGACAGCGATCGCTTTGTATTTACTATTAGGAGGTGCAGATTTTGGAGTTGGAATTTTAGAATTATTCAGCAAACACAAAAATGAAAAAAGGATTGAAAAAATCATGTATGAAGAAATGGGTCCCGTATGGGAAGCTAACCATATGTGGTTGATCATTGTAATTGTAATTCTTTTTGTAGGGTTTCCTGATATTTATTCGGTACTATCAACCTATTTACATATACCTTTACTATTAATGCTTATAGGTATAATTGCTAGGGGAACTGCCTTTTCTTTTCGAAATTACGATGCGGTTAAAGATCATTGGCAATTTGTTTATAATAAAATATTTAGATATTCCAGTGTAATCACACCTTTTTTCTTAGGTATAATAGCAGCAGCAACGGTTTCCGGAACTATTGATGTAGAACCTACCGATTTTATGAATGCTTATATTTGGAGTTGGCTTACTCCGTTTGGATGTGCGCTAGGTGTTTTTACTTGCAGTATTTGTGGATATTTGGCTGTTTCCTATTCATTGTCTCAAGTTAAAAATTTTGATGATCGTGAATATTTATCTAAAAAACTTACTATATTTTTATTTGTAGTGATAGTTACCGGAGGTTTGGTATTTGTATGTGCTTATTTTTCACATGTTCCTTTAATTCGATGGATATTTGGAGAAACAGTCGGATGGATTGCGGTAATTTTAGCAACCGTATCTGTTTTTGTAACTTTATATGCATTGAAAGAAAAGAAATATTCTTGGATAAGAGTATTAGCAGGGTTTCAGGTATTGACTATATTGTTTGCGGTAACCTACCAACATTATCCTAATTTAGTTATATTAAAACAGGGGAGTCTATCTTTGATTGAAGACCAATATATACATAAAACTATTGCAATGCTAGCATGGGCACTAATGTTAGGAAGTATTTTTATACTTCCGGGAGTATTCCATTTGATTTATTCATTTCAAAAAAGAAGATAGAGAAAAGCTTTATTAAGTTATAAAATTCCATACTATTAAGGATTTAACTAATTTTGTTAAATCCTTTTTTAATTTTCATCTGAATGAGTTCAAGCTATACGATATACAATGCATCTGCAGGTGCAGGGAAAACGTTTACTTTAGTGAAAAATTTCCTTTGTATCCTATTGCAAAATGATTCCGTAGAGTCTGTGCGTTCCATAGTAGCAGTAACTTTTACCAATAAAGCAGCTAATGAAATGAAAACGCGCATACTTTCATGGTTAAAAGATTTTTCAGATGAAAAAAATTATCAAACGAATATAGTTTTACAGCAGATATCTCAAGAACTGAATATAGATATATCTCTTTTACATCAGCGATCGAAAAAGGCCTTATCCTACATATTACACCATTATTCTTTATTTTCCATCAGCACCATTGACAAATTTAATTTACGATTGATGAAGGCATTTACCAAAGAATTGGGGTTGTCGTATTCGTTTGCGGTGGAACTGGATTCTTCGGAATATCTCAAACAGTCAATTGATGAATTAGTAGATGAATTAGGAACAGATAATCCTTTTGCTGAGGTCATTTTAAATTATATATTTTGGAAATTCGAGAACGAATCATCTACAGATATTAGAAAGGAATTATTGACTTCCTCACAAAATTTTTTAAAAGAAAAGAATCTGGAACAGATTAATTCTTTGACTTCTAAAGAGATTGAAGATTTTAGAAAATTGAATCAGTTGATAAGTAGGCGAGTACAGGAAAATTATACCTTAATACAAAAAACAGCCGATGAAATTATAGCGTTATTTGAATCCAACGGTTTAGAAGTAGGAGATTTTTATCAAGGAGCGAGAGGTATGGCCGGATTTTTTTATAAAATGCAGGATTCGAGCAAAATACTTAGTATAAACTTATCTTCTTCGTATTATAAAGCTTTTTGTGAAAAAGAAAAATATGCAAAATCAAAATCGATTCATGAAGAAGATATAAAGGGTATTGCACCGCAAATTATTGAGGCATTTTATAAAATAAAACAAGCAATCATTAGAATTAAAGTAGATGAATCTGTTCGTAAAAATCTAATTACGATTGAATTACAATCTGAAATTAATCGATTTTTACACAGACGAAAAACAGAAAATGATGTAGTATTTCTATCAGATGTAAATCCTATTATAGGAACTCATTTAAAAGAGGAACCGGTAGCCTTTATATATGAAAAATTAGGGGGGAGATATAATCACTACTTTATAGATGAATTTCAAGACACCTCACAACTTCAATGGAATAATATAATTCCTTTGTTAGATAATGCAAAAGTCTCAGATGGAAATACAATTACTTTGGTTGGTGATCCCAAGCAAGCCATTTACAGATTTCGTTCGGGAAATCCTGAAATATTAATTGATCTTATAGCTAATGCAGAAGACAAGGGTATTCATGTAAAAACTTTGCAGAATAATTTCAGAAGTTTGCCCAATATTGTTGATTTTAATAATACCTATTATCAATTTTTATCTACTTATTTAGTAAATAATCCCGAATATTCTTCATTGTTTGGAGTCCATGCACAGCAAATCTCCCACTTACCCAAAGGGGGAAGGGTACAGGTATCATTTATATCTCCAAAAGAAGAAAATCTCTTAGAAGAAAGAATTGTTGAAATAATTGAAGAGTCATTACAGAATGGTTTTGATTTTAAAGATATAACTATTTTAGTCAGAAATAAAAAGCATAGTGTTTCCATTGTAGATAAAATTGCAGAAAAAAGTTATCCTATTTTAACAGAAGAAGCGTTATTAGTTGTATCGTCCCCTGAAATCCAAGCTCTTATTTATGCTTTACAATGGATTTCCAATCCTGAAGACAAAGAAAATTTGGTGAGAATGCTTCATCTTCTTTTTACCATAGGTAGAGCGGAATTTGAAGATTTTACAGAAGAAATTCGTAAAATAAAAGATTTGGATTTTGACGATATTATTAATTGGTTTAAAGAAAAATTGAATATTTCTTTGCCTTATCAACAAATATATAATTTGAGCTTTTATGATTATGTAGAAGAATTTACTAATTCTTTAGGGTTTGGAGAGAAAGAAGATTTATATATTTCTGCCTTATTGGATATGATAGTTCAGTTGGAAAAGAACGGAGTTATAAGTTTACAAGAATTTTTAGAATATTGGGAATTAAAAAGCCCGGGATTATCCATACGATTTCCCGATAATCGAAATGCCATCCAGATCATGACTATACATAAATCTAAAGGATTGGAATTTCCAATTGTAATATATCCTATGATCGATAGCAATTCTAGAAAAGAGGAATATTGGTTTCCACTTGATAAAGACTTATATAATGGGTTTGATAAGTTTTACACATCTTCAAAATCAGGCTTAGATGATACCGCTGATAGTATAAAGGAGGTGGTAACTATCCGAGAATTTGAAAATAAGATAGATGAATTATGTATACAATATGTTGCAACCACACGGGCGTCACAACAATTATTTTTATTGGAAGAAAGAAAAGATAAATTAAGTTCGTTGGGTGAATTTTTAATTCAGCAAGGGAAATCTTCAGAAGGAATAGTTGAACTTTATCCTGCTCCCGATTTTAAGAAAAATAATGAAAAAAGCGCAAAAAATATTGTTCAAGAAGAAAAAATACAATGGACTTCTGAAAGATGGAATTCTAAAATAAAAGTAAGTTCCGAGGCTCATAAATTTTATAGTGAGGAGAACGAAGACATTCAATACGGTAATAGTATACATGCTATTTTAGCAGAAATTAATACGCCGAAAGATCTGCCATTGGTAATTAAAAAATTAACTTTGACGGGATTGATTCCAATCGGTCAGGAAGCAGAAATTGAAAATATAATACAAAAAGTTATATCCAATCCTCAAATAAAAGATTATTTTTCAAAAGGGATCACTGTATATCAAGAACGGGAAATAATATATGAAGGAAAAATTTACCGCCCCGATCGAATCATAGAAAAGCAAGATTCATTAACACTTATTGATTTCAAAACGGGTGAAAAATTAACCGGTCATAAAAAACAAATTTCGTTATATGAAAAAGCCTTAGTTGGAATGAATAAAAAAGTTGCAAGTAAATTATTGGTTTATATTTCTTCAGATGATGTGGAAGTGATATATGTTTGATCTTTAACAAAAGTTTATTTCATATTACATTAATTGAAATAATTTTTTTAAAAACTAATTCAACTTTTTTATGAAATCAACTATGAAATACTTATTAAGTAACTATCACATATTTCATCGAATGCCGTAGTAAGAATATTACAATAATAATTTGTCAAAGCACTCAGATAAATTAAATTGTCATTGGGTAGACCGTATAAAGTAGAATACATATAGAAAGGATTTATAGAGTCAGTAAAATAAAAAAGTTTTTTTATATTTTTAACATGATTTTTATTAGTATTGAACAAATATTTATTAGTATATATTAGTTTTTTTATGTTATATTATTATATTGGGTAGAAATTTAAAATTTATATTTTTATGGAGAATATAAAATCTGATCTAAACATTAAATGCCCTAATTGTGGGAGTAGTAATATTTACGTTCATACTAAAAAACAATTTGGATGGGGAAGAGGTTGTCTTCTAGCTATTATCTTTTGGCCATTAATATTTTTAGGTTTTACTAAAAATGGAAAAGTAGAAAAAGTTTGTTTAAATTGTAATAAAAAATTCTGAGACTTATTTTGTAGATATTTGATTAATAAAGGGTACAGTGGTCATGTTCAAAAAGAATCTTCTAGCTTTAATGGTTAAATCAAGGGGGGATTTTGTAATAATATTACGATCTCATCGATTACTTATTTTAACTTATTTATTAATCTTTATGTTTAACTTATAACAAAAAATATTAACTATTATATCCAGCTTTGAATATGCTTGTAAAAACTATTAAAATTAAATATCGTAATGGCTCTAGATTTTTAAATAAGATAACTTGAAAAGGTAGATATATAAAGCAAAAAGCTACATTATAAATGTAGCTCATAAGTAATTATATAATCATTTTTAGTGTTAGTTAATGCAATAAATTTGAGAATAATATTTTATTTTTATTACTTTCAATAATAAATTTCATAAAATTAAGATTTAAGAGGATATATATTTAAAAGGGTAAATCTTGATTTATTTAGCAATTATGTAATTAATAATTATTTCATCTGTATTATTAAGAATAATTTTTGAAGGATAATCAGGATGTAACTCTTTATTATATTCATAATTATAAACAGTTCCCTTATTATCACCGGTAATATTATTAACTAGATTGTAAGTGAATGGAAAATTTCCTTCAAATGCTGCAAATAACCAATGAGGAGTTTTTACATTGTTCATCAAGCCTTTTAAGATATCATAAGTATAAATAGTAGTGTCAAATTGAATTAAATTTCCGTATTTATCGTATTTGAAAAGATGGGTTTGTACATCTTTTGGATCTTCTATTTTTAATAGTTTATCGCCTGAAACAGTTAACGTTCTTGTATAAGGTTCAATTTCAGGATATCCGGGAGGAGGATTTGTTTTAAAACTTCTATGCTCTAGTATAATACCGGGTTTGGTATATTCATAAGAATAAAAATAAGTCCCTTGGGCGTTTTCGGTAGTAACGGTATAAACTTTTCCATTACTTTCATTATAAGAGATCATATGGATATTAGTTATCGAATCTGAGATAGACGATTTAATATTTATTAATCTATTCAAATTATCGTATTGCATCGAAGTAGTTACAGTTACTTTATTCCCCGTATTTTTATCTATTTCAGTTTTTATATATTCTGAAGGTAATAATCCTTTATGATTATCAAATTCATGATTAGGATAGGGTTCAAAATTTTCATCTCCACAGGAGAAAAAAATGAAGAAACTAAAAAAACTAAATATTAATAGGTTCGTATACCTCATACAGGATTTTTTTTCAAATATAATATATTTGTATTTCATATAAATATAATTTTAATTAATAAACTAAAAAATATAGTGTGGCTTATCATAATGAATTTGGAAAAGAAGCGGAAATGAAAGCATTTCATTATCTTTTAGATATAGGATATGAAATATTAGATAGAAATTGGAAATATGATAAGGCGGAAATTGATATTATTGCTAAAAATGGTTCCGAGTTGGTAATAGTAGAAGTTAAGGCTAGAAACTATACAACTATCATCGATCCCATAGAGGCGGTAACCAGATCAAAAAGAAAATTATTGATTAAAGCAGCAAATGAATATGTGCTTTGTAAAGAAATGGATGTCAATGTAAGGTTCGATATTATTTCCATCATAAAAAAAGATTACATATGGAAAATTGAACATATAAAAGACGCTTTTTCTATGATATTATAAATAGAACTCTGATGTTAATTTTTTATATTCTTCAGACCAAATACGACTTTTTTCTTCGATAACAAAGTTTTCAATTATAGGATTTTTATCTTCTCTGCTAAGTTCAAGGAAAATTCTTTTAATTTTTCCATTTCTTATTCCTGATATATATATAATGCGATTGGGAAATAAATTATATCTATTTGATAGTTCAAGTATTTCTTGCTCATTTTCTATGGGAAAAATGTATCCGATTTTTCCATTTTGAGATAGTAATGATGCTGATTTTTTAATAAGAAGATGATAATTCAGTTTTATTTGATGCCTGGCGACAGGATGTTTGCGATGTAATATTTCGGAAATTTTAAAATAAGGAGGATTACAAATAATATATTCAAATAATATATCACTAAAGAAAAGGTCTAAATCGCAATGGATACTTGTGATCTTTTGAGAAAAAGGAGAATTTTTAAAATTTTCCAAGGCCAAAGAATACGCATTGATTTCAGAATCAATGGCTGTAATATAAGAAGTGGGATTTCTTTGCGCGCACATTAACGAAAGAATCCCTGTACCGGTACCGATATCAAGAATACGGGAGGCATTATGTATATCAGCAAAACAACCCAATAATACACTATCCGTGCCTACTTTAAATACGGAATTATTTTGAAGTATATTAAATTTTTTAAACTTAAAAATATTATTCACCTTTAGGAATTTCAAATTTGAAAATTGTTCCTTTCCCTTCTTCAGACATAAAGGTTATAGACCCATTATATTCTTCGATAAGCTTTTTTATGATAGCTAAACCTAAACCACTTCCACTGGTTTTAGTTGAAAATTGAGGAGTAAAAATTTTGCTTTTTATTTCTTCCGGAATTCCATTTCCGTTATCAATAACAGAAAAATAAACCATTCGTATGTCTTGTCTGATTTTTACAATAATATGGGGAGTTCTTCCTTCCGGTATCGATTGAAAAGCGTTTTTTATTAAATTGGTTAATATGCGGTTCAATAAATTAGGATCGATATTTAAAATGACCAATTCATCAATTGTATCCAGTGAAATTTGTTGAGATGGAAATATTTCTAACGAAATTTTAGCAACTTCAATTACGTTTAATTTTTCATCCTTTTTTACAGGCATTTTTGCAAAGTCTGAAAATGCACCGGCAATCGAGGCAATAGTATCTATTTGTTGTATTAATGAACGGGTTAATGAATCTAACTTTTCATGAATTTGTGGATCTTCAGGATTAAATCTTAATTGAAAACTTTGAATTTCGAGCCGCATAGGGGTAAGCGGATTTTTGATTTCGTGAGCCACCTGTCTCGCCATTTCCTGCCAAGCATTATCTTTTTCCTTTTTAACCAGTGCATCAGTTTGCTCTCTAAATTTATTCAGCATAATATTGTAAGCTTTAACCAATGGACTCACTTCATCAATATAATTATATAAAAGGGGTCTATTATGAGTAAGTGCGCCGGTATCCCTAAGCCGATAAGCAATATCTTTAATTTTTCTGGTTAAAGTAAGTGAAAAGAACCAAGAAAAAATGCCACTTACAATTAATACGATAAGCATGATAACAAGATATCTATATAATAAGGAATAAAAATCTTTTTTTAGAAATGCTTCATCGTGTAAAAATGGAAAATTTATAATTGTAATAGGTTGATAATCATTGTTGTAAATATATCTGTATACGGACGTAAAACTTTCTTCTGAATTGGGAAGCTTGTTTATAACCTCTATACGGTCGTTATTTACATTCAGGTTTTTTAAGATTTCTTTAGGGACAAATTCAGTCTTTGGATTAGGTAATTTATTTCCTAAAATATATTTTCCATCCAGGGAATAAAAATTTATATCGATATTATTTATATCTGAAATTTCATAAATTTTATTGCCAATTTTATTTTTAACCTCCTCCGGTTTTGTATTTCGATTAGAAATGAGATAATCGAAAGTTTCTATAATTAATTGTTCCTTTCTTTCTAGCCTTTTATTGTTATATTCCTCCGCAATTCTTATATATTGATAAAAAGTTATCAATCCCATGGCAAATATAGTGCTGACCACAACGAGGATCATCACTAAAAAAATTCGCAAGGATAATGGGAATCTTTTGTACATTTAAAATAAAAAATAGGGTTAATTTCATCTATTCTTCAGGCAAAGCTTTCCAGTTTTTTATTATTTTAGCTATAAAGAATAAAATGATAATTACAAATATAAGATTAATCCAGAAAAAGGCGGTTGAATGATTATAAAAGTAAAGGTATATAGTACTAATATAATGGTTCAAATATTTACTATATACGGATTCACTTATTGACGTCATAAAAGTTGTATAATAAAGTATAGGCATATAGGGTAAAATCCATAAAATCAAATTTATCAGTATAGTTGATTTATTCTTTGCGCTTTTTTTATAAAGTTTAAATATGACGTATATGCACATATATAAAAATATAAATGTCCAATAAATATCTATTAAATAAATGATATTAGACTCCTCAACGTTAAAGGGAAATAGAAGGAATATAACAGAAATAATTCCGTTAATAAAAATAAGTAATCCAAATGTTATAAATGCGATTAGCCAGGCTTTTCCACTTGTTGTACGAAAGGATACTATTGCAATAGATAAACTTAAAGCAATATATAAAATGATTAAAATAAATTCATTGTAAAAATTCCCATTATTATATGCATCATACATTTTTTGATAAGCAAAATCGAGTTTTTTAAATTCTACGTAATTTTTTATGTTATCATCATTTTGAATTTTCGAATTGCTAATATAATTTGATTGAGTCACAATATATTTGGGAGGATTATAAACTAATTTCATCCAGCTATCTACAGTAAGATTGGTAGAAAGATTATGTTTTTTTTGAAGATATAAATATTCCCGAATTAAATTTCGTATGCTATCTTTTTGTTCGTTAATTAACCAATCTTTAACTTTTTCAATTTCCTTATTATATGGATAAAAATTCAGAAGAGATAAATGCATGGAAGTTGAATCAGGATCTTTTTCTAAAGAATCAATAGTATTCTCGATAGGACTGAATTGATAATAATTATACGAATCAGGTATTAATATTTGAATTTGATCCACTATTTTTTTAGCTTCATAAATTTCCTGTTTTGAAGCATAAGTTCTCACTTTATATTTGATACCCTGGGAGTAACTGAAAGGATATGATAGATTGCCTGCGAGTAAGATAAAAGTTAGCAACCATTCCAAATATAAAGCATTGGATTTTTTAGGGTAAAAGGATTTAAAGCCGTTGTTCTTTATATAAAATAATAGCCATATAATGAGAATTAATAAACTAGCTAAAATTGAAATAAGATAGATGACAGTGGTACTATTTAAATCATAATCCGTTTCATAAAAATTAATAGCTCCGGAAAAATAACCCGCAATAAAGAAAAAAATATTAATAAATAGAACTGTTATACCCATCGGAACAAATTTTGTGTTCCATAAAATAGGGTAATTTTCTAGCAAACGTTTTTGTGTTTTTGTAAACATGATCACGGATTTTTAAAAGAATTAAATAAAAAATCTACGAGTTGAATCAGATATATTTCTAAAATACTTAATAGGCATCTGATCCTCAATACAAAGAGTTAAAAAATTATTCACCGACGTAGTATCAGGAAAATGCGCAATATAAGAACCTCCATTATATTGTAATTTTAGTAAAGAGATTTTAGATAAAGAAGCATAAAGTTTTTCCTGAGGCCATTCCGATTCAAACTCAATAATCAATTCAGGCAATTCCTTTTTATCAGAACTCTTACTTATTATATTTTTTTGTTCCCCATGTTTTAAGAATAGCACTTGATCGGAATTTTTTTCCACTTCATACAATTGTTGGGAGCTGACAACGATACCCAAAGGTCTGAATGGAGATTTTGCTATTGCTTTAAAATCTTCCAATACCGTTTGTTGAGAAAGAATATCTAAATTAGCTAAAGGCTCATCAATCAGTAAAAGTTTAGGTTTTCTAAGTAACATTCGGGCTAATTCAAACCTCATTTTATATCCTGAAGAAAGATTAGCCCAATTCATTTTTCGATAATTTCGCAATCCCATTCTGGAGGTAATCAAATCAACCATTAATTCGTTTTCTTCTCCCTTAATATTATAAGAAGATGCAGTAAATTGAAGATTATCTAATATAGAACCGTACCATATATTCGGCCTTTGAGGAATATAAATCAACTTAGTTCTTAATTCATATCGATCTTTAAAATCCAGTGTATAAGATATACTTCCCTCAGTCGCTTCCAATTCTCCACATAAAAGTCTAAGCAAAGAAGTTTTACCGTTTCCATTTTCTCCCACTAAACCAATAATTTCTCCTTCGGAAATTTTTAAGCTTATAGGGCCTAAAGAAAAAGCAGATTTACTGTATGATTTTTTAACTTTTTCGGCTTCAAGAAGTCTTTTCGGTTCATGAATTTCTTTTTTAGAAAGAAATTGATAAAGTTCATTTAAGATGACAGAATATTTTTCCTTTTTTCCTTTTTCATTGGATTCATTATAATCAACCCATTGAAGTAAATCACTCGTTTTCTTATAAAAAGAAACTTCTTCCGTATCTAGCGTTAAATCAATAATTCTTTTTAAAACTAAAGAGTAATCATCAAACTGTAAAAATTGTACAATATCTTGGAATTGCTTTTCGAATAAATTCATTTAAATATTGGTATTAAAATAATACTAGTTCTCTATTGATAAAAATTTTTAGATAATTGTAAATTTAAAATATAATTAAGCACAAAATAAATAAAAACCGTCTAAATAAAAATTTTAGATAAAATACTAGCAAAAATCAATCCTAAGAATCTATAATTCAATCTTAATTTTAATAGATGCACCAACAAACAGAATATTTAAATGTTTTTTAAAAGTCATAGTATCAACAGGTAAAGCAATCTTAAAAAGATATAAATATAATTCCGGTATATTTAATTGGATAAAAAAAGGGCAAGAAAATTAATTCCAGCCCTCTCAAAAAATATTTAAGTATAATAATTTTATATAGCCGTTAAATATTCAGTATTACAATATCCTTCGGTTCCATCTTCAGATCGTATTAAATACCAATCATCGTTATATTTGCTCAGAAAAGTTACCGTAGATTGATGTGCGGCTTTTCCTAAAATAGGTTGATCCGTACCCGGTCCTTTTCTAATGTTTAAATTAGAACTTTGAGTGGTTACTTTATATTTAGAAGAAGGAGCATTGGGTGATACATTAATATTTAAAATTAAATCAGCGGATCTAAAATCAGGATCAATTTTATTATATGTGGCCCACAACTGATCTTTAGACTCTCCATTCGGAACCTCTCCATCAATATAAAGAACATTATTTTGTTCTTTAACAGAAAGATTTGTTGTTCCCAGACTTTTCGCCTTATTTATTAAATCTGCGTATTTATCTTGTAAAGCCATACTTCTATTTTAGTAATAATTTTTGTTCAATTTTTTTTGGTTGCAGCGTATTAATTGCTTGCATAAGTCGAGGCAATTCGCTCCTATTTAATTCACCATTAAGAGTTACCACACCATCATTTATATCCGCTGTAACACCGGTATACCCTTTTAAAATATCATTTACTTTAGATTTTAATACGGAATCCACAGAAACCACTACATCACCTGATTCTGATTTAACCGTTGCATTATCTTCAACAGATTTTATACCCGGTATTGCTTTAACAGCATTTTCAGTTGATTGTTTAGCGTCATTATCGTTATACTCTCCGGTAAGTGTAGCCACCCCTTTTTTAACATCAATAGTAACTCCTTCAGGAATAACGGATTTTGCCTTGGTAACTAAATCTGAATCTTTAGGCTCATTTTTACATGATGTCAAAGAAAAGCTCAGCGTACCCATTAATGCAAAAGCCCATAAAATTTTTTTTAATTGTTTCATAATTTGGTTTTTTAGGTCTATTTAAAATTAACATTGTTTAATACCCATCCAAAACAAAAATTATTCCATATATATACATTTACACTTGTGTTGAAAAAAGGATCGAAGGATAAAAGTTAATTTGAATAGGTTCAATTTTTTTCATAAATCAATAATTGTATGATTTAATAAAATATTTATAGTAATTTACTTAGCAAGAAATAATAAAAATTATAATGTCTGATTTCCGATTGAAAATATTTTATGCTGTAGCTAAAAATTTAAGTTTTACCAAAGCTGCCGAGGAATTATATATTTCACAACCTGCTGTGACTAAAAATATAAAGGAGTTGGAATCCGAATATGATTTAACCCTTTTTCTTCGAAAAGGAAATAAAATAGAGCTTACCGATGCCGGTAAAATATTATTGATCCATTCAGAAAAAATCATGAATATCTATAAACAAATACAATATGATTTTGATTTACTGAAAGAAAATTTTTCAGGAACTTTTCAACTAGGAGCAAGCACTACTTTAGGCCAATATTTACTTCCTGCTTTAATGTCTCAATTTCATTCCAAGCATCCGAAAATTAAAATGTCTCTTATAACCGCAAATACAGAAGAAATTGAAAAATATCTGATTGAGAAAAAAATTGAGTTAGGAATGGTTGAAGGCAAACCCAAAAATAAGCAACTTAAATACCTTCCTTTTTTAAAAGATGAAATTGTTGCCATTGCACACACCTCACAGGAAATTTCAAAAAAAGAAATTTTGACTTTAGATGAATTGAAAAAAGTACCTCTAGTTTTGAGAGAATTAGGCTCAGGAAGTTTGGATATTATACGAGATGCTTTCCAAGCTGTCAATATACAGCTTAAAGATCTGAACATTGCTATGCATTTAGGAAGTACAGAAGGCATCAAGTCCTACCTTACCCATACCAACAGTATAGGTTTTATATCCATTGCAGCAGTAACTAAAGATATAAAAAAAGGAGAATTTCAAGTAATTGATATAGAAGGAATAGATATAAAACGCTGGTTTTATTTTGTTTATAAGCAAGGAGTTCCCGAAGGAAATTCAGATCTTTTTATAAAATTTGCTACTTCACATTATAACCCATCCTTATAAGGAATAACATTTTTTCATTGGCAGATTTGTATTCATTAAAGGATATTTGTCTTATGAATCAAGCAACAACCAAGAAAAAATTAGTCTCCAATGATCGGGTAAAAAAAATAATTTTTATTCTTTTAGGTTTACTTTGCCTGGTTGTATCTATAGACACCCCTCTAGCGTTATTGTTGGGAATGTTATTTTCCTTTAGTTTCGGTAATCCTTATCCCGCCTTTACTAAAAAAATAACGCGCTATCTTCTTCAACTTTCTGTTATAGGATTGGGATTTGGGATGAATTTAAATACAGCAATTCAAGTTGGTAAAGAAGGATTGTTATTAACGGTTGGATCAATTTTTCTGACCTTATTCTTGGGAATATTGATAGGAAAATTTTTTAAAATTGACAGGAAAATAACTTTGTTGATATCATCAGGAACTGCTATATGTGGTGGAAGTGCTATAGCTGCCATTGCCCCGCTTATCCATGCAGATGAAGAAGAAACCAGCCTGTCTTTAGCGACTATTTTTATTTTAAATTCCATTGCTTTATTTATATTTCCGGCAATAGGACATCTAATACATTTTTCACAAGAACAATTCGGATATTGGTCTGCATTGGCTATACATGATACAAGTTCTGTTGTTGGTGCTGCACAGCACTATGGTTCAAGAGCCTTAGAAATTGCGACGACGGTTAAGCTGGAAAGAGCCTTATGGATCATTCCCTTATCTTTTCTGATTATATTGACTTTTAAAGAAGATAAGGAAAATATACATAAGAAAATAAAACTACCTTACTTTATATTTTTATTTATTGCGGCCATGATAAGTAATACCTATTTACCCCAATACTTTCCTGTATTTAAGATTATTGACCATGGGTTGGTTATGGCAGCTAAACGAGAACTAACCGTAACCTTATTTTTAATAGGAGCAGGATTAAGTTTGCAAACCTTAAAAAAAATCGGTATAAAACCTTTACTTTTGGGCGTTATCTTATGGACAAGTGTATCTTTTTTAACTTTGATTTTACTCGTATATAGGATGAATTAATCCATCCAATAATCATCCATTTTCTTTTTAATTTCCTCTAAACACAAATTGTTTATGCTTCCTTCATGCGTATGAGTAGTTTTTTTAGGAGATTGAAACGTTCCCTGTTCCACCTTTTGACCGATTATTTTATAAGCGTCACGAAACGGAATTCCCTCAGCTACCAATTCATTGAGAGCATCTACGGTAAATAAATAATCGTATTTAGGATCATCGAGGATATTTTTATTAACTTGTATATCTTGAAGAGAATAATGAGCCATTTCTAAACATGCCTTACAATTTTGTATTCCCGGAATAATTCCTTCTTTTAATAACTGTAAATCTCTATGATATCCACTAGGAAGATTATTGGTTATCAAAGTCAACTCATAAGGCAAAGCTTGTATTTTATTGCATTTTCCTCGTATCAATTCAAAAACATCGGGATTTTTTTTATGAGGCATAATGCTGGAACCCGTTGTCAAATGAATGGGAAGTGAAAGAAAGTTAAAATTTTGACTTAAATATAAAGTTACATCCATTGCTAACTTGGATAAAGTACCGGCCAAGCTGCTAAGAGCATATGCCGTGCTTTTTTCCGATTTACCTCGACTCATTTGTGCGGCAACGGAATTAAATTTTAATGTTTTAAAATCCAATTCTCGAGTAGTAAACGTTCGATCTATAGGAAAAGAACTACCATATCCCGCTGCTGATCCTAAAGGATTTTGATCGACTATTTTTAAAGCTGCATTAAGTAAAATTACATCATCAATCAAACTTTCAGCATATGCAGAAAACCACATTCCGAAGGAAGAGGGCATAGCTATTTGAAAATGCGTATATCCGGGCAATAAAATGTTTTTATTTTTTTCTGCAAGAATCAGTAGAAGATCAAAAAGTTTACGACTTTGATCTTTAATCACTTTTAATTCATCTTTCAGATATAAGTTCATATCAACTAAAACCTGATCATTGCGGGAACGAGCCGTATGAATCTTTTTACCGGCATCGCCCACTTTTTCAGTTAGTAAAAATTCTATTTTAGAATGTACATCTTCAAAATTTTCTTCAATTTTAAACGTATGATTTTCTATATCTGTGAGAATTTCATTTAATGCTTGAAGTAAATCTTTTTTTTCATTTTCCGTAATAAGCCCTACTTGATACAACATCTTAGTTTGAGCTAATGAACCTAACACGTCATATTTAGCTAAAACAATATCTAATTCCCGATCATTACCTACGGTAAATAAATCAATTCTCTGATCAGTCGGTATACCTTTTTCCCAAAGCTTCATTTTTTAAAATTTAATAGTTTCAATTATCTTTTATAAGATCGTTTGATTTAATAATTCTATATACAGAGGAATTGCTTCTACAATTTCCTCCCTAAAAATATATTCATCGGCAGTGTGAGATCGTAAAGAATTTCCCGGCCCCATTTTTAAAGAAGGACATTGTAAGACGGCTTGATCTGAAAGAGTAGGAGACCCATAAGTTTCTCTCCCCAGAGCAATTCCGGATATAACTAACGGATGAGTTTTGGGAATGGAAGAAGATTTAAGTTTCAATGATCGGGGAGTAATTATCACCCTTTCAGATGATAAATTTTTCTTTACTATTGATAGTATTTCTTCGTTTGTATAACAATCATTCACACGGATATCTACCACCAAGCGACATTCTTCAGGTACAAGATTGTGTTGTTTACCTGCTTCAATTTGAGAAACTGTCATTTTCATAGGTCCTAAAACTTCTGATATTTTTTCAAATGAGAAATTTTTAAACCATTCAATTACCTCAAAAGCATTATAAATGGAATTATCAGGATTATTATGAGCTGCATGACTGGCAGTTCCTTTTACGAGAACGTCTAAAACAAGCAAGCCTTTTTCAGCAATGGCAAGTTGCATTTGAGTAGGTTCTCCTATAATAGCACATTCCAATGGTGGCAAGTGAGCCAACACACTGTTTAGACCTTTTTTTCCACTGTTTTCTTCTTCAGCGGAAGCCACCATAATTAAATTATATTTCATATTCTTATGTAAATAAAAATAAGTAAATGTGGCTAGAAGAGACACCAAACATCCTCCGGCATCATTGGAACCTAAACCGAATATTTTACCCTCTTTTTCAATGGCATCAAAAGGATTATGAGTATAGTCTTTGTTAGGAAAAACAGTATCTTGATGAGAATTCAGCAATAAATAAGGTTTGTTTTCATCCACATATTTATTATATGCCCATATATTATTATTCTCTCTTTCATAAGGAATTGAATGATGTCTGAACCAAGCTTCAATCAATAAAGCGGTATGATGTTCTTCTCCGGAAAAAGAGGGAGTTGCAATTAATTTTTTTAACAAGTCAATTGCTTCATAAGTTAGTTGTTCAATGGTTTTCATAAGACTTAATTATAAGGTAATACAAGTATGAGAATGATTAAAGTTGTTAATTATTTCAGGGTTAGAAATAATAATATTTTTAACTCCCTGTTTCAGCGCTTCAAAACAATTATCAAGTTTTGGGATCATACCCGAGTGAATAATATTATCCTTTTTTAATTGTTGATAGGAACTGTAATTTATCGTTTCAATAATACTATTTTCGTCTTCAATATCTTGTAAAACACCCTTTTTTTCAAAACAATACAATAAAGTGGTTTCATAAAAAGAGGATAGGCCCACAGCCAAAAATTGAGCAATGGAATCAGCATTCGTGTTAAGCAGCTGTCCTTTTTTATCGTGGGTAATTGCACAGAATACAGGAATCGTATCGGTATCGAGTAAACATTTAATCCATTCAGAGTTAATTTCAATGATATCCCCAACATATCCATAATCATAGGTGCTATTTTCTCTCCTTTTCGAAACAATAGAATTTCCATCAGCACCGGTTAGCCCGATAGCAGAGGTTTGTAAACTTTGAAGTTGAGCTACAATTTTTTTATTGCAAAGTCCTGCATACGTCATTATTGCCACATCTAGCATTTCTTCGTTAGTTACTCTTCGTCCTTCAATCATGATCGATTCAACCCCCAATTTACCCGCTAATCTTGTAGCTGCTTTTCCCCCTCCATGGACTAAAATTTTCGGAGTTTCCAACTTAGAAAAATCTTGTAAAAATTGAGTAAGGACTTTTTGATTATCAATTACATTTCCTCCTATTTTTATAACGGTTAATTTTTTCTTTTCCATATTCAACTTATTGGGTTGTTTGTTAGTAATTAGTTAAATACCTGTTTTTTTACCAAAAATCAAATAATTAATATTTATGTGAGCCCTTCCAGAATTCGAGTAAGAATGGTTTGAGCAGAATACGTTCGATTATTTGCTTCAGGTATAACTATCGAGGCATCGCTGTCCAATATGTCATCAGTTACAATCATATTTCTTCGTACCGGTAAACAATGCATGAATTTAGCGTGATTTGTCAATTCCATTTGTCTTTTTCCGATGGTCCAATGAGGGTCCTCATTTAATATTTTACCATAATCGTTGTAATTACTCCAATTTTTAGCATATATAAAATCAGCATTTATAAATGCTTTTTCTTGATTATATTCAATGGGAACACCTTTAGTAATTTCAGGGTTCAACTCGTATCCTTCCGGATGAGTAATAACAAAATCCACCTCCATTTTTTTCATCATTTTCACGAATGAATTGGAAACAGATTGAGGAAGGGCTTTTGGGTGTGGAGCCCAACTCAATACCACTTTAGGACGTTCCGTTTTTTTGTATTCTTCAATGGTCAACGCATCAGCCAAAGCTTGTAGAGGATGTTCTGTAGCCCCTTCTAAACTGATGATCGGAACGGTGGCGTATTTAACGAAAGAAGAAATGACTGTTTCCGCTTCGTCTTTTTCCTTATCTTTTAAAGTAGGAAAGCTTCGAATGGCTATTATATCACAATAAACTGATATAACTTTAGCAGCTTCTTTTATATGCTCGGAAGCAGAACCATCCATTACCGTTCCATCTTCAAATTCTAATGTCCAGCCTTCTGTGTTTAAATTCATAACCATACAATCCATACCCAGATTGCGAGCTGCTTTTTGTGTGCTTAATCGCGTTCTTAAGCTCGGATTAAAAAATAAAAGCCCTAAAATTTTATTTTTTCCCAAAACTTGGTTGGCTAAAGGAGCAGCTTTAATCTTCTTAGCCAAATTTAACATCTCGTTTAGGTCTGTAATATCATCGACAGAAGTATACTTTTTCATTATTTCTTATTTTATAAGGTTGTTAAAGACAAGACTGTAAACTGTCATAAAGCATATCAATTTCATTTTTGGAAATAGTTAACGGCGGAAGCACACGCAGTAGATTTTTATTATTGGAATTACCCGTAAAAATCTTTTTTTCATAGATTAATTTTTTACGGAGATCTGCGACTTCGAAATCAAATTCTAATCCCAGCATTAATCCTTTACCCTTAATTTTCTTAATTTGCGATAGAGAAGAAAATTTTTTAATGAAATATTCATATTGTTTTTGAACATTGTTTAAAATTTCTTCATCCTCCATTACTTCTAAAACTGCTAATGCTGCGGCACAAGCGAGATGGTTTCCGCCAAAAGTAGTTCCTAATAATCCAAAAGAAGAAGTAAATTCAGGAGAAATTAAGATCCCCCCGATAGGAAATCCGTTTCCCATCCCTTTCGCTACCGATATAATATCTGCTTTGATTCCGTGATGTTGATGGGCAAAAAATTTACCGGATCGTCCATATCCACATTGAATTTCATCCAGAATTAGAACTACCTTATTATTTTTACAAACCTTTTCCAATTCCCGAAAAAATTCAGTACTTCCTTCATCCAATCCACCCACTCCTTGAATAGCTTCGATAATTACGGAAGATACCTCCCCTTTAGCAATCTCTTTTTTAACACTTTTAATGTCGTTTAATTCGCAAAATACCACTTCCTGTTGCGCGTTGATAGGAGCAATAATTTTTGGATTATCGGTCACGGCAACCGCTGCGGAAGTACGCCCGTGGAAACTGTTTTTAAAGGCTAAAACTTTTGATTTTCCGGTATGAAAGGAGGCTAATTTTAAAGCATTTTCATTAGCTTCAGCTCCTGAATTGCAGAGGAATAACGAATAGTCGGGATATCCGCAAATTTGAGGTAATAAATTACCCAGTTTTTCCTGAACAGGATTGATAATTGAATTGGAATAAAATCCGATGGAATTGATTTGTTCAGTTACATGTTTGATATACGTCGGATGCGAATGACCGATGGAAATAACCCCATGCCCACCATAAAAGTCAAGGTAGGCATCTCCTTTTTCATCCCATACGGTACAACCTGATGCTTTAACAGGGGTTACAGAGTAAATAGGATATACATTGAATAGACTCATATTAGTATCCTTTATAAATTTTTATTATTGTTTTTTTGTGGTATTCATGTGATACTTTACTATTTATTTCTTAGTCAGCTGATTGATTTTAGTATAGGAAGCTAAAAGCCCTTTAATAATGGCAGAGTTAACTCCTTGATGATCCATTTCATTAATTCCGGCTATGGTGCACCCGCCCGGAGTTGTGACCTTATCAATTTCTTGCTCGGGATGACTTTTTTTAGACTCAATTAATTGTGCCGCTCCCATACAAGTTTGAGTAATCATGGATAGGGCTTCTTGCGGCTCCAGTCCCATCTCTATAGCTCCCAACATATGTGCACGAATGATCCTCAGCCAAAAAGCTATACCGCTGGAACAAATAATTGTTGCCGCTTGCATTTGCTCTTCAGGAATTTCTACAGCATGTCCCAATTGATTAAAGATTTCCAACGCGATATTGATTCGATCCTTTCCTTTTTTATTGGAACAAAGACAGGTCATGGATTTTTTCACCGATATAGCAGTATTAGGCATGGCCTTAATAATTGGAAAATGATTGCCTATGATTTCTTCTAGTTTACTTAAATCAAATCCGGCAACTACTGATAGTAAAGTATGATGTTCCGTAAATAAATGCCGGCATTCTTGTAAAACATTGGTTAAAACATTAGGCTGTACCGCAAACAATATAATCTCTGAATTTTTAATTGCCTCTTTATTGTCTGAGGTAAGAACTATATTTTGTTTATTTTCCAGTTCATGTAAGGTTTTAATATTTCGCTTAGTAATGTATAATGATTCAGCAAAATTGCTGTTAATAATTCCTTTTGCGATTGCCAGTCCTAAATTTCCGGCTCCAATAATTGCTATTTTCATATTATAATTTTGTACTAATTAAATAATTTTATTATTCATTAAAATCAGTAATTTATCCTTTTTTTAGTTAACATCTCTAAAAGAATCATAAGAACTTTCTAAATAAACTAAGGAAACTGATATTGTATTTTGAGTTTTTCTGGTTAATCATTTTAAGAGGAAATAGTGAATTCATAACTCTAATTTTATCAAAATGCCACCGGTTTTAAATGTAAACCTTCCGATTCCTCAAATCCGAAAATAAGGTTCATGTTTTGTACGGCTTGACCCGAAGCACCTTTACTTAAATTATCAATCACCGAAGTAATTAATAAGGTGTCTTTATGTTTTTGTATTTCTAATATACATTTATTTGTGTTGACTACTTGCTTTACAGATAAAGGAGTGTTCGAAACAAAGGTAAATGGATGATCCTGATAGTATTCACGATATAAAGAAAAAGCATCCTCCTTTGTAATTTCACATTTTAAATATATGCCGGCAAGAATCCCTCGAGTAAAATTTCCCCGCATAGGTAAAAAATAGAGTTGATGTCGGTTGGTTCCTAACTGATCAATACTTTGTGAAATTTCTGCCTCATGCTGATGACTAAATTCTTTATAAAAGGAAACATTATTATTTCTCCAACTGAAATGAGCAGTTGCTGAAAGTGATTGCCCTGCACCGGTAGAGCCGGTTACTGCGTGGATATGAATATCTTGGGACAATAAACTTTTCTTTGCTAAGGGTAGTAAAGCTAATTGTATGGCGGTGGCGAAACATCCGGGATTGGCAATATTTTTTGCCTTTTTTATTTCTTCTTTTTGTAATTCGGGAAGACCGTAAATATATGTTCTGTCTTGAAATACATGATGAGGTTTAACCCTGAAATCATTACTTAAATCTATAATTTTTGTGTTTTTAGAATACACATTTTCTGTCAAAAAATCCCTGGATTTACCATGTCCCAAACACAAAAAAACAACATCTGCCTCTTTATCAATGCGTTCAGAAAAAATTAAATCGGTTTCACCTATAAGGTCTTCATGAACCGTTGTGACAGGATTTCCTGCATTGGAAGTGCTGTAAACGGATGTGAGTTCTATTTTTGGATGATTAATGAGGATTCGCAGCAATTCGCCCGCAGTATATCCTGCCCCTCCCACAATACTGGCTTTTATTTTGTTCATTGGTTTTTTAAACTAAACTATACTTTCAATTTTTATTTACTTTAATTCAAGATAAAGTTCGTAAATTATTCTAAATCATTGAAACTATGATGAATTTTTAATTGATTTCCAAAAATTTTAATGAAACCTCGGGCATCTCTACTGTCCCAAGCTTCATTTTCTTCACCGTAAGTAGCAACTTTTGATTGCATCATATCGTAAGGAGATTTTATACCGATCATGCGGAAATAATAGGGATACAACTGAATCTTTACGGTTCCACTAACCCGTTTTTGAGAGGACGTAAGAAATGCTTCAATGTCGCGCATTACAGGGTCTAAATACTGAGCTTCATGCAATAAAGTACCGTACCAATTGGCCAATGAATCTTTATGTAAGAGTTGCCAACGGGATAGGGTATGTTTTTCCAGCAGATGATGCGCTTTAATTAGTAACATAGGAGCAGGAGCTTCAAAACCTACTCTTCCTTTAATTCCTAAAATGGTATCTCCTACATGTATATCTCGTCCAATGGCATATTTCCCTCCTATTTCATTCAGTTTTTGAATTAATGCCACCGGATTCATTTTTTCTCCATTTAATCCGATAGGTTCTCCTTTAGAAAATTCAAGTTCAATTATGGAAGGAGTGGTTTCAGAGAGGGGAGTAGGGAAGGCCTCGTCCGGTAAAGGGAGATCAGAGGAAAGTGTTTCAACACCTCCTACAGAAGTTCCCCATATTCCTTTATTGATGGAATATTTTGCTTTTTCCCAATTCATGTTTATTCCGTTTTTTTGTAAGTAGTCAACTTCTTCTTGACGAGAAATATTTTCATCACGAATAGGTGTAATTATTTTTGATTTAGGGGAGATGACTTCAAAGGCTACATCAAATCGGATTTGATCATTACCGGCTCCCGTGCTTCCATGAACTATATATTCCGCATTTATTTTTTTTGCGTATTCCGCTATAGCCAGTGACTGAAATATTCTTTCTGCACTAACTGATAAGGGATAAATATTGTTTTTTAAAATGTTTCCATAAATGAGAAAGCGTAAACAATTTCTATAAAATTTTTCAGTAATATCAATGGTTATATGATGATTGGAACCCAACTCATATGCTCGTTTTTCAATTTGTTTTAATTCTTCTTCAGAAAATCCTCCGCTGTTTACTATAACGGTATGTACTTCCATATCGTGTTCTTTAGTTAGTTTAACCAAAGAATAGGAAGTATCTAGTCCTCCACTATATGCTAAAACTGCTTTTTTCATAATCAAGATTTTTTTAGATGGTTTTAATTTGGGAATTATTACAATCCTTTTTAGATTTTAAGTGAAATACTTCTTTTATTTTATTGAGATGAGTAATGACCTTTTTATCGAAACTATTTTTATGGGAGATATTCTTATCTTTTTTTTGATCTTTAGGATCGAATAACATTCCGGTACATAAGCACATTTTATTTTGTTTACTTTGTAGAATATTAAAATTCGTACACGTTTTACAGCCATTCCAAAAGTCAGGATCTTCAGTTAGTTCAGAAAAGGGTACCGGCTTATATCCTAATTCCGAATTAATTTTCATTACAGCCAAACCGGTAGTTATACCGAAAATTTTAGCTTCCGGAAATTTTTTGCGGGTATAATCAAAAATAAAATGTTTTATTTTTTTGGCTAAACCTATTCCTCTGTAGTCAGGATGAACAATTAATCCTGAATGGACGACGAATTCTCCGTTCTGCCATTTTTCGATATAACAAAAACCTGCAAATTTTGTGTTATCAAGAGCTAAAATCGCTTGTCTTTGATCCATTTTTTTTTGGATGTATTCAGGTGTTCTTTTAGCAATACCTGTACCCCTTATAATAGCCGATTGGTAAATAGTTTCGCATATTTCTTCAGCGTATTGATAATGTTCTTCTGTTGCAACAACAATATTAATATTCATCTTATGTATAAATAATATAGTAAATGGATAAATTGAAAAAACAGTAGTAGATAAATTACTGTATAAAAAACGGAAGTGTCGGCTTTGGAAAAATTGAAAATCAAAGCCTAACCTGCCTACTGAAGTAGATAGGGTAAGATAAAAGGGTAATTTTATTAACCGGCAATGTTAAATTGCGTAATAACATAACTAAGATTTTTAACTTTTAAAATCTAAATTAACATAACAAAAATAATAATTATTTTTTTATACGAATAAAATTTTTTAAAAATTATACGATTAAAAATAATTATTTTTCAGATATATTTTGTTTTTTAATTTTAAGTTTAATTAAATCAACAGTATGAAATACTAGTGAACTATAATGATTATTCTATACTTATAACAAACAAAATTTTCTAATTTTGTATTTAAAATGCTAATATTTTTTATATGGGATCTAAGATTACATTTTACATAGTACGTCATGGTAAGACAATTTTAAATACATTAAACAAAGTTCAAGGTTGGAGTGATACACCGTTAACAAAAGAAGGGATTGAGGTGGCAGAAAATTTGGGTAAAGGATTGAAAGATGTTAAATTTTCTTCAGCTTTTTGCAGTGATTTAAGGAGAACCAGAGAGACTATCAATATAATTTTAAAAAATTCAGATCAAAAAGAACTTCCGGTTACAGAAAAACCTGAATTAAGAGAAATCTGTTTTGGAGCGTATGAAACTGCCTTAGCTACCGAAATGTTTAAGGATGTTGCTTTATATCTTCATTACACTAATGCTCAGGATTTATTCAATGATATCTTTGACAAGAATAAAGAAATTACTTATAAAGAAGCGGTAAATACCATAAGTGTTTTAGATCCTATGAAAATGGCAGAAGATTTTAATACAGTTGAAAAAAGAACGCATAAAGCTTTATCGGATATTGTACAGATCGAAAGTAAGAATAAGGAAAATAAAAACGTTCTGATCGTATCTCACGGATTAAGTATAACTCTAATGCTTCATAATCTGGGAGGTAAAAGGTTATTTGTTAAGGATTTGGAAAACGCTTCAGTATGTAAAGTTGTATTTGAAGATGGAAAATATATCATCGAATCGGTTAATGATATGAGCTATGCAGAAAAAGGAAAAAATAGCTAAATATTTTTGAATTAAATTTTCACATAATAGTTTTGTAAAGTATCCATTGAGTTCGCAATTTTAAAGGGATTGCTAACTTCCTCTAAGCTATTTTGAATCTTAGGTTATTATTTTACAGCGATTTAAAAGAAATAGTATTTCATTTTTTTAATATAAAAATATAATTTTTTTACGTTACCATAATAAATGGTAACATTTTAAAAATTAAGCTCTTGTAATTATATATTTATATTAATTTTTATGAATTTACGCCTTAAAATGATAAAAGAGCAACGTATAGGTGTTCTTTTGTTGCTCATAATTATATGTATTTTAGAATTATTAATTCATAGGAATGCTTTAATTTCTTCGATATTTGAGAATAATAATGCTACTCCTTTTCAATTTGTTGAAGAAATTAATGAACAGAATTTTAAGGTAAAGGATAAAAAAGATAAATTTATAGAACCTTTTAATCCAACTGATTATAATACAGAAGAATGGCAGAGTTTAGGTTTCTCTAAAAAACAAGCACAGGTAATTATTAACTATAAGGCTATGCTTGGAGGTAAATTTACTTCTAAAGAACAGCTTAAATCTTGCTATGTAATCTCCGAAGAAATGTATGCTAAAATATCTCCATTTCTGTTATTACCGGAGAACGGCTTTAATGAAACAACTACTAATTCTAGTAAAGTAAAGAAGAATCGGTTATTAACATTTGACCCGAATACATATAATGTAAACGATTGGATGCGTATAGGTTTTTCAGAAAAACAAGCGGAAAGCATTATAAGATATAAAAATTCTATCGGTGGAAAATTCAAATCCAAAGAGGATTTAAAAAAATGTTATATTATATCAACTGTAAAATATCATGAATTGGAATCGTACATTAAGCTTCCTTCTCAAAATATTGAAAATACATCAAATATAAAAGTACTTCAAATTTCCAATGAAAAAAAGGATATTAATACAGCATCTTTTAACGATATAAATTCCGTAATTGAAAATGAAATCATAACTAAAAGAATATTGAGTTTTAGAAAAGGATTAGGTGGTTTTGTGTCGATGGAACAAATTAAAGATGTTTATGATATAACTTCTGAAATGGTCTCAAGAATTTTTGATTCTTTCGTCTTAAATCCATACCAAGTTCTTAAAATAAATTTACAAACAGCCTCAGAAGAAGATTTACACAAACATATTTATTTAAGGAAGTATAAAAATAAAATTATAGAAGCAAGAAATAAGAAGAAAGATCCTTTACGTGTCATTACCGAATCAGATCCAAAATATCATTTTATAATTCAATACTTGGTTAAATAAAGAAGCTACTATATAGCTTCTTTATTTATAATTTATGAGAATGAAATTTAAATTTTAATTTCATTTACAATCTTAATTCCATATCCACTACTTAAAGGGAAATTTTTGTTAGGATTGGTTGTTAAGACATTGATATTTTTAATTCCTAAATTTTTAATTATTTGTGCACCGATTCCTAAATCTCTTTCGTCTGATTGTATGCCAAAATCAGCTATTTCTCCCGATATATATTTTTTGAGTTCGCTCAGATGATTTTCAATTACTTCTGTATTGGAAGGATTGTTTATAAAAATAATTACTCCTTTGCCATTTTCATTAATAAAATTAATAGCTTTATTTACAATGGTTTCTTCTCCTTGAGCAAGGGTTTTGAAAAGATCCAAATATATATTATTAGCACAAACTTTTACAGGTATGATTTCATCTTCATTAATTTCTCCCTTCACTAAGGCAAAATGAATTTGATCGTTGGTTTTATCTTTATACGTTACAAATCGTAATTCTCCATAATAGGTTTTAATTATTTCATCGTCGATTTTTTCAATCAAAGAATCATTTTTAAGTCGATATGAAATTAAGTCTTTAATAGTTATAATTTTTAAATCTAATTTCTTAGCAACTTCCATTAATTGAGGTAAACGAGCCATTGTTCCATCCTCATTCATGATTTCAACTAAAACTCCGGTAGAAGGAAGTCCCGCTAATTGTAATAAATCGACTGTAGCTTCAGTATGTCCGTCTCTTTTAAGTACTCCTCCTTTTTTTGCAACTAAAGGAAAAATATGACCCGGACGTGCAAAATCACTTGGCTTGATATTTTCATCGACAAGAGCCTTAACGGTTTTGGATCGATCAGAAGCGGAAATACCTGTAGTAATCCCATGTCCAAGTAAATCTACTGAAACAGTGAAAGCCGTTTGCTTAGGATCAGTATTTTTTCCGACCATGTATTCCAAGTCCAGTTCTTCAGCTCTTTTTTGAGTTAAAGGCGTGCAAATCAACCCCCTTCCGTACTTAGTCATAAAATTTATAGTTTCAGGTGTCATAGTTGAAGCTGCAGCAACAAAATCACCCTCGTTTTCACGATCTTCATCATCAACAACTATAATTACCTTTCCCTGTCTTAATTCTTCAAGAGCTTCTGATATGGTATTCATTTTTAAGTCTGTAATAATCATTGGTATCTACTGTGTTCTAATTTTTTTTGTTTGATAAATTTACTAATAAATCTTTTAAAAGGTTTTAAATAATTATCCACGTCAAATAGTTCAGAATCTCTCATGGATTTTATAGTTAGAAAAATTCCAACAGGTAGAAATATTGCATTAGGAATCCAAGAAGCCCAATAGGCATTGATTACCTGATTTTTTGCTAAATTTTCCATATAAAGCCCTAAAATATAAAAAATGATAAATATTATTATGGCAACAACTACAGGTAAACCGACTCCCCCTTTTCTAATGATAGATCCTAGCGGAGCTCCTATCAAGAAAAATACTATACAGGTAACGGAATATGAAATGATATTTTTTTGCTGCCATAAAATCATTTTAGCTATAAATTTTTCTACCGCTTTCATTTCGGTGGCTTTTGAACCTAATTCATACTTAGACAGAGTAACCTGATTTATGGCGGCTTTAACTAAATTATATTTAGTGTTATCATCTAAGTTGGACCATTCAAACGGAAAATCTTCATTATAATGACTATAATCTAGGGAATCCAACGAATTTGTTTCTCCTAATAAAAGTTTCATGCCATTTTCTCCAAGCCCTTTAAAGTACACAGTATTGGAAGTCTTGATGGAATCTATATAAGTGCTTAATTCCGATACTGATTTATATCTGAAATTATCCCCTTCGGATTGTTTATCTAGTGACTTTTTAATTATATCTGAAATATCGTAATATTGAGTTAAGGTATCAAACTTAATGGAATTACCCGGTTGTTTTTTTAGTTCATTTAAATTCTTACCTTTAATATTATCTTGATATATATATCCATTATATAATTCAATTTTTAAGTAATGGTTATCTTTGGAAATTATATTTCCTTTATCGGCTATTATGGTTTGTTGATCTTCAAAAGGGGAAGCATTTTTATGAATAAATACTTGATCCCATTCACTATCATTTTCACCACTTTTCCTGCCAATTTTAATGCTTAAAGGATTCATTTCTTTAATAAATCGTCCTTCTTCAAAATTCAGCGCAGGTCTTGTTTGTGCAATATTGATGAGCATATTACGCGCTCTTCGTTGGTTTTCGGGAAGTGTGGTGTTACAGAAATAAAATAACCAGATGGCCAGTAATACTACAAGACTAAAAAGAGGATACATTATTCGGGCTAATGAAATTCCAGCTGATTTCATTGCAGCTAGTTCATAACGCTCTCCGAAACCACCAAATGTCATAATTGATGACAACAAGATAGTTAAAGGTAAAACGAGACGAATCACATCCAAGCCCAGATAATACAATAATTTAGATATATCCCATAAGTTCAGTCCTTTACCTAAAAATTTATCCATTTGGTTAAAGGCAAACTGAACTACAAAGATGAACATTAAAACGCTAAATATAAATAAAAAAGGACCAAAAAAAGTGCGGATAATATACCAGTCTAACTTTTTAATCATCTTTTATAACTCTGTTAGTGTGTAATCTTTATAGTTATTTTTATCAAATGTAAGTAAAGATTTATTTACAATTAAATTTTCTTTAAAATCAATAATCATTAAAATTAAAGAACTTCCGTCATTATAATTTTCAGATACTCTTAATATCTTATTATTAGAAAGAGCAAGAAGTATAGATTTGGATTTTTTGGTATCAATAGGAACCAATTTAATAACGGAACATTTAACATTATTAATAGTTGTATTTCCTTCAAAAGTAATATTAAAACCGCTTTTATAAAGACTTAAAATATTGGTAGGAGATAGGCTTTCACCGTCTTCTTTGTCAGAAGAAGTGATTTCTTTATCTTCCTTGGAAATAGAGTAAATCTTATTTCCGTCATAAATTTGGGTAATACTGGGCAGAATTAAATGATACTTTTCTTTAGCGGCATAAACCTGTCCAATTTCAGATATACTTTTATGTCCGGGTATAGAATATAAATAATTGAATTTTACGTAAAATGTTGAATTTTGGCTGAGTTTCGCACTAGCTGTATCTAAAAGTCTTTTTGCTTCCGGATCAATTTTTTGAGCCCATATTAAAAATGAAGAACAAATAAATAAGAATGCAAATATCTTTTTCATATTATTAGGTAATGTTTTTTTAGGGGTTTAAATTTTCCAATAATTGTTCCAAACTAACCAGGTCAGAAACCAGAACTTTACGTGCCTTACTTCCTTCGAAAGCCCCAACAATGCCGAACGCTTCAAGTTGGTCCATAATTCTTCCGGCTCTATTATAACCCAATGATAATTTACGTTGAATCAAAGAGGTGGATCCTTGTTGAGCGGTTACAATTACTCGAGCAGCATCATTAAAAAGCTCATCTCTTTTTGCTTCAACCGCATCGTTTGAGCTTACACTTGAATTTTCTTCATAAAATTCCGGCAATAAATATGCATCCGGATATCCTTGTTGAGAACCAATATATTCTGTTATTTTATCAACTTCGGGTGTATCAACAAAGGCACATTGCATACGTATCAGTTCATTACCGGTGGTAAACAACATATCTCCTTTCCCGATTAATTGATCGGCACCATTTCCGTCTAAAATAGTTCTTGAATCTATTTTTGAAGTTACGCGGAATGCAACACGAGCGGGGAAGTTGGCTTTAATCATTCCGGTAATAACATTTACGGAAGGCCTTTGTGTAGCTATAATTAGATGAATTCCTATGGCTCTGGCCAACTGAGCTAATCTGGCAATAGGGAGCTCTACTTCTTTTCCGGCGGTCATAATTAAATCAGCAAATTCATCAATAACCAAAACAATATACGGTAAGAATCGATGACCTTTTTCAGGATTTAATTTACGTTCCTTAAATTTTTGGTTATATTCTTTGATGGTTCTTACATAAGCTGATTGGAGAAGCTTGTAACGATTATCCATTTCCACACAAAGTGAATTCAAAGTATTAATCACTTTAGTCGTATCGGTAATAATGGCTTCATCCGTATCCGGTAATTTTGCAAGAAAATGACGTTCAATTTTGTTGTATAAGGTAAGTTCCACCTTTTTAGGGTCTACAAACACGAATTTTAATTCACTAGGGTGTTTTTTGTATAACAGAGAAGTTATAATGGCGTTTAATCCCACCGATTTCCCCTGTCCTGTAGCCCCGGCCATGAGCATATGAGGCATTTTAGCTAAATCTGTAACGAAAGTTTCATTAGATATGGTTTTTCCAAAAACAATAGGTAGTTCCATATCGATTTTTTGAAATTTTTGTGAAGCGATAACCGAACGCATGGAAACCATCGTTGCGGTACTATTGGGTACTTCAATACCAATAGTTCCTTTTCCGGGTATCGGAGCAATAATACGAATTCCTAAAGCTGCAAGACTAAGGGCTATATCATCTTCCAAATTTTTAATTTTGGAAATACGGATACCTGCTTCAGGAATAATTTCATATAAAGTTACTGTTGGACCGACCGTTGCTTTGATACTTGAAATTCCAATGCCATAATTTGCAAGTGTTGTTACAATTTTATTTTTATTTTCTTCTAACTCTTCACTGTTTATCGTAATATTATTGTTCGTATTATAATTAGTTAAAAGATCAAGAGTAGGATATTTATATTTAGGTAAATCTAATTTAGGATCATAAGGTCCAAATTGGTCATAAATATTTTTATTAGGCTCATTTTCAGATAAAATTTCTTCTTTTTTAGTTTCTTCTATAGTCAGAGAAATATCATCTTCAACCGTTTCTTCTGTAGTAGGAATATCAATTTCTAATTCTGTAGAATGAGTGGTTGTGTCAGGATGGGAAGATTCTTCTATCAGAATATTGGTATTGGATAAATTTATAGGATTACTTTCCTCTTCTATTAGTGACTCGACTTGTTGTATACCTGTTAAATTTTCTTCTTGAATTTCATTTTTTGTTGGAACTTTTGCGATAACAGTCTCAGATTGAACGGTTTTAGGGTCTTTTATTTTCTCATAAATTTGATCTTCTTCAAAACGTTCTTTTAAAACATCCTCTTCTTTTTCTTTTTTAGACGGGTTGAAAGGGGGTGTTGAATGCAACTTAGATTTTACATGATCCACGCTCAAATTAAATTCAAGGATAAAATATATCGACAGGGTCAGCAATAATATAATACCTGTACCTACACTGCCCAATAATGATTTTAAATAGTCATATACTTCATAGCCTATCAAACCGGAAAGCAACCATTTAGATCCGAAAATCATAGCTAGAAATATAGGAGTCCAAATAATAAAGAAAATTCCATGAGAGAGGAGTTTCCATATTTTTAGAATTTCTTTATTAAATAATACTTTAAAAGATAAAATAAATAAGAAGAACGGAATAAAAAATGCGATAACCCCTACACCATCAAAAATAAATATTTCCCCTAAGTAAGCGCCCGTTTTACCGATTATATTTTGCGCTGTAACATTTTTATTTAGATAAGAAGTTAATTGGCTTTGATCTTCTTTCCAATTAAAGTAAAATGAGAGGAATGAAATAAATAAGATGATGGAAAAGCTAAATAAAACTAAACCAAGGATTGTTTTTAATAAGGGCTTTTTTTTATTATTTTTATTATCTTGTGGATTGTTCTCCATATTTATTTATAAATAAATTTAAAATTACAAATTTTATAGTTTCTGTTAGATTTATATTTTGTTTTAATAATGGTATTTTATTATATATAAATAGGTGAATAAAAACTTTATTCACCTATAAACTATTTTAACGTTTTCAAAAAGTAAATTTATCTTCTTGAACCAAGAAATCTAAGTAAAAATAAGAAAAGGTTAATAAAATCTAAATAGAGAGACAAGGCACCTTGAATCGCAATTTTAGAATAACTTTCTCCATCTTCAGAGTTTATTTGTGATCCTATATTTTTCAGAGTTTGAGTATCATAAGCAATTAATCCCACAAATATTAAAACTCCAACCACTGAAATAATTAAATCCAACATGGAGTTATTTAAGAAAATATTGACAACTATGGCTAATAGTACACCTAATAAAGCCATGGATAGAATTCTTCCAAATTTTGTAAGATCTGTTTTGGTAAAATAACCATATAAACTCATTATAGCAAATGTACCGGCAGTAATAAAAAATGTGGTAGCTATAGATGAAAAGGTATAAGCCAAGAAAATCATAGCCAAAGTCATTCCGTTTAAAAAAGAATAAAACAAAAAGACTGCCGATGCTAATCCTAAAGTCATTTTATGGATTGCTCCACTTAAAGCAAATACTAATCCTAATTCGCCTAAAATTAAAGCATAATATAAGAAAGTAGGGCCGGTAGTACCAAACATTAAGCTTAATAATCCTGGAGAATTTGCAGTGAAATAAGCAGTAAAACCACTTATAAATAGAGCCAAGCTCATCCACATATATACTTTAGATATAAATGTAGCTTGCTGTTTAGCTATGGCATTTTTTTGAAACGATGGTTCAAGTGTGTTTCCGTAATCTTTATAATCCATTTGCTTAGTTATTTATTATTTCAAATATACAATATTTTGTATTACATAAAAAGTCAATATCTATTCCAAAAATTATTTATGAAATTTTGTCATATTTATAAAATTCGCTTTACCATTCGGATATCTTATCTACACGCATTTGATGTCTTCCCCCTTCAAATTGAGTGGATAAAAAAGTATCAATTATATCCTGAGCTAATTCTTTTGCAATAAAACGCGCAGGAATGGAAAGCACATTCGCATTATTATGTTGTCTGGCTAAACGGGCAATATCTGTTTGCCAACAAAGGGCACAACGTATTCCGGAATGTTTATTTGCGGTTATGGATACCCCTTCGCCGCTGCCACAGAAAAGTATGCCGAAATCAAATTCATTTTTCTCAACAGCAATAGCTAAAGGATGTACAAAATCCGGATAGTCTACACTTTCTCCCGAATAGGTTCCAAAATCATGTACCTGGTTTCCTTTTTCAGTGAGATATTTAAATATAAAATTTTTATATTCAAATCCTGCATGATCTGAAGCTAATGCGATTTTCATAACCTCTTATTTTTAAATTTTTGATTCTAAATTTTTTAAACGTTGTAAGCTTTCTGTTTTTCCTATTATTTCCATAATAACCGGAATATCCGGTCCTTTAAGATCACCAACTAGAGCTAAACGTAAGGGTTGCATTACTTTTCCAAATCCCAATCCTGAGTTTTCCACAAATTCATGAATCTTGTCATGTAATTCTTTTTCGGTGAAAGAAACTGACTCCAAATTAGAAATTAATTGAGTAAGTATTGCTTTTGTATCGTCTTTGACAACCTTTTTATAACTTTTTTCTTGGTAAGATGAAGGCGCAATCCAGAAAAAAGAACCTACTTCCCATATTTCTTTTACAAAATTAACTCTTTCTTTTAATAGTTCGATAATTCTAATATCCTTAGTCTCTTCAGTCTTAATACCTTTTTCTTTCAAAATTTTTTGAAATTCAGGGAGTAAGTCAGAGGCTTTGGATTTAATAATATATTCATGATTAAACCATTTTGCTTTATCAGGATTGAAACGAGCTCCTGCTTTGTGGACTTTCTCCAATTCAAACTCTTGAATCATTTCGTTTAGAGATAGTATTTCCTTGTCATCGGAAGGTGACCATCCTAATAATGCCAACATATTTATAAAAGCTTCAGGTAGATAACCCTCTTCTCTGTATCCTATGGAAGAAGTACCTTCTTTTTCATTTTTCCAAGCAAGAGGAAATACAGGAAATCCGTATTTATCTCCATCTCGTTTGCTCAATTTACCCTTACCTTCCGGTTTTAATATTAAAGGCAAATGGGCAAATTCCGGTGATTTCCATCCCAGTGCTTCGTAGAGCAATACATGTAAAGCCAGAGAAGGAAGCCATTCCTCTCCTCTTATCACATGGGTAATTTCCATGGTATGGTCATCTACTATATTGGCAAAATGATAGGTAGGCATTCCGTCAGTCTTAACTAAAACTTTATCATCTAAAATAGATGTATCGATGGAAAAGTTGCCTCGAATAATATCTTTTAAAACCAAAGTTCTATGTGGTGGTATTTTAAATCGGATCACATAAGGAACTCCCTCGTTTAATTTTTTTTGAACTTCATCGGGCGTTAGAGAGAGACTATTATTGAGTTGATTTCTGACTTCATGGTTGTAAGAAAATACTTTGCCTTGTTCCTCATATTCTTTTCGTAACTTTTCTAATTCTTCTGGCGTGTCAAAAGCCAGGTAAGCGAAATCTGTTTTAAGTATTTCTTCGATGTATTTTTTATAGATGTCTTTTCTTTCAGATTGTTTATATGGAGCATAGGGTCCTCCTTTTTCTGGACTTTCATCCAATTCTAAGCCACACCATTTCAGCGATTCTCTTATGTATTTTTCGGCATCTTCAACATAGCGGTTTTGATCGGTATCTTCAATGCGCAAGATAAATTTTCCCTTATTTTTTTTGGCAAAGAGATAATTATATAAAGCAGTTCTTACTCCTCCAATATGTAAATATCCGGTAGGACTGGGTGCAAATCGAACTCTGATTTCTGACATTTTCTATATTTTTCTACGCAAAAGTAACAAAGAAAAAATATATATTATAGAGAATTGAAACTTAAATTTCACTTAATTTTTTTATAAGATTGATAGTAATTGAAAATCTTATTATATTGATTATCTAAATATCGTAATAAATTACTTTTATCTTTTTCATTAAATTCGGCTATAAATCGGGTTGTATTTTTTCCTTTAGCACCAAAAAATTGAAGATTTTTATCATCTTCAGAATAAGGAATCTCGGTCACTTTATAAGTAATATTATTTTCTTCCAATCTAGTTACGTTTGATTTAAAAAAATAATCGATAAGAATAGGTGATTTGTTCCCAAGCTTTTTCATTTGAGAAATTTGATAATGGGTATTTAGACTAAGATAAAAATTTAAGGTAAGCGAAATTATGATGAACATTAACGTATTAATGCTAATAAATGATAGAGTTATAAGAGTTCCGAATTTAAGATATTTAGAATTTATTGATTTATATTCCATTAGTAAAAGAATTAAAACAGGGCATAAATAAAGTTGCGGAACCATTCTAGCGAACCAAAAATCCGGAAATGATAAAATACTTGCAATAACTCCTAAGATTAGATAGTACAATCCAGAAGGAGCTTTGGAAGGAATAAAAAATGAAATAATGAAAAGAAGGGTCGATAGGATAACAATTCCTCCAAAGAAAGGTCCAAATCCCCCATAAGTAATGGTTACATCACTAAGAACTTTAATTTCGGATAGTTTTAATGAAAAAGGCATTTTTAAATTTGTTGTTTTTTTGCTGCCACCGGTATAAGAAAAATATGATATAAAGGCTTTTTCAATTCTGTTTTTCTTGTAAAAATCATAATTTACATGAGAGGATAGTAAGTTTTCTATTTTTTCTTTACCAAATGCGGGATGAAAAACGTGATGATTATTTTTTAAATTGGTGAAATAGGGATTTATATTGGTTAATGGAAAGATGATTATTCCGGATATTAAAAATGGAAATAGGTACTTAAATTTAAATTTATGATCTTTCCATAAATATATAAAAGAAAATAATACAAATATAAAAACTGATAAAATAGAAGTAAATTTCAGTGATGAGAAAATTGATAATGTAAATATAAAAGTCGCTAAATCAATTTTGTTATATCTTTTCAATAGGCAACAAAAAGAACAAATTAGTATGATTAAGCAAGAATACATGAAACCGTCTAAATAATGGGTAAATAGTTCAGTAACTACTATTGGATTTATACAGATAAGAAAAGTATATAGATATCTCTTCAACTTGCTTAACTGAGTTTGTTTAAGCAATTTAAAAACATATATTAGAGAAGCTATCAGAACAATTATATTGATAAGCTTTCCTGATTCTACTTTTTGAGTAAAAGAGTAAATAGAAGCGGCTATAATTTCATATCCTTTTGGATAGGATTGAACATATATTTGTGCAACATTAGTTTTTGATATTTCATAGATTGGATTCCATCCATTCTTTAGATTTATAATACTTTCTAAATGATACCATTGACCATCGGCAGATAGATCATAGAAAAATATACTAAGTGAATATGATATAAGGTAAAATAAAAGAGTTAAAAACCATTCGTACCGATGAGTTTTTCTTGTTAAGAAAAAAAGGATGAAATAAGATAATATAAACGAAAAAAGTATTGTAGATCCAGAGAGGCTGATTTTACATATAAATAATAGATTTGATAAAAATAATGTTATGAAAAGGGGAGATAGTAAAAGAAAAATTAATGCGGATGAATTTAGAAGAGTAGATTTTTTAGTAATTATAAACATTTAAATGTAATTTTAATTTGTAAATATAAAAAAAGGAATATGTATTTTGCATATTCCTTTTTTTATATAATACTAATTAGTTATTTTCCGGTCGTAATTCTCTAACAACAGCTCCAGCCTTCCACATTTCGCTTTCACGAAGAGCCTTAAGTTCTTCTTCTAATTTTTCGCGATAGTCAGGCTTAGAGTTGGTATCGATTGATCTTTGTGCTTCATTTCCTGAAGCTACTTCTGCATATAACTTAGCAAATACAGGTTTAGTGGCATCATGAAAAGGGGTCATCCAGTCTAATGCACCTCTTTGTGCAGTAGTAGAACAGTTTGCATACATCCAGTCCATACCTTTTTCAGCAAAAAGAGGCATTAAAGATTGTGTAAGTTCTTCTACTGTTTCATTGAAAGCTTCAGATGGAGTATGTCCGTTTTCACGTAACACTTCATATTGAGCTAATAAAATTCCTTGAATAGCACCCATTAAAGTACCTCTTTCCCCTGTTAGATCAGAATAAACTTCACGTTTAAAGTCAGTTTCAAATAAATATCCGGAGCCAACACCAATACCTAAAGCGATAGTTCTGTCTTTAGCTTTACCGGTAGCATCCTGGAAAATTGCATAACTGGAGTTTAACCCTCTTCCTTCTAAGAACATACGTCTAAGGCTGGTTCCTGATCCTTTAGGTGCAACTAAAATTACATCAATATCTTTAGGAGGTATAATTCCGGTGCGGTCGTTAAAAGTAATACCGAAACCATGAGAAAAATATAAAGCTTTACCGGCAGTTAAGTGAGGTTTTAATTTAGGCCAAACCTCAATTTGTGCGGCATCTGACAATAAATATTGAATAATAGTTCCTTTTGATGCTGCTTCTTCTATATCAAATAAAGTTTCACCCGGAACCCAACCGTCTGCAATAGCCTTATCCCAAGTTTTACCTCCTTTACGTTGTCCAACGATTACATTGAAGCCGTTATCTCTTAAATTTAATGCTTGTCCGGGACCTTGTACTCCATATCCAATAACAGCAATGGTTTCATCTTTTAATGTTTCCCTAGCTTTTTCTAAAGGAAACTCATCACGAGTAATTACATTTTCAATTACTCCACCAAAATTCATTTGTGCCATCTTGTTAGTATTTTTAATTTTTTATTAAAGATTCTTTTATTTTTAATTCACTTAACATATCACTTAAGCGTTCTATTTTTGAAGTATTTACCGCTATTCTTCCAGAACGAATAAATTGCAATACTTTAATATTTTCACTCAATTCTTGAAACAAAGCTTGCGTATCGGTGTAATGCCCTGTTTTTTGAATGACAACACAAATCTCGTTAATTTCAAGTATCTGAGCATTATATTTTCTAATTAAATTTTCCACCGAACCAATTTTTAAAAATTCAGGAGTGGGTAATTTATACAAAGCAATTTCCTGATGAATTAATTCATCGTCGGTATTATAGTAAGATTTCAACACATCCACGCATTTGTCGATTTGTTTTACTACTTTTTCAATCATTTCTTTATCACAAAGTACCGTAATGGTAAATTTATGTATGCCTTCAATAGCTGACGGCGATACCGATAAAGTTTCAATATTTAAAAATCTTCTGGTAAAAACACTGGTGACTTGACCTAAAAGCCCTACAGTGTTTTCAGAAAATATAGTTACAGTATATAACGTTTTATTTTTCATGGTTATTTCTACTTTTTAGCATATAAAACAGCAAAGTCATAATATTTATAAAGACAATCAACATGTTTAAAGCCCGCCTCTTTCAGCCATTTTAATTGGGCAAGTATGGGACTTCTTTTGTCTAATTTAATTCTTTCATACGAAGCATTAATTTCATCAGCGGTAAGTCCGCTGTTTTCAATTTGATATCTCCAACGAGTATCATAAAATTTTGAAAAATAATCATCTTCACCGCAAACTTGCTCTGCATTTATAAATGTTCCCTCTTCTTTAAGATAAGAATAAATGGAATTATATAGTTTAATTTTATCCGAGTCTTCCAAGTGATGAATAGCCAATGAGGACACGATGGCATCAAATGGTTGTGTCGATGTATAAGTGGTAAAATCTTGTCGAATTATATGGATAGAAGTATTAGTTTCAAACCTATTTTTAGCAACTTCTAACATTTTTTCTGACAGATCAACCAAAGTAATTTGAGCATTTGGATATTTTTGAAGAACAAATTCGGATAATAATCCGGTACCGGCCCCTAAATCTAAAATTTTAGGAGAAGATGATGAAAGGTTTATATTTTCAACCGCTATTTTATAAAAATCTTGAAAACAGGGAATTAATTTTCTTCGCTGTTTATCGTATTGTTGGGCGACAGAGTTAAATTGAGTTTCAATAGTTTCCATAACATAGATTTATATTTGGTTAGTTTCTCCTAATAAAATGTTAGTAACACACGAACCGGCCGGAATCATCGGATATACCATACCCTGAATTTCAACCTGAACATCTAACAAGTAAGATCCCTTATGATTAATCATTTCTTCAATTGCCTGATCCAACTCTTCTCTTTTGCTTATGGTTTTAGATTTAATATTGTAGGCCTTTGCAATAGCTTCAAAATTCGGGTTTTTCATAAGAGTTTCAGAATATCTTTTATCAAAAAACAATTCTTGCCATTGACGCACCATACCTAGAAAATGGTTGTTTAATATGATAATTTTTACATCAATGTCATATTGCATGATCGTTCCCAATTCTTGAATCGTCATTTGAATTCCGCCATCGCCCACAAATAAACAAACGGTTCGATCAGGAGCACCAATTTTTGCACCAATGGCAGCCGGCAAACCAAATCCCATAGTACCAAGTCCTCCGGAAGTAATAACACTTCGGCTTTGTTTATATTTAAAATACCGAACGCCCATCATTTGGTTTTGTCCAACATCGGTAACTAAAATACCTTCATGATGGGTAGCTTCAGATACTTTTCTTACGACTTCTCCCATTTTTAAGCTCCCGGATTCAGGATACAATTCTTTTTCAATTACAGCATCGTATTCTTTCTCGTAATATTCTTTAAAACTGTCTAACCATTCGGTGTGTTTATTTTCATTTACTAATTGGGTTACCTCAGCTAAAGTTGCTTTAGCATCACCTAAAACTTTTACATGAGTTTTTACGTTTTTATCAATTTCGGAAGGATCAATATCAAAATGAATAATTTTTGCCTGTTTAGCATACGTTTTTAAATCACCGGTTACCCGATCATCAAATCGCATACCTATAGCTATTAAAACATCACATTCATTAGTTTTCACATTTGGGGCTACATTACCATGCATACCTAAAAGTCCCACATTTAAAGGGTGGTCAGTAGGAATGGCTGATAAACCTAACATCGTGGATGCGGCGGGAATATCAGCTTTTTCCAAAAACTTTTTAAGTTCTTCTTCCGCTCCGCTTAAGATAACTCCTTGACCGATTAACGCCAACGGTTTTTTAGCTTCATTGATAAGTTTGGCTGCTTCACGGATTTCTTCCGGTTTTAAATCCGGAATGGGTTGATAACTTCTTATAAAATTGATTTTTGCAGGGGCATATTCGATTTGTCCTTGCAAAGCATCTTTGGTTATGTCTAAAACTACCGGACCTTTACGACCATTACCGGCTATATAAAAAGCTCTGGCTACAGCCCAAGGAATATCTTCTGCGTTTCGTATCTGATACGTCCATTTGCTGATCGGCTTGGTTATTCCTACCACATCAGCTTCTTGAAAAGCATCACTTCCCAGTAAACCGGAAAACACTTGTCCCGAAATTACTACCAGGGGAGTACTGTCAATCATGGCATCTGCTATCCCGGTTACTGTGTTAGTGGCACCCGGACCGGAAGTTACCAAAACGATTCCGGGTTTGCCTTTTGCACGGGCATAGCCTTGCGCAGCATGCGCCGCAGCCTGTTCATGACGTACAAGAATATGATTGATTTTATCTTTATAATCGTATAAAGCATCGAATACCGGCATAATAGCGCCTCCCGGATATCCGAATATGGTATCTACCCCTTCTTTAAGTAAGGATTGTATTAAAGCCTCACTTCCTGAAATATTAGTATTCATAGTCTTTATTCTTATTGTTTAGTCATTTATTATATTATTCTTACTGCCCCTAAATCAGCAGAGCTAACCATACTAGCATAAGCTTTTAAAGCTTTCGAAATTTTTCGATCTCTTTGCGGTTTAAATGCATTTGATCCTTTGGAAATTTCTTGTTCTCTTCGAAATTTCAATTCTTCATCGGATATTTTAACATTAATGGTTCGATTAGGAATATCGATTTCAATGATGTCTCCATCTTCAACCAAACCAATGGCTCCTCCGGCTGCAGCTTCGGGAGAAACGTGCCCTATAGATAAACCGGAAGTTCCTCCCGAAAATCTACCATCTGTAATTAAGGCGCATTCTTTTCCTAAGTGCTTAGATTTTATGTATGAAGTAGGATAGAGCATTTCTTGCATGCCGGGTCCTCCTTTAGGTCCTTCATAAGTAATAATTACTACATCACCCGATTGAACTTTTCCCGATAAAATACCCTCACAAGCGGCATCTTGAGATTGAAATACTTTAGCAGTTCCTGTAAACTTAAATATACTTTCGTCTACACCTGCGGTTTTAACTACACAGCCGTTTAGGGCAATATTTCCTTTTAATATTGCTAAACCACCATCCTTAGTATAGGCATGATTCCAATCTCGAATACATCCTTCAGAACGATCGGTATCCAGAGTAGAATAGGTTGATTTTTGTGATCCCATTACTAAGTTAAATTTATTCCCCGGTGCCGATCGGTATAAATCCAATGCTTCTTGAGTAGGGTTTGGTTTAGTAATATCGTATATATCTATTGCTTCTTTTAAAGTATAACCATCGATACGGTGGGTAGATGTATCTATTAAATCAGCTTTAGCCAATTCTCCTAAAATACCCATAATTCCTCCCGCTCTATTTACGTCTTGTATATGATATTTTGTTGTATTAGGAGCAACTTTACAAAGACATGGCGTTTTTCTTGATAATGCATCGATATCATCCATTGTGAAATCTACTTCAGCTTCATTGGCAATAGCTAATAAATGAAGGATAGTGTTTGTAGAACCTCCCATTGCTATATCTAGCGCCATTGAATTTAAAAAAGCTTGTTTCGTTGCAATATTTCTGGGTAAAACCGATTCGTCTCCCTCTTGATAATATCTATAAGCGTTTTTAACAATTAGGGCAGCTGCATCCTTAAATAATTTTTTTCTGTTTGCGTGAGTGGCTACTATAGTTCCGTTTCCGGGAAGTGCTAATCCAATTGCTTCGTTTAAACAATTCATGGAATTAGCCGTAAACATACCGGAACATGAACCGCAAGTTGGACAGGCAGATCGTTCAATGGCATTCACTTCTTTATCTGAAACCGTTGAGTCTGCAGATTTAATCATGGCATCGATTAAATCTAAATGTTGATTATTTAATTCTCCGGCTTCCATAGGACCGCCGGAAACAAATATAGTCGGTATGTTGAGGCGCATGGAGGCCATAAGCATACCCGGAGTAATTTTATCACAATTACTTATGCAAATCATGGCATCTGCTTTATGCGCATTTACCATATATTCAACACTATCGGCAATTAAATCCCTGGAAGGAAGAGAATATAGCATTCCATCGTGTCCCATGGCTATACCGTCGTCTATAGCAATGGTATTGAATTCGGCAGCAAAACAGCCTAAAGCTTCTATTTCTGATTTTACAAATTGACCTATTTGATGCAAGTGCACGTGTCCGGGTACAAATTGAGTAAATGAATTGACAATTGCGATTAAAGGCTTCCCCATTTGTTCCTCGCGCATACCGTTAGCTCTCCATAGAGCTCGGGCTCCAGCCATTCTTCGACCATGTGTACTGGTGTGACTTCTTAACTGGTATTTCATTTTTTTAGTTTATTTTATTTTTTATAAAATTTAAGCCCTTTCCTTAATAAGAGAAAGGGCTTATGAATATTTTTAATAACTACAATTGATTTTACGTATATCCCTTTCTCTGATTAATATATATTGACCAGAACGAGAAGAAGTAATAGTATGTAGTTATGTTGATACATTGGTTTTAAGTATAAATTTTATAATAATGGGACAAAATTAAGATTGTTTTTTGTTATGTCCAAATATTATTTGTAAATAAAATAATATTTGATGAAATTAAATTATAATTTAATGTTAAAAACATAAATTAAAGTTTGCTATTTATATTGTATTGATTTATTCAATGGTGATTTTTTTTGTATTTTGGATATACTCTGAAATTTATGAATCTTTTTATAATAATTAATTAAAAAACAAGTAACCTAAATAATATTATTTATCTAATTAGTAAGGTAAACAGTTAATTTATTAATTGAAAAAGACAGTTATTCTTTAAAGTAGAATTTCTTTTGCTTATAATTAGATTTTAAAGTTTTATAAATCAAATAAGAAATAAAAGGACTTCATTATATGAAAGCCCTTTTATTAACTAAACTATGAATTTTTAATATATTCTACAATCCAATTACCAACTTCAGAAGTTGAATAAGCTTTACCATCGAATGCGATATCCTCGGTAACTATTTTTTGTTCCATTGAAGCATCCACCGCTTTTCTGATTAGAGCTCCTTCATCTTTTAAATCAAAAGCATATTCAAACATTAATGCCGCAGAAAGTATGGTAGCTAGTGGATTTGCTATATTTTTTCCGGCAGCTTGCGGGTAGGAACCATGTATGGGTTCAAAAACGGAAGTATGAATACCGATTGAGGCAGAAGGTAACATTCCTAAAGATCCGGTTATAACGGAAGCTTCATCGGTGAGGATATCTCCGAAAAGATTTTCTGTAACTAAAACATCAAAACGCTTAGGCCATTGAATAATTTGCATCGCAGCATTATCAACAAACATATATTCTGTTTCGATATCGGGAAATTCTTTTTCAATCTCTTGAGATACCTGTCTCCATAAACGAGAAGAGCAAAGTACATTTGCTTTATCAACTATAGTCAGTTTTTTATTTCTTTGTCCTGCAAGTTTATAAGCTAGCCTAACAATTCTTTCAATTTCTTCTCTGGTATATACACAAGTGTCGTAAGCGGTATTACCATCTTCACTTCTTCCTTGAGGACGACCAAAATATAAACCTCCGGTTAATTCTCTTACGCACATAAAATCTGCACCATCTACAAGATCAGGACGAAGCGGAGATTTATGTACTAAGGATGGAAAGGTATTAATAGGACGAAGGTTTGCGTATAACCCAAGTTCTTTTCTCATTTTTAATAGACCTTGTTCCGGACGAACTTTAGCAGATGGATTGTTATCATATTTAGGGTCTCCAATAGCTCCAAATAAGACGGCATCTGAATCCATACATAAATCATGGGTTTCCTGCGGATATGGATTTCCGGTTTTGTCTATAGCTATTGCTCCAACTAAAGCTTCTTTATAAGTAAGCTCATGATTAAATTTTGCGCATATAGCTTTAGTTACTTCTAAGGCTTGAGCTATGATTTCAGGGCCTATCCCGTCTCCGGGTAATACGGCTATATTTAATTTCATTTTATATATTCTTTATATTTATATTCTTTATTTGTTATGCATTTTTAAACCTTATACCGGTTTAGGTTTAAAAAATTTTCATCATACCTAAATTTAAAGCGTTAGTACATTTTAGTTTGGAAATAATTTCCGCATCAAAATTATATAAACGATTAAAATTTTTAAATTATATAAGTTAAAAACCTAATTTCCTTAAATAATTACCAATTTTAATGTAGGTTTTCAATTATATTCAGCATTTTTTCAGTCGCTTTTATAGCAGCTTCTGTTTGGTCAGCATCCAGTCCTCTGGTTTTAAATTCGTAATCATTTAACTTCCAAGATATAACCGTTTGTACAAGCGCATCTGTTTGTCCCCCGGGTGGAATAATTACTTTATAGTTAGTAAGGATAGGTTTAGCCTTGTTCAATTTTTCATAAATGAGACTGATAGCTTCAGAGAATGCATCGTATTGTCCATCACCTGAAGCTGTTTGTTCATACATTTTTCCGTCAATTTCCATACGGATGGATGCTGTTGGATGCAAACCTTTACTTAAAACTAAAGCATAAGAAAGAATTTTTACTTTCTTTTCATTTTCATTAGTATTTAAAACATCCGAAATGATGAATGGGAGGTCTTCTTGTGTAATAATTTCTTTTCTATCTCCTAATTCAATAACTCGGTTGGTTACTTTAACCATATCTTTTTCATCCAATTCGATTCCTAAAGCTTCAATATTTTTTTTAATATTAGCTTTTCCGGATAATTTACCCAGGGCATATTCTCGAACTCTACCGAATCGATCCGGGTGTAAATCATTGTAATACAAATTGTTTTTGTTGTCCCCGTCGGCATGTATTCCGGCTGTTTGGGTAAAAACATTTTCTCCGATTACCGGTTGATTGGATGAAATATTTAGTCCTGAGTAGGTTTCTACCACACGACTTACTTTATTTAACATGTATTCTTTTACGGAAGTCTTTATCTTCATCTGATCATGGAGAACAGCAATTACACTGGGTAATGGAGCATTTCCGGCTCTTTCTCCTAATCCGTTCATGGTAACATGAATTCCTTGAATACCGGAATCTACTGCGGCCATTACATTGGCAACAGCCAAATCATAATCATTGTGCGCATGAAAATCAAAGTGAATATTTGGGTAACGATGAACTATTTCCGTACAAAAAAGTTTTGTGTTAAGGGGGTTAAGAATTCCTAAAGTATCAGGAAGCATAAAACGTTGGATAGGAAGTTCTTTCAATTGATCTATCATAAAAAAAACATAGTCTTTTGAATGAATCATACCATTAGACCAATCTTCCAAATATATATTCACCGAAATCCCCATGGATTCAGCAAGTGAAATATCATGCTTAATATCTTTTACATGTTGTTCGGGTGTTTTACGTAATTGTTCTGTTACATGTTTAAGAGAGCCTTTGGTTAATAAATTGATTGTTTTGCACCCGGCTCTTTTTATCCAATCTAAGGACACCCCCTTGTCAACAAATCCCAATATTTCTAACTTATCTAAGTGTCCGGCGTTCTCTGTCCAGGAGGCTATTTTCTTAACAGTTAAAAATTCTCCTTCAGAAACTTTAGCAGAAGCAATTTCCAATCTATTTAATCCCATATCTATGAGTAGACGGGCAACGCTTAGCTTTTCCTGCATGGAAAATGAAACCCCGGAAGTTTGCTCCCCATCGCGGAGAGTGGTATCCATAATTTCTATCATACTGTTGTTTTTATTAATGATACGTGATAGACCCAATGGGACCTTTACTTAGAAAAATGAGATGATAAAATCGTATCTAATTTAATATTGAAAAACACGGTTTTTTTCATATTCTTCAATTTTATCTTTTTTAGATAATAAGTAATCTATATCATCAAGCCCTTGAAGAAGGCACTCTTTTTTATAAGAGTTAATGTCAAAAATTTCCGTTTTTCCCGTCTTGTTATTGGTAATTGTTTGCTTTTCCAGATCAATTGTAATAGTATTGTTAGGATCTGAATGGACATTTTCGAAAAGATCCGATAAAAATTCAGGACTTACTACTACCGGAAGTAAACCATTGTTAAGGGAATTATTTTTAAAAATATCAGCAAAATAGCTGGAAACCACTGCGCGGAAGCCATATCCGGAAACTGCCCAAGCAGCATGTTCTCTACTGGAACCGCTTCCGAAATTCTTTCCTGCAACTAATATGTTCCCGCCGTATGTTGGATTATTTAATACAAAATCCGGTTTTGGATTTCCGGTTTTATCATATCTCCAATCAGCGAATAAATTATCTCCGAAACCTTCTTTATTAGTAGCTTTTAAGAAACGTGCAGGTATGATTTGGTCTGTATCCACATTTTCAATTGGTAGTGGAACATAGGTTGATGTTATTGTTTTAAATTTTTCCATTTTGTTTTTTTAGAGGATTAGTTTAGTTTTCTAGGATCGGTTATTTTTCCGGTTACAGCAGCAGCAGCAGCTACCAAAGGGCTGGCCAAAATTGTTCTGGCTCCGGGACCTTGTCTTCCTTCAAAGTTTCGGTTAGTGGTGGAAACGGCATATTTTCCGGCCGGAACTTTATCATCGTTCATAGCAAGACAAGCAGAACAACCGGGTTGACGAATTTCGAATCCTGCTTCTTCTAATATTTTATATAATCCTTCGTCGATAAGTTGTTGAGCTACACGATGACTTCCGGGAACTAACCAAGCGGTTACATTTTCTGCTTTTTTCTTGCCTTTTACAAAATTTGCAAAAGTTCTAAAATCTTCAATTCTTCCGTTGGTACAACTTCCAATAAATACATAGTCAATGGGTTTTCCTTCCATTTTTTCTCCCGGATTAAAGCCCATATAATCCAATGATTTTTTGAAAGATATTTTACCGGTTTCATCCAATCCGTCTAAAGTAGGTATGGATCCGGTTATAGATACTCCCATACCCGGGTTAGTACCGTAGGTAACCATAGGTTCAATCTTAGTAGCGTCAAAAGTATATTCTTTATCGAATTGGGCTCCTTCGTCGGTTTTCAACGTTTTCCAGTATTCAACTGCTTCCTTCCATTTATCTCCTTTAGGAGCAAAGTCTTTACCTTTAAGATATTCAAATGTAGTTTCATCCGGTGCAATTAATCCGCCTCGTGCACCCATTTCAATACTTAAATTACAAAGAGTCATACGTTGTTCCATATTTAGATTTCGAATAGCTTCTCCTGCATATTCAACAAAATAACCGGTAGCTCCTCCTGTGGTAAGGGTTGATATCATATATAATGCTAAATCTTTAGCCGTTACTCCTTCACTTAGGGCTCCGTTAAAATTTATTCTCATTGTTTTGGGTCTGCTTTGAAGAATACATTGAGTAGCCAAAACCATTTCAACCTCACTGGTTCCGATTCCAAATGCAATAGCTCCGAAGGCACCGTGTGTAGAAGTGTGACTATCTCCACAAACGATGGTCATCCCCGGTTGGGTATAGCCGTTTTCAGGACCAATAATGTGAACTACTCCGTTTCTCTCATTTCCAAGAGCATAAAGGGTAAGACCAAATTCTTCCGCATTTTTAGAAAGAGTATCTAATTGTTTTTTGGATACAGGATCTTTTACCGGTTGATCTTGATTACAAGTGGGTGTATTGTGGTCGGCAGTTAACGTTGTTTGAGAGGGTCTAAAAACTTTTAATCCTCTTTCTCTTAGTCCGTTAAAGGCTTGGGGACTGGTAACTTCATGGCAAAAATGCCTATCTATATATAATTGGGTGGGCCCATCTTGTATAGACGTAACCGTATGAGCATCCCAAATTTTGTCAAAAAGTGTTTTCATGGTATATTCTCTTTTTTAATTGGTTTTGTATATAGTGTTAAACGGTAAATTTATTTATTGCATCAAGATAAGCTTCAACGGAAGCAGTCACAATATCGGTATTTGCTGAAAATCCGTAATAATTTTTACCCTTATATTCAACTTGCATGTGAACTTTTCCTAAGTCGTCACTTCCTTTGTTAATTGCTTGAATTAAAAACTCATGAATAGTCATTTGTTTTTTAAGAATGTCTCTTACGGTGTTAATTGCTGCATCTACAGGTCCGTTTCCGAAAGAAGTCGAAGTGAATTTTTCACCGGCTATATTTAGGGTAACAATTGCAACATTTTTAATACCTTTTCCGGAAGTAACTTGTAAGTAATCGAGCCTTATACGGTTACTTTCATTAGGTTCTTTTCCTACTAATATTAAAAGATCATCATCATTAATATCTTTCTTTTTATCAGCGAGTTCTAAAAATCGTTCGTAGATATTGGCTAATTCGTTCGCTTCTACTTTAATTCCTAGTAAGTTCAGTCTGCTTTTAAGGGCATGACGACCACTACGGGCGGTAAGTACTATAGCATTGTCATCTATTCCAACCTCTTTAGGATCAATGATTTCGTAAGTTGAGAGATTTTTTAATACTCCGTCTTGATGAATTCCGGAAGAATGGGCAAAAGCATTTCTACCTACTATTGCTTTATTAGGTTGAACAGGCATATTCATTAAGCTGGAAACCATTTTGCTTACCGGGTATATTTTCTTTGTATTAATATTTGTGTCAATAGATAATTCTTTATGACTTTTTATAGCCATAACAACTTCTTCAAGTGATGTATTTCCTGCTCTCTCACCAATTCCGTTAATGGTTACCTCTACTTGTCTGGCACCATTGATAACTCCCATAAGTGAGTTGGCTGTTGCCATTCCTAAATCTTGATGGCAATGAGTAGATAAGATGGCATTTTTCATATCTACATGGTCAATTAAGTATTTTATTTTTTCGCCATATTCTGTAGGTAAACAGTATCCAGTGGTATCAGGGATATTGATAACTGTTGCTCCTGCATTTACAACTGCCTGGACCACTTGGGCTAAGTATTCATTGTCAGTTCTTCCCGCATCTTCAGCATAGAACTCAACATCTTCAACGAATTTTTTTGCATATGCAGTTGCGGCAACGGCTCTTTTTATGATTTCTTCTCTGGTAGAGTTAAATTTATATTTAATGTGGAAATCAGAAGTTCCGATTCCTGTATGTATTCTTTTTTTCTTGGCATATTTGAGAGCATCGGCAGCTACTTCTATATCTTTTTCTACAGCACGGGTTAGAGCGCAGATGGTAGGGTTTGTTACAGCTTTGGAAATAGCTTCTACAGAAGTGAAATCTCCCGGACTTGAAATGGGAAAACCGGCTTCTATAACATCCACTCCTAATTCTTCTAATGCTTTAGCAATTTCAATTTTTTCAATTGTATTTAATTGACACCCCGGGACCTGTTCTCCATCCCTTAAAGTAGTGTCGAAAATGAATAATTTATCCATCCTTGGTATCGTTTTCTTTTTGTGATTAAAAAACATTAAAAAGCCTTTCTCCTTAGAGTGAGAAAGGCTTTTTATATTTTGTATAATTTACAACACAAGCATTACTCACCCTGAGCTTGACCCAGAATCAGAACAATGCTAATTATGTTAGTAAACAATGACATTCTTTGTATTAATTATAATTGGGCGCTAAATTATGATAATTTTTTTAATTGCCAAAATAAATTTAATAAAAAATATTTTTACTTTATATTGATTTGTGTAATTTTTTAAGGCATTACTCTTTGGGTTTGTGAAATTATAAATCTGAAATTTATCAAAATGTAATAAAAAACGAGTTCATATCTTATTGTTTTATCCATTATTCAAAACATTATTAAACTAATAATCGTATAATATTTTTAATTAGTTATTTAAATTTAGCGAACAATACAATATATATATATTGTATTTTTACTTTAAATAAATTATATTTATAGTTTTTTTTGTTCATTTATATAATTAATTTAAATATATGAATATGATAAAGAAAATTCTTTTATTAGTATATTTAATTATTTTAATTGAAGTTATACTAAGATTTATAGGCTATTATACAAATGAGTGGTTGATTATTAAAGGGTTTTATATAAATTATGAAGCAGGTTTTATTAGAAGAGGATTATTTGGGAGTATTTTATTTTTTTTAGCTAATAACACACCTATTAATCCATTTAAATTTCAAATTATTTTTGAAATTATATTAATAATTCTTTTAGTATATTTTATAATAAAGGAATTTTACAAAAATAAGTTAGAACCTTATATTTTATTTGGTAGCTTTATGCTTATAAATATTATTGCTCGTAGAATGTTTTTTACATTAGATGTTTTGTTGATTGTTTATTTTCTTTTCCAATTATATGTTATTAGCAAAATAAAAACTTTTAGATTAAAAATTTTGATATGTAATTTGATGTGTATTTTCATGATACTTATTCATGAGGCATACTTTGTTTTTACATTTTTCCCTTTGCTTTATTTGCTTAATATAAGTAGTTTGAAAGCCAAAAATTTGAAAAAAATAGTATTAATTCTACCCTCTTTTATAGTATTTATAATAGTAGGGATATGTTTTAATGGGCGTAATATGGATATAAATATTATTATTAATAGTTGGAAAGAATTTGGAACAGAACATATGAAAACTATAAGTGATATGTATTGGGTATATAAATCAACTGATGAAATAATTATGTGGAAAATTCCAATTTTTAAAAAACATCCAATTTATCTCTTAGGCTTTTTTTTAAATGCATGTTTAATTTTTTTATGTATGTTTATTTATTTGAAAAAAAATTTTCGATTTAAATCAAATAATATATTTTCATTTTTAATATGTCAATATATAGCTATTCTTTTAATAAGCTTGATTGCTATTGATTATGTTAGATGGTTTTGGTTATCCAATATGATAACTATATTTACATTAATTTATGTGAAATCATCTAACAGTTTTTTTACAAGAATAAATTTTGAATTGCCGAATAGGATATATTCTGCTAATAAATATATTATCTTATTTATTGGGTTGCCCTTAGGGGGCAGCTGGTCCCCAACACAGTTTATATATACTATGCCTATAAAATACCTTTTTGATTTTGGAAATAGAATTTTATTGTATTTTAGTTAGGGAGAGTTCGTGATTTATTAAAGAGGGTAGTTCATCTTTATAATGGGTAACATAGATCAAAGCTTTGCTTGAATCGCAAAATTTTCCGATAATTTGCAGAACACGAAATTTATTATTCATATCCAGTCCATGAAGGGGTTCATCAAGAATAACAAGCGAAGGATTTTTAACAAATACACGAGCTAATAAAATTAAACGTTGTTCTCCTGTCGAAATAGAGAGAAAAGAAGAATTTTTAAGTTTTTCAATTCCCAAAATTTCCATCCATTGCAAGGATACTTTTATTTGCTCTTGATCACATTTTCTGTATAAACCAATAGTATCAAAAAATCCTGATCCAACTACTTCCAAGCATGTTACATTTTTTTGATAATATAAATGCATTTCCGGTGATATATATCCTATATGCTTTTTAATATCCCAAATACTTTCTCCTGTTCCTCTTTTTTTATCAAAAAGGAGAATGTCATTGGCATACGCTTGAGGATTATCGGCAGCAATTACACTCAATAAAGTTGATTTTCCGGAGCCATTAGGACCGGATAAAGCCCATTTTTCACCTTTTTTAACTTTCCAAGATATGTTTTTCAAAATGGTTCGGTTGCCATATCGGATATTTATATTATTTAATTGTAAAGCATAGTTATAACTAATTTCCTTTGGTTGATTAGAGGGGTATGGAAGTTTTTTTAATTCATAATTAAAATGAGGAAACAATTCATTTTGCAGTTTTTTATCTTCAAAAAATTCTTGAGAGGTTTTACTTGGGAATAATGTTTTGTTGTTAATGGGTAAAACGTGAGTAATAATTGGAGAAATATCTGCAATGTTTGAGATGAGTACTATCACCTGTAAGTTTTGTAAATATTTAAGGTCGAGTAAAACCTGATCTAAAACTTGTCTGGCTTTAGTATCTAAGCCAATATACGGGTTGTCTAATATGAGAATCTCGGGTTTAGTGGATAAAGATTGAATAATTAAAAATTTTCTAAGTTCTCCGCTGGAGAGGAGATCAATATTTTTTTCGATTAAGTCTTCAATTCCTACTAAGGAAATGAGGTATTCCATCCATTGTAAATCAGTATTCTTGAATAATATATCCTTAACTTTAGACGTTTCATCTTTTAACCCTTTGTTCCACCTTTGTTGGTAGTAGCTGTTTTGAGTCTTGGATAGAGCATGAATATTCTTAAAAGCAACTATTTTTATAAAATCAGAGAGATGATTAAATTTTTTAGTATAACTAATTTTACCTTCTTGTAAAGCATATTTACCTAATAAAATATCAATTAATAATGATTTTCCTGCTCCATTTGGCCCAATGACAGCCCAATGTTGGGCAGGTGTTATTTTCCAATTTATAGGAGTAGAAAATTTAGCAAATTCTTTTTGTGGGATTATGTTATCCAATTCTACCATAGTGTTCATTTTAAAAATACCTTTTTATTTATATTTATAATCTATAAAAAAATAATTATTCCTATCAAATGTAAAATATTGACAGTAAATTTATTCACAAGGGTAGGAAGAATATTTTACAAAACCTTATCTTTGTAACAATATATATAGGAAAATACGAAAAAATGCCTTTTTTAGATAAATATAGATCAATCATTAGAAATGCTATAAATAAACATAAATTAACAAATCCTCCCCATCAACTTTATGACCCCATCAATTATATTTTATCAATAGGCGGAAAACAATTACGTCCTATATTTTTATTAATGTCGTGTGATCTATTTAAAGGAAATATTGAAAGAGCCGTAAAACCTGCTTTAGGGATAGAGTATTTTCACAATTTCTCTTTGATGCATGACGATATTATGGATAAAGCCACTTTGCGCAGAGGCAAAGAAACCGTTCATGTTAAATATGATGAAAATGTTGCAATTCTATCGGGTGATGCGTTGATGGTTAAGTCTTTTCAAATGTTAGAGGACTTAGAGCCTCAATTATTTAAAAAATGTTTTCATTTGTTTTCTCAAACTGCTTTAGAAGTTTGTGAAGGACAGCAGTATGATATGAATTTTGAAAAACAATCGGATGTGTCATATGAAGAATACATTAACATGATTACCGGAAAAACGGCTGTATTATGTGCTTGTGCTTTTCAAATGGGCGCATTATTAGCAGAAGCAGATGAAGAGGACTCAAAAAATATGTATGAATTTGGCAAATCGTTGGGAATTGCTTTTCAATTAATGGATGATTATTTGGATGTATTTGGAAATCAAGAATCCGTAGGAAAAAAACATGCAGGAGATATTGTTGAAAATAAGAAAACGATCTTATACATCTTAGCTCGACAAAAAGCAAATGAAGAACTGAGACAAAAATTAAATGGTTGGTATACTATTAAAGGAGAAAATATAAACAAAGTAAATGAAGTTTTAGCTATTTTTAATGATTTGAATGTAGGGGATTCATGTTTAGAATTAATTAAAACCTATTCAGATCAATCAAAAAACTATTTAGATAAAGTTAAAGCAGATGCTACCAAAAAACAGTCTTTTTATAAACTGATCGATTATTTATTAGTTAGGGAAAGTTAATAAAGATGATATTTAGAACAGAATTACCATATAATCCTAATTCAATTAAACTTGATTACAAAAGTAAAATTTTTACTATAGGTTCCTGTTTCGCCACCGAAATTTCCAATAAATTATCTCAGTATAAGTTTTCAGTGTTTCATAATCCTTTTGGTGTTATATTTCATCCTTTAGCTGTTGAAAATGCAATCATGAGAATTTATTCCCAGGAAGAATATCAATCATCTGAACTTTTCAAATATGAAGAATTATATTTAAGTTGGGATCATCATTCTTCTTTTAATGATATATCAAAAGATAGGGTGTTATCTCATATCAATCAGAATATAAATTTAGCTAATAAGTTTCTTCAAGAGACCGATATGGTTATAATTACTTTAGGAACTTCATTTGTATACAAATTAAATCAATTTGATATAATAGTAGCTAATTGTCATAAAATTCCTAATACGCATTTTTCTAAATTATTATTGGCAGAACATCAAATAAAAACTTCTTTGAAAAACATCATTGAAATGTTGACGGATATGGGAAAGAAAAACATGAAGATTTTTTTTACATTAAGTCCGGTAAGACATAGTAAAGATGGTATGGTTGAAAATAATATAAGTAAATCCAAACTTTTATGTGCCATCCATTCAGTGGTCGAATCATACGATAATTGTGAATATTTCCCATCGTATGAATTTATGATGGATGATTTACGGGATTATCGTTTTTATAAAGAAGATTTAATACATCCAAATGATGTAGCTATAAAATATATATGGGAGAAATTTAAAAATGCCCATATTTCACCTGATGAATTTTCAACCATGCAAATGGTGAAAAAAGTAAACACTTCTTTACAACACAAAATTCAAAATACTCACACGATAGCCTATAAAAAATTTTTATATAGCATCGTAAAAAATATTCAGAATTTAGAGCCTCTTTTACCACCGGGTGCTTTTAAAGAAGAATATCAAGAATTAAGAAAAAAAATGAATGATTCTTATTAAGATAAATTAAAAAATATCCAAATTAAACAATGCTATTGATAGATAGTCATACCCATTTATATTCTGAACAGTTTGATCACGATAGAGAAGAAGTGATTCAAAGAGCCCTGTATCATGGAGTACAACGTTTTTACTTACCTTCAATAAATTCATCTTATTACCCTAAGATGGAAGAACTTAAAAATAAATATCCTGAAAACATGTTTTTAATGATGGGGCTTCATCCTTGCGATGTAAAATTAGATTCATTCGAAAAGGAGTTAGCCTTTATTGAAAATAAACTTTCCGAGGAAAAATTTGCGGCTATTGGAGAAATAGGATTGGATTTATTTTGGGATACTTCGACTTTGGAAATTCAAAAGTATGCTTTTATAAAACAAATTCAATTAGCTAAACAATATAAACTTCCGATCGTTATTCATGTTAGAGAAGCTTTTAATGAAGTATTGGAAATCGTAAGAAAAGAAAAAGATGCAAATTTGTATGGGATAATTCATTGTTTTACGGGTAACTTAGAACAGGCAAAAGAGTTTGTAGATTTAGGCTTTTATTTAGGAATCGGAGGAGTTGTTACTTTTAAAAACGGAAAAATAGATCAGTTTTTAAAAGAAATTCCTATAGAAAAGATTGTTTTGGAAACAGATTCTCCATATTTGGCACCTTCTCCTTTTCGTGGCAAAAGGAATGAATCATCTTATTTAAAAATTATTGCCGATAAACTTTCAGATATCTATGAGATGTTGCCTGAAAAAATAGGAACTATAACCTCTGAAAATGCCAGAAAAATTTTTAAATTATAACAATAAATAAAACTCTATTAATATAACTGCTATGGTTACTAAAAGATAATAACATTCTTCGGAAATGAAATATAGTTCTTATGAAAAGAAATAAGCTCTTTGATTCATTAAAATTCGTATTAATTTTCTTAATGGTTTATGGACATACCTTGCAATATAATAGCGGGCATATGGCGGATACGATCTTTGGTTTTATTTATACCTTTCATATGCCATTATTTATTTTTATATCCGGTTATTTTTCAAAAAATATTACTTGGGAAAAATATAAAAAATCTTTTATATCATTAATAATTACTTTTACCATATTCCAATTTATTTATTCATTTCCTATAATTTTTACAGGATTTAAAAATTGGATAATTTTTTTTATTAAACCCAAAGGATGGTATATCATTGGATTATTAGTATGGCGTTTTTTATTTTTAATTGGAAAAGATAAGGTTTCAAAAGGTTCTTTTTTACTAATCTCTTTTTTATTCCCTTTGGGCATAGGATTCTTAGATTCCGAAATATTCATGTTCAGAATACTTACCTTTTTTCCTTATTTTTTACTCGGCGCCTTTTGTAAGGAAGTCAGTATTGTAAGGATAAGAAATATCAATAAATTATATACAATAATTTTTTTGGTTATAATACTTATTAGTATTTACTTCATTGTAAATAGAGAATTTTTGATTTCTTTATTTGGGGAAGATCCCTACATAAAAAATTATAATACCCGATATGAAGGGTTCTTATATAGGATCTTAGCGTATGTTTTAGCAATAACGGTTTCAATTGGAATTATAAATATAATACCGGATACCCTGGGTAAATATGGTTCTAAAACTTTGGAAATTTACTTGATGCATCACATTATTTTAAATTTTTTATATGTTGGATTATTTCCTCTATTGAATTTTAACCCTGACATACTATTAAATTTAGGTGTTACAGCTATAATTGTTATTACTTGTTTATATTTGGCAACATTTAAAATTGTTAAATTTATAATGTCCCCATTAGATTATTTAAAAAAATCATAGTAAATTGATAACTAATTAAAAAATCAATCCTAAGGGTTATTTATTCATAATTTTTGGTTGTTGTTGATTTAAAGTTAAACCAATAAATTCGATTTTTATTTAAATATCAATAAATAAAAAAAAATCCGGTAGTTGTTACCGGATTTTCATATTTTTAATATAATCGTATTAAATTTTATGCTTGAGCTTCAGTACTAGGTTGTATTGAAACATAAGAACGATTATTTTGTTTTTTTCTAAAAACTACTACACCATCTGTAAGAGCAAACAAAGTATGGTCTTTTCCCATTCCAACATTATCACCTGGGTGATGAGTTGTTCCTCTTTGTCTCACTAAGATGTTACCTGCTTTGGCGTCTTGACCACCGAAAATCTTTACTCCTAATCTTTTGGAATGTGATTCTCTACCGTTTTTGGAGCTACCAACTCCTTTCTTGTGTGCCATGCTTTAATTACTTTATTAAATTAATCTTCTGCTTTTACTTCTTTAACTTCCGCTTCTTTTTCTTTTTTAGGAGCTGCTTTTTTTGCAGCCTTTTTAGGAGCTTCTGCACCACCTATGGAAACAATTTGAATTTGAGTAAATTGTTGTCTGTGACCGTTTTTTACTTTGTAACCTTTTCTTCTTTTCTTTTTGAAAACAATTACTTTGTCTCCTTTTACTTGATCTAAAACTTTAGCGACTACTGTCACTCCATTAATAACCGGGGCGCCAACTGTTACAGAACCGTTATCGGTAAGCAATACTTTGTCAAAAGTTACTTCGTCGTCAATATTTGCTTTTAAACGGTTTACGAACAATTTTTGGTCTTGCTCAACTTTGTATTGAAGCCCTGCTATCTCTACAATTGCATACATAAAATTTTCGTTTTTTTGAACTGCAAATATAATGATTTTTTTCAGAACAAAAATGTAAAATGTATAAATATAAAAAAGTGATAAATGTACAATACAAAAAATACAATGTTTACCTTTGTATTATACAAAATTTATACGCGTATTTTACATGACAAGAAAAGCTCTAAGAATAGTCTACATGGGAACTCCGGAGTTTGCTGTAGCTCCTTTAGAAGAAATAATAAAATCCGGATATGAAGTAGTAGGAGTAGTAACTACTCCTGATAAACCGGCAGGAAGAGGACAAAAAATGGCTGAATCAGCCGTTAAAAAATATGCAGTAAGTCAAGATTTGACTTTGTTCCAACCCGCAAAAATGAAAGATCCCGAATTTATAAATCAGCTTCAACAATTAAATCCGGATGTAATCGTTATTGTAGCTTTTCGTTTATTGCCTAAAGAAGTTTGGTCTATTCCAAAATTAGGAACTTTTAATTTACATGCATCCTTATTGCCTCAATACAGAGGAGCTTCACCTATTAACTTTGCTATTATCAATGGAGATAAAGAATCGGGGGTTACCACATTTTTTATTGATGATAAAATTGATACCGGTGAAATTTTGTTGCAAGCTAAGATAGAAATTAATGATTCCGATGACGCCGGAATTTTACATGATAAACTAAAAAATTTAGGAAAACAATTAGTAGTAAAAACTCTTGAAGGCCTTTCTGAAGGAACATTAAAACCTCAAAAACAAATTTTAAAAGAGGGGGTTGAATATAAATACGCTCCTAAATTATTTAAAGAAGATTGTCAAATACATTGGGATGCACCTTTAGAAAATATACACAATTTAATAAGAGGTTTAAGTCCTTATCCTGCTGCTTTTACCCATTTGTCGATAAATGGAGATTCTAAAATATTAAAAATTTATAAGGGGCATTATAAAATTGAAAAACATATTCTAGATATTGGAACTGTATGTATTGAAGGCAAAAAAACATTTAAAATTGCAGCCGCCGATGGATTCTATTTTTTAACTGAAGTTCAATTAGAAGGAAAGAAAAGAATGGGGATTTCAGATTTTATAAACGGATTAACAATAAAACATAATTTAAAAGCTAACTAAAATAATATATGGATTATAGTAAGTTAAAACTGGTAGTTACAGATATGGATGGAACACTGCTTCATTCAGATTATACACTCAATCAAGAGTTCTTTACAATATATGAAAAACTGAAAAAGTTGGATATAAAATTTGTAGTAGCAAGTGGAAGACAGTATGAAAGTCTCTTAGGGGTTTTTGAAAAAATTAAGAATGAAATATATTTTATTGCTGAAAATGGAGGAAACGTAGTACATAGAGGAAAGCAGTTATTTATCCATGAATTGGATCAAAATGTTATCCATGAAGTAGCCCAACTGATACGTCCCTTACCCGATACTCAGATGCTTTTATGCGGTATAAAAAGTGCATATATTGAAGAAGGATTTTCGGAATTTGAAAAACAAATAGCTCCCTATTATCCTAAAAGGAAAATTATTCCGAGCTTTCAGGAGCCTATTGATGATCAGATAGTCAAAATGGCGATATACAACAGTGTAGGTTCGGAAGAAAATATTTTGCCTTATGTGAAACACCTTAGCGAAAATTACCAAGTAGTTGTATCAGGTAAATTTTGGCTGGATATTTCCGTTAAAAATGCCGATAAAGGATTTGCTTTAAAAGAAGTTCAAGAAATATTAAACATATCTAAAGCAGAAACTATGGCTTTTGGAGATTTTTTAAATGATATAGGAATGATGCAGGAAAGCTATTTTAGTTACGCAATGAAAAATGCACATCCTAAATTACAAGAAATATCCAAATTTAAAACAGATTCCAATGATGAAGATGGGGTTTTAAATATTTTAAAGGAAGTAATAGCGCAAAGGGAAAGATAATATATAGAAGCCTAAGTCTCTAAATGTTCCGAATATTTGGAAATAGGATCGTTATTTAATAATAATTCTGAAAAGAAATTATGAATAAGAAAACAGTTGAATATACCGATCGAATTCAATAGTTGTTTTATTAGTAACTCTAAATTATCAATTTTTAATAATACATATTAATTTTTTAAATAATTAAATAAAATGAAAAGAAAAATACTTACCTTATTACTGGTTATTTCTTTTATAGCGAAAGCAAATGTAGTAATCGGTACCCATTGTACAGTTTTATCCGAAGAGATTGAAAAAGAACCAACGTTGGAATCCGTTTTAAATCATTATTACGTTGCTGTGGCCGGCAGTAAAGAAAAATTACAACAAATAACCACTTTGATTTCTGAGGGCAAAATAACATTTGCTCAGTTGCCGGAACCTGCTGACTTAGAAATTAAATATAAAGCACCTAATAAATTTGTATCTAAAATATCAATCATGGGTCAAACCATTATTAAAGGTTTTGACGGGAAAAAATTATTTTCAAATTTACCTGCAACCGGTGAAAAAGATGAATTAAATGAAATGAAAGTTAAGAAAGGGATTTTTTCAGAATTGTATATTACCAAAGATAATGCGGTGTTAGACGGTAAGAAAAATTTAGACGGTAAAGAAGTATATAAAATCACGGTTACAGAAGGAACCATTAAAACTATTCTTTATTTCGATGTAGAAACGGGATTTAAAGTAAAAGAAGAAACTTTAAAAGAAAATGAAGTTGTATCAAAAGAATATTCAGATTACAAAGATTTTGAAGGATATAAGTTCTCCACCAAAATAAAAACCAAAGTACCTGGTCAAACAGCGGTTCAAACGATAACCAGCTATAAAATAAATCCTAAATTAGACGATTCCCAGTTTAAACTATAAATATAAAAGAAGAAAAGGCCTTTTTAAGGCCTTTTTTATTGTGTTGTGTCAGTTCAATCATTGGATTGGTGTTTGTATTGGGAGGGCATTACAATTTCATTACCATCGCGTTCTGCATAAAAATGAGGCGATAAAATTTCAATTCCTTCTTCATGAAAACGATCCATAATATTTTTATGAAGATTTGAATAAACTTTAGGCATAGCCAAATCCCGATCCGTATAGGCGTTAATCTGATAACAGCAATAGAAATCTTCTAATTCTTTCACCAATACAAATGGAGCAGGATTTTTTAACACTCCTTCTGCATTAGTAGCCGCTTCAATAAGTAAATCTTCCACTTGTTTGCGGGGAATATCATAACCCACCGTAATATCTGAATATATTATAATTCCGTAATTTCTTGCCGAAGCGCTATAATTAACTGTTTGAGAAGAAAGAATAAAAGAATTAGGAATAGTAATCAATTCATTTTTTGAAGTTCTAACTCTCGTTACAAAAGGTGTTTTTTCTACGACATTACCAATCGTATCATTTAGCTTAATTTGATCTCCGATTTTAAATGCACGCATATAAGTAATAACCAATCCGGACATTAAGTTTCCTATTACGGTAGTAGATCCTAATGATATAATAAGACCGATAAATACGGAAATTCCTTGAAAGGCGGGAGAATTAGAATTAGGAAGTAGAGGCCAAATCATAATAAACATAAAAGAATAAAGTAAGAATCGAAGTATGTTGAACGTTGAATGCGCCCAATCCGGATAGAAACCTTTGATTTTAATTCTTTCCTCAGCTATTTCTCCTGAAAAATATTTCAATATTTTTATTATGTATTTGAAAATTAAGTATATAAAAATTATCTTGACTAAATTGGGAATATAATGTATAATGGTATTTCCCATATCTTTAGCAAGATTTCCCATAAAAGTAAACATGTGATATACATATTTTTCTGTTTCAGGGAAAATCGAAAATATGATAAAAATAGATATAATTAATTGGACAATGATAAATGAATATTTGGTAACTTTTGTTATAGAAACCAATAAAACTTCCTGTCGATCATTCGTAAGAAATTTATTTGCTTTGAATTTCTCATTAATTATTTTCTTGAGGCGACTTTTAATTTTTATAAATAATTTTTGGGTAAAGTATATGGCAATTATTTGAGCAATAATGACTAAAAATAAAATTAAAAATGACTTAATTTTTTGTTGAAGACCATATTTGGAGTGTAATTCAGATATTTTTTTGGAAATAATTACTGTATATTTTTTGGCAAGATCTTGACGAGTAGTATTTTGCCATAAACCATCTTGATCCGATAAAGTAATTATAACCTTGTCTCCGGACATAATATCTGTAACGTATTCGGTTTCATACATGTATATGGAATCGGGTTTAAGCTTTAGTTTTTTTCCTTCCGCTATTATCACTTCCTTTACCTTACTTGCCCGGTCTGCGGGCATTACGCCGCCTCTCCGAGCATATAAATTGAATAAAGTATCATTATCTATTACAACAGGATACCCTTTGGTGATCGCCCGTAATGAATCAATTTGTTTTTTTTGTAATGCTTTTTTTAGGGAATCGGTTTTTCCCATATTTTTCTTTTCATTTAGAAGGGCAATTTGACTTAATTTTAATTCCTGAACTTGCATTTTAAGTTCTTGAATCTTAAGCGAATCTTTTTTTTCTTTGGATAATAGGGAATCTTCGTGTATGTTATTCTTTTCATTAATATGTTGAGCATATATACCTATCGCTGTAAATAAATATAGGATAACAAAATATATTTTTCGGTTAGTTTTTCTCATGAGGTGGTTTTTATTGGCTTGGTGTACGTAATTAATTTTTAAATGATTTATGATAAATTTAAAGAAATTGATCTACTAAAGATTACTATTTAAGAACTATAATTTTAATACAATATAATAGTTTTTTTCTAATTTGATATATAATATAAATAGTAATAAATGGAATAAATATTTTATTTTAAAGCAAATAAACTAATAATATTTCAAAATAAAAAATAAATATTTAAGACAGATTATGATATATTTAACTGAATAAGATACAGTTATAATAAAAAAAGATTAATAAGTAGGAGAGGTGGATAAGATTAACTTAAATTTTCATAAGATTAGCTTAAATTTTCATTCAACAACTCTGCTAAATCTTTAACATAGATTTGAGAGTTTTTATTTTTTGATTGAAGACCGTCTGTAAGCATCGTATTGCAGAAAGGGCATCCCGTTGCTATTATATCGGGATTAAGTTGTAAAGCCTCTTCTGTTCGCTCAACATTGATATCTTTGATACCGGGTTCCGGTTCTTTAAACATTTGTGCTCCACCCGCACCGCAACATAAACCGTTTTGTTTACATCTTTTCATCTCTAACAAATTAACTTCCAAATGGGCTAACAATTCACGAGGAGCTTCGTACACATCATTAGCTCTTCCCAAATAACAGGGATCATGGAAAGTTATCTTTTTTCCTTTATAAATTCCTCCCTTAACTTTTATTCTTCCTTCATTTAAAAGAGAAAGTAAAAACTGTGTATGATGTAAAATTTCATATGTTCCTCCTAATTGAGGATATTCATTTTTTAGAGTATTAAAACAATGAGGACAAGCGGTAACAATTTTTTTTATTTCATATGAATTTAAAACTTCAATATTCATCAAGGCCTGCATTTGAAATAGAAATTCATTTCCGGCTCTTTTGGCCGGATCTCCGGTACAACCTTCTTCCTGCCCTAAAATAGCAAATTCAATATTGGCCTTTTGAAGTAAAGAAGCAAATGATTTTGTTATTTTTTTGGCTCGATCATCAAAACTTCCGGCACATCCCACCCAAAAAAGTATTTCAGGGGATTTTCCTTCTGCCTTAAATTCTGCCATAGTTTTAATAGGTCGATCCATATTTTACGTTTATTTATATAAATAAATTAAAATTATTCTTTAGTCCAATTGGCTCTATCATTTTGACTGAATTGCCAAGGGGCATTATTATTTTCAATATTGCTCATCATAGAATTTAATTCGCTAGGAGCAGCTGTTTTCTCCATTACTAAATATCTGCGCAAATCGATTAGTATGGAAAGTGGGTTTATCAATAATGGACAAGCCTCCACACAAGCATTACAAGTTGTACAAGCCCAAATCTCTTCAGGAGTAATATAATTACCTAAAAGTTGTTTTCCGTCATCTAAAAAATTCCCGTTCTTATCAATATTTCTACCGATTTCCTCGATACGATCTCGAACATCCATCATGATTTTTCTTGGAGATAATTTTTTTCCGGTTAAGTTTGCCGGACAACTTGATGTACACCTTCCACACTCAGTGCAGGTATATGCATTCAATAATTGAATCCAAGATAAATCAGTAGCGTCACTGACTCCGAATTTTTCAGGTACTGATTCTTCCGTTGATGCTTGATAAGGATCAGCATTGGGATCTAATAATAATTTTACTTCTTTAGTTACAGAGTCCAAATCATTAAGTTGACCTTGTTTGTGAAGGTTAGCAAAATAAGTATTTGGAAAAGCAAATAGGATATGTAAGTGTTTGGAAAAATATAAGTAATTTAAAAAAAAGAGAACCCCGATGTAATGAAACCACCAGGCTGATTTTTGCATTATATACAAACTTTCAACTGAAAAAGTCGAAAATACGTTATTAAAAATGCAATTGCTTACAGGAAAAAATCCGCATGGATATAAAATACCTTTTTTTTGAAGAGTAAAATCGGCAGCATTCATAATGAGCAAAGAAAGCATCATTAAGAACTCAATAATCAAAATAAGATTTCCGTCCATATGCGGCCAACCCAGCAAATCTTTGGAATTAAGCCTTGGAACTTTGAGTATGTTTCTACGTATAAAAAATAGGGTTACCGCAATTAAAACAGAAAATGATAGAATATCTACCGTTCCGGTTGTCAAATTATAAAGAGGAGAGGGGAGAATTTTTCCGAAATACCGATGGGTTCCGCAAATACCATCAACAAATATTTCAATTAATTCTATATTTATGATGACAAATCCTATATATACAACAAGATGTAAAATTCCGGCAACCGGACGGGCTAACATTTTCCCTTGCCCAACGGCTATACGTAAAACTAATTTCCATCTTTTGATGGGATTATCCGAACGGTTTTCTGCTTTACCTAATAATATATTTCTTTTTATTTTAAGGATATTACGAACAAACAATCCAATTCCTGCAAATGCAAGAAGTAAGAATATGATGCTCTGTATGTAATCCATAAATTGTGTATTAGTGGATATTCAACCCTTATAATATACTATATTATTTGGCTGTTCCTTCTTGTTTACTCTTTTTTCCGCCACCTCCGAAAATTGAAAAGTGAACGTATCTTTTTGGATTGGTTTTTAAATCATCCAATAAAACACTTAAATTTTTAGAAGCTTGAGTTAAGTTAGTATATAAACCGGGATCATTCATTAGTTTGCCCATTGAGCCTTCTCCCGAATTTATTTTACCGGATATTTCGTTAAGATTATTTAACGTTGATTCTAATTTTTTAACGGCAACATCTAAATCTGCTTTATTGATTTTATCAGCCATCATTCCATATTTTTCAACCGTAGTATTGGTTGTGACTAACATTTTATTAGCATTATCTATAGCTAAATTAATTTTTGAAGAATTATTAGCCAGTAATTGGTTCGTCCCTTTACCTAATTTATTGAATTCTGCTATAGCTTGATTTAAATTTGCTAAAGAAGATTCTATATTTTGTCGATTTTTTTCATTAAGAAGTTTATTAGTTGAAGCTAGAGTAGAATCCAGTCTTAATAAAACTTTATTGGCATTATCACTAATTGGTTTTATCTTTTCTTCGGCTAAATCCATTAAGCCCGGCAATAAACTTCCTTTCAAAGTATCTCCTGTTTTTGCTATTTCTGCTTGATCTTCAGCCAAAACCAAGTTAATTTCTGCACCGTTCATAAAACTGGTAACTATTTGAGCAACTGAGTTTTTAGAAAATTGATAATCTTTGTCAACATTTATTGCTACAATAAAGCTTATATTTTTTGTTTTGGTAGGTACAGGAATTATAGATTCCACCATTCCGACTTTTAAGCCGTTTATATTTACATTTTTGGATTTAGATAAGCCTTCTACTTTATTATATTTTACATAATAGGTGTTTTGATTTGTAAAAACGTTTTGCGCTTTTAAAAATTTAAACAACCACCAAAAGGCTAATAAAGTTACAATTACTATTATACCCGCTGTAAATTCCTTTCTTGCTTTCACTTTTAAATTTTGAATAACTTTTCGACAAATATAAACAATTAATAAAAATTCTATTCTTTTTTTTAAGTTGAAGATGCATAAATCAGATATAAATAGAAGTTTTGAAACCTTTTTAGCCTAAGCATTACTAAATTAGTAATTTTTTAATAGATTGAGTATTAATGGTATAAATAATTTGAGATTAAAAATAGTTTAAAAAATGAAAAAAAAGTTTGCAGATAAGAAAAATCAATTCTATATTTGCAAACCAATTTACAAGAAAGACGTTAATTGAAGCGCGAAAATAGCTCAGCTGGTAGAGCACGACCTTGCCAAGGTCGGGGTCGCGGGTTCGAGTCCCGTTTTTCGCTCAGGTTTGATAATTAAAATACTAAAAATACTAATGCCCCGGTGGTGGAATTGGTAGACACGCAGGACTTAAAATCCTGTGGCCATTAGGCTGTACGGGTTCAAGTCCCGTCTGGGGTACTCAAGGACCGTTAATCATTTTGAAGTTCAAAATATTAGCGGTTTTTTTATTATTAATATTCCCCATATATCCCCCGAAATAGTTTAATAGTATCAGTTTCCAAATTAATCATTATATTTTCAGCAATAGAAAAAAGTTTTTCTTCTCCATTTACAGTATGTATTTTGTATTCCATATTGGAAACAATAAGTCTAATTTAAGATAAAATTCATTTTGTTTTTGTAATTTTATCTATAATTTCAATAAACAAAATCTCTTCTTTGGATATATGCCTTTTATCAAAATGTAATTTTGTATTAGTTTGGATATAGCTTTTAAAAAATATTGAAAACTTTCTACTGAATGAGATATAATAAAAGGACTGAAATAAGAATAGAACTTTTTTATATTTAGTAAAAATCTGATATTTTAAATTATCCATAATCTTTAAACCTAAAAATGTTCAAAGATTAGTAATAAGCTAAAATAAAAAAAGAAATAAGCATTTAAAAAGGCTTTAAATGGTCTAAGGGTTTAATCTAAGGTTTTTTTAAAATCCTGAATTTAAAGAAGATAAACTAAAAAAAATATTACCTTGTTGTAAATTTTTTCAATAGTTCTTTTTTACCTCTTATATTTAATTTTTTATAAATATTTGACATATGAGCTGAAAAAGTTTTTTCTGAAATATGCAATTGTTCGCTTAAGTCTACATATTTTATATCAGGATTTTCAACGACAATTGTAAAAATTTCTTTTTCTCTAGGGGTTAAATTCAGAATTTTACCATTAGAAGATAAATCTTTATCATATAAATAATAAGAAATCATTAAAAATAAAAATCCAAAAGTGTATAAACTCTGTTCTACATCCTGATTGTCTCCTAATATGAACATAACAATAGGTAATGAATATATACTGAATAACCCTATTATTCCTGAAATAATTCTAAATCTACTTTTTTTATCATAAGTAACTTTCCATTTTTTTAATTCCTGATGACTGGTATTGAAGAAAATTATTGTAATAATAGTTAGTGGAATTATCAAAAATATTTTCCTGGATAAAACAAGATTATTTGTAATAGTATAGGGAAGTATAAAAAGAAGTATTAAACTAAGACTTGAAACTATTAGTATAAAATAGAAATTTATAAACTCAATGACTTTAATATCATATTCAGTGTATATATAATAAAAATAATATATTGTTGTGCTTAATCCTATAACATATGCCAATATATTCTGGGAAAGGATATTTATTTTCAAATTATTATCTGGCAGAAGTCCAGATGATAAATTATTTAATAGGATACATACTGATAGTATAAAAAATTTTATATGATATTTCTTATATTTTTTTTTTAGTAATACAGGAATTAAATTAATAAAAGCGATACATATATAAATGAATGTACAAAAATGAATTTCAGTTCCGAACATTATTAATATCTATATATAAAAAAATAAAAATCAAATCCAAAATCTTCTTTATTCACACAATATATTTCAAACCCATTTTTTTTATAAAATTGAATATTTTTTACTGTTGATGTCTCTAATACAATAGCTTCTTTTTTTCCTTTATAATATTCTATAAGCTCTTGTAGAAAATCAGTACCTTTCCCTTTTCCCTGCTGTAAAACATCAACTCCCAGAAACCATAGTTGAATAAAATCAATGTTTTTGGGCAGTGTTTCATGAGTAATCCTTTCTTTTTTCACTACTTTATAGGCATTTTTTAATCCACTCACACAACAAGCAAATTTAATATCCCGTATAAGGGTTCCTAATGTAGTTTTCTTTTTTTTGTGATCTATGAGTATTGCACAGGCAGTTTCTTTTTCATTTAAAAATATATCTCCGAATTTTTCACCCATATATATAGAATAATCCATCAAACTTGAAATATATTTTTCATTTTTTTGTTTTAAAACAAAATTTACAGATTTATTATTTACAAAAGCTTTTGTTAGTATGTGGTTAATTTTAGTATAATTTTCACTTACTGCTTTTTTCATAAATCAAATTTATTAATGATAAGAATAATATAAGAGGCTAATTTAAGATAAATTTTATTTTATTTGAATTTTATTTTTATTAATAAGTTTATTATTGGGATTTAGTAAAATTCTAAAGAAGTTAATATTTTTAAAGTTATGAGTATAGAGATACCTATGTATCTCTTACCATTTTGACCTTCAATATTATCTTTATTATAAACATCAAGAATATAGGTTTTTAAATTTTGGAATTTAGAATTTATCCCTGCATAATCCACATCAGAAACAGGTTTTTACCTTCTCTTTTGAATCATACAATTCTTTCTCAAAACAATAATATTAGTGGAGGTTTCTGAATCTACCACAGCCCTATCTTATAATCAGAAATATATTGAAGTAGGGTCTACTCTTCCTTTATTAGTTAATAATAAAATAATTAATTTTTAACACTAAATTGTTTTTTATTAAGATGATTTAAATTAGCTCATTAAGTAGTTTAGTATTAAAAAAAAAGGTATTTATAATTATAATTTTTATATTAGTTAGTTTTAAAATATTATAAATTTTATAATTTATTTATAATTTCAATAAACAAAATTTGCGTTTTGGATTTTACTTTTTCACTTAAATCTGATTTTCTATCGGAACGGATATAATCTTCAAAAAATTGTGCAAAATATCTACTAAATAAGATATAATAAAAGTTTTTGAAAATAAATAAAACATTTTGTATTTATTAATCATTTAATATTACACATAATTTTTTTATTTTAATTTATATTACATATGTTAAAAATATACTTTATTAAAAAATAAATTTTAACTTAATTTAAATGTTTAAAAAAATTTAGTTCTTATGTATTTAGTTTATTTTAAGTAAATTTACAAAAATTTAATCCATTAAGAATATTTATCTAATAGTTCCTTTTTTCCTTTAACATCTAATTTTTTATAAATATTAGACATGTGAGAAGAAAAAGTCTTTTCTGAAATAAAAATTTTTTTACTTAATTCTAAATGCTTTTTATCTGGATTATTTAAAATTAAATCTAAAACATCTTTCTCTCTTTTTGTGAGAGTGCCAAGATTAATTTTATTTTCATAAACTTTATTCCTTTGATTTAGGAAAAGATAATCAATATACATAATAAATATACCTAAAGAAAAAAAGGTCTGTTCAATTAGTTGATTATCACCAAACAGTAAGATTGTTATTGGAAGAGAAGTTACACCTAAAAGTCCCCCTATACCACAAGCTGTATGTATTTTAAGATATAAATTATTATAATTTTCAAATTCCTTATATTGCTTATAACATGTAGAAAATATTGACAAAATTAATGTTAGTAAAGGGATTTCTAAAAATAATTTTCTAGCTGTATCTAAGCTTTTGGTGTAATTGTAAGGTACTATAAATAAAAATATAAAACTTATGCTGATTATATAGCTTAAACTAGTTATTGTAAGGGGTCGGATAATATTTATATTAAATTCTATTTTAATATAAAAGAATGTGTAAAATGCTACAATAATTCCTACTGACCATGCAATAATGTTTTGAGTTAATAAGTCAATAGGAAAATGTCTGTCTGGTAATAATCCTTCTATAATGTTATAAATTAATCCAAATAATAGAAGAAGCAATAATCTAATCTTATAACTAATATTTTCTCTAGTTATAGTATTAAATAAAACTTGTATTATCAATATTAATAAAACTAAAATGTATATGAATGTACTAAAATAAATTTCAGTATTAAACATTTCTTAATTTGAGGAAATAAAGAGGATAATTGAGCTCATGTGTTTCATGGAAAACGGTAAATCCTAAATTTTTATAAAATTTTATATTTTCGGGAATAGTTGTTTCCACATAAATTAAATCTCCTTTATATCTTTTAAGGGTTTCATTGATTAATTTACTTCCTATCCCTTTGCCTTGAAATTTGGGTCGAACTCCCATTAACCATAAATGCTTAAAAGGTTCTTTAGGATGATACTTTTTTAAAAGATTTTCCCTTTTCAGGGTTTTAAAAGTATTCTCAATGCCTATACATTTAAAAAGAAGTTTAATTTCCCAATTAATCTTTTGTAAACTGGAATATATTTTATCAACATATAATACACAACCATTTTTGTCATCACTAATAAAAACTTCTCCATATTTCATTGACATTTTAAATTGATAATCCATTAGAGCCATTAATCTTTCATGCCTCTTATGGTCTTTTTTTATCGTGAAGTTAATTGAATTTGGAATAAGTACATTAAAGAAAGCACTATGTAATATTTCAAGAGCTATATCTTTTTCTTGTTTTGTTACTTTTATCATTCTATTATAATAGCATAAAATTAATATTTAATGAAAACTAATTATTACTTATAAACATGATAGCTAATTTAAGATAAAAACTAAAATTAACTCAAATTTTCATTTAAGTTTATTTTAGTTTTAACAAATTTTATTAATATATATTTTCATAAAAATATAAGAAATAGTAAGCTAAAAATCTCATGTTTCAACTTGTATTGGTGGATAAAACAATGATTTTCAATAAAATGAAGGATAAAATGTTGGCTTTATTTTTAAGATAATAAATTTTAACATAATCTTTATTTAATATAAATAATTTAAATTTTATACTTATTGATACTTAATATTTTTTCTACTTATTTTTTAAGAGATAAAAAATAATATGAGATATATATTGTGAATAATTTATCTATTATATGATAATTATTTTAATTATGAAATTACGGTAACAGCCAAAGGTTAAATTTCTTACATTTGAAGTAAATAAATTCGTAATCAGGGTTTATTAACACTAAAATTCTATAACGATTTACTTATTCAATGAGTAAATAAATTTCAAATGCCAAAAATGTATTTTTTTTGGCATTTGTTTTTTTAATAACTATAATAGTTGCTTTTAAAATTAACGTAGCATATTAATAAATTGTCAAATTGTATATTTTATATATCTTTCTCTTCATAGATAAAAATTCAAAACATATTATAAATTAGATAGAGTAATAAATATCACGAGGAAAACGATAATTCTCCCCGTGATTTAAAATATAATAAAAAAATAAAATACTTAAAATAAATTAAAAGAGTTAAATTTTAATAAATCTTTTAACTGCAATTAATTTATTGTTACTGTCATAAATGAAAATCAAATAAATTCCTTTATTCCAAGAATTATTGGTTTCAATAATAGCCTTGTAAGTATGATCCGGTAAAGTTTGGTAAAATTCAGATTTACCAAAAAGAGAGACAATATGATACCACTTAAAAGGAATATTAGATTCAAGGGTAAGGTTATATAATACAGGATTAGGATATAATTTAATGCTAGCATTAGCAGGATATACCATCCATTTTTCAGAATGATTATCCTTACCTTTGTTGCCGTTAGTATCCGTAACTTTAGACAGGTCTATAACTAATGAATAGTTACCATCCATATAATTATATTGTTTTAAGCCTTGAACAGTAAAAATAGTTTTATCTTCACTATAGGATATAGTTACATTATCTAAAAGTATTGTTTCAGAATTACCTTTTCTAAGATAAATGGCCTCCTTAGTAAAATTCACCGGCATATTAAATTGAATAGTTACTTTATCCACAGGCTGTCCGTCATTAAGAATACCTGAAACGTTAATTACATTAATTTTGGGAGATTGAGTCCAACTGGCTTCTTTTCCTGTTGTCCCTTTATTTCCGTTAGCATCTTCAATATTATTGGTTAATACACGGAATCTGTAATACCCAAACTTCATAGTTTTAGATCCAATATACACGCGATAGTTTCTTTCATCGATTTTATTTATTGTAATGCTTGAGTCGATTAAATTTTTACCACCCTGGCAAGACAAATAAAGATCTTTGTAAGTAAAAGTTGCAGGATTAATAGGAGTATTGAATTTAACATCTACATAATTCAAGCTTTCAAAGATAGTTTTTTCAGGAACATGAGTAATAGCCTCTACCCTCACCGCATTATTTTTATTGATTTCCCAATAAACGGTGTAGATAGCACTATGTATAGATTCAAATTTATCGATAACATGTAACTTATTTTCATAAACAGGATCCGCATTATCATGTAGTGTACATTGGGTTAACCAGAAGTTATCCAACGGAATAATCACACCATCATTACGAACTATCTTAGTAATCAAATATTTACCGTTCCAAGGATCATTGATTAAACCATAATTCCATCCTTCTTTGGAAGGGGTAATTTCAATTTGAGATACAATAGAATCGGGATTTTTATCTATAATTACTATATTTTTAGTACGGAACACTGGCTCAGTTCCACCGCTAGATAAGAATAACGAGTCAGGAAAATCTTTTATATCTTGATTATCATTAACTAAGAAGTCATTAATGCCATCATCCTGATTACCGTATACTCGGATACTTTTAATCAATTCATGAATTTTAATACCACCTACTAAGCTAAGGTCCGGATTACCAAAACTATTAGAATGAGAAATTTTTGCTTCGAAATCTATAAAATGACCTAAAAGGGAGCTGGTAAACCACCATTGTCCAACCGCAGTTTTACCACCTTCTATAGTTCCGAAATCGATATTGGTAATTCCCAATTGACGTTTTTTACCGTTTAAGTTGGAACCAATAATATCAAAATCAATAGCTAATCCTTTTTGATTATCAACAATTTGTGGTTGAGCTGAACTAACATGTACATTTTTAGCCGTTCCCATTCCTTTATTGTGAATAATAAGACCCAATTCAGCCGGGATGATAGGTTCAATGTCTTCAGTTAACGGATCATCCCCGAAAATGTTTCTCTGCATAAAATAATCTAGATAAATTTCAGGACTAGGATGGACATCCAAAATAGATGGGAACAATTTAACCGTAGTTACTTCATCAGTCAAAGGATTGGTATATGAAAGAGTACCGCCAAAAGAATATGATTTCTTTTGATTAGGAGCTGCCTTCTTGGTAGGAATAAATAAAATGGAGGCAAAACCTTTTTTGCCCGGGTCTAAAGATCCGGTACCATCAATGGCGGATAAATCCGTAAGAGATTTAATATTAATTTGGAAAAGTTCATTAGCTAAGTTGCCTTGATCATCTCTAATTTTTATATCAAGCTTAATATTAGTAATCTCTTTTTGTTGGCTACCATTAGTTAGAGTAAAATTCCCTTCAAAAGCTTCTCTTGTCATAACCATTTTTTGCTTAATGTCTAATGAAACTTTAGCACAAACGGAATTTTGTTTGCGAGTAAAATATTCTTTAGCTTCTTTAAGCCTGTCTGCATATAATTCATCTATAGAATCATATCCTCTGGAACTTACATATTCTTTTATAGAAATCATAGTTTTCAAATATTCATTAAGTTTCGTTTTATTTACTATGTCAGGATAATTATCATTAGGAGTATAAACTCCATTATCCCAAGCTTGAAGAGTTAAATTCCATCGAGTAAAAAAGTTATCCATGGTAGAAGAGCTTATATCAGAATTAGCAAAAAGGCTTTTGATATTGGCAATATCTTGAGGTGTAAAAGGTTTATTGTCACCTAAGTGAGCAGCAGTTGCATTTGCGAATTGTAAAAAAGAAGAGGAATTCATAATTGAATTACCATAATATTCAGCATAATAACTATTTACAGTGTTTATAAAATTAAGTATAGCTTCCATATCATTAATCTGAATCTTGTCTGAGCCAGATTTTTGAAACTTATTTATAATATCTTCTAACGCACAATTAAAAAAGTCATATAAAGCTACAACACAGCTTATACCTATACCAAATTTACTCGGTTTTTTTTCTAAGAAACCTATCAGGCAAAGTATTATATTTTTAGTATTTACTCCTGAAGTTATAAAACTATAGGCGCAGCCTATATATGGAGGAAGTGGGTTACAACTTATAATTGCTCCACCAGCTTCAATAAGGCATGGAGGTAAAGGGGTACAGCCACCCGATATAACAATAGGAATAAACCCACCACTTCCAGTACTCACGCTTCCATTGGATAAATCCAAATGCCCCGAAGAATTATTGTTATTGCAACCTGGGTTAATATGGGTTATCTTGTATGAAGATTTTTTAACTGTAGTGTTACCGCACTTGTATTCATAAAAAACTTTAACATAACTTATGCAGCCATTATTTTTGTTAACCTTATCATCGTTTTTATCCTTATTACTATTATTATTATCTGAATTATTATTATTATTATTATTATCATTGGAACCATTGTTGTTATTGTTGTCTTCACCATTTCCATTGGAACCATTGTTATTATTATTGTTGTCTTCACTATTTCCATTGGAACTATTATTGTTATTGTTGTCTTCACCATTTCCATTGGAACCATTGTTGTTATTGTTGTTTTCACTATTTCCATTGGAACTATTATTATTTGAATTATTCATACTCATTACTACCGGTATTTGTATAGCCGTTAAAGCAGGAATGTTTACTTTATTAACTAAAGGGGTAAATACGTAATTATTATATGAATCAAATTGAATTTTAGCATTTTCTGCCGCGATAAGTCCTTTATTGGTTAAAGTAACCATAAAGCTGTACGTATTACCCGGTTTAAGATCCGGTAAGGGTTTAGGGAATTCCATAATAACCACCGGTTGAGGAACATTGGTTTCATAATCAACTTTTAAATCGATATCATATTCATCTTCAATTTCTGTTGGAGTTACCTCCCAGGTATATGAAACCCCCATGTAAGAAATAAACACCCGTTGATTATTGAGTTTACCGGCGTTTATTAAAATATTATTTTTATAACTTTCATGCTTATCAGCAGAAACAGAAACGGTATAATATCCTTCCGGAATACTATCCAATTTATACAATCCATTTTGGTCGGTTAATCCTTCGCTCAACACCTTACCGGAAAATGGATGTGAAATAACCACTTTAGCATTTTTAACATGAGGTTTACTAGGTGTATTATAAGAATATTCGTCAACCACATCCACCCATAAAGATCCAACATTTTCAGAAACAAGCTCAATGTCAAAAGGAATTAATATTGAATTGGCTTTTTCAGTATTTACGGCTATAGAGCCTTTGAATGGTGAATTCAAAGGAAGATCCGACTTACCTGTGAGCTCAATAGTAAAGGTAGCAGTTTGTCCCGGCGGTAAATTATCAATTGAAGCAGTGGCCGGACTTAAAATTCTGAACCAATCCTCAGAAGGTAAAGAAAGAGAGATTTTGCCCGTATTTTCTTTTCCGGAATTAAAAAGAGTATATTCAACCAAACGTTTTTTACCTTTAGTTACAGTAATATCTTTAGGAAACTTTTTCACCTCCAAATAAGCTTTACCTGTAGTAGCGGTAAATTTAGCGGAGAATTCAGCCAAATTACCTTCCTCTGCTTTAATGTCGAAGGCTGCAGACTCGTAATTATCAGTCAATGTAACCTTTTTAGCGTTAAGCTTGTATTTTAAAAAAGCTGATTTACCCGGTTCTAAAACGGTCAATGGTTCAAAAGAAATAGAATAACTATCGGAATTAACTTTAGGATGGACAGTAATAGTATGTAAAGTAAGATGGGTTTTATTTTTAACTTCAATAGATCCTTCTACAGTATTGTTTACTATCCCTTTAAATATAATATTGCTGTCGATAATATCTATACCTAGAATAGTAAAATCAGTTTGCGCTGCAGAAGTAGAGATATCAGGATGAGAAGCTCCCACTTGATAAAAACCGAATTCTTCATCAAAAGGGGTGAAAGTGTAGGTAAACTCACCTTTGGTATTAGTTTTAGCAAAAAACTCCCTTTTTGTACCTGCAGTAACTAAATTAATTTTAATATTTTTATCAATGGCAGGGCTTTTATCAGCCAACCGGGCTTTACCATTAAAAATTATTTTTTCCCCTCTGGAATAAATGGATTTATCTAAGGGGTTTATGCTCACTTTATATTCAGGTGATAAATGTATTTTTCCTGCAAAGCTTGAGTAATCTTCCAATGGGATATCCGCTGAGTCCTTAGGAATGATCACAGCAAGTAAGAAAAAATTACCTAATTTATCAGGGAAAGATATTGAGGTAGTAAAAGAGATTTTATCCTTGGCAGGTATAGTTTCAGAGATAGAATGTTTAGCAAGTAAATAATCGTTATCATCCCAACGATCATCCTCAGATAAAAAATAAGCTACTTCACCACTATAATTAGCTTCGGATTTACCCTTATTTTCAAGAGTAGTGGAAACTAAAAAAGGGGTATTAACCGGGAAATCTGAATCGGGTAAATTTAAAGAAATAAATAAATTGGCTTCTTTAAATTGAAAATCTTTCCATTGATCGGCTTTTGCGTATAGTTGACGAGAAGAATTAGGAACTTGTAACAAACAGTTATTTTTATCAACCCCATAAAATACATTTTTACCTAAATAAGGCGGAGTTGTATTGTTACTGGTAATAGAAACTAATTGTTTAGCACCATTAAAAGCCTCCGTATCAATTTTTTTTAGCGATGCAGGTAAAGTTATTTCTTTTATTAAAGAATTATAAAAAGCCTCTTGTCCGATAGTTTTTAAATTTTTAGGAAGGGTAATAATACCGTTAAACTTAGCAAAAGACAAATAAGGTAAAGTTTCCAGATGGTCGGGAAGTACTACTTTGCCCTTAACACCATTAAAAGCATATGTACCTATATTTTTAAGATTAGAGCATTTAGAAGCATCCACGCTGATATTATACGCATATTCAAAAGCTTCTTTAGAAATAGTTTCCA